>CAUQHH010000050.1:0-11800 GCA_963517705.1 uncultured Campylobacter sp.
AAATAATCAGAAATGATTTACACATATCTCATGTCTACTATATAGACAAAAATTACACAAAAAATTATCTTGCAATCATATCGAGTCGTTTCAAAATATCAGAGATTGAAATCGTCATAGCAGATGCAGTCAAGGCGGAAATGGCTAATAGTTGTTTGTAGGCGCTAGTCAAAAATATCAGAAAAGATATACGGTAGTAGCGAAGGCGAAGCTAAATACTACCATATACTTGGCAAATATATCATGTTTTTTGTTAGTAACCGCAAATGTTGCTGATTAAAAGCTATCAACTTAATAATACAATTTTTTAAAAAGACGACCCCAAATTTACATTGCCGCATTGTTTTTAAAGGTTAAAAAGATATAATCTGTGCATTATTCTAAAACAAACAAAAATTAATAAGGCGACCAAAGAGTGAGGCTTAAAAGGGTTTTAAATTTTTTATTTATTTTTGTGACGGCGATCATGCTTTACGGATGCGCGGCGAAGGCTAAATTTGATGTTCCGCAGATCGTAAATTTTGATAAACGCGAGTTTGAAGTGATTTCCCAAAGCGGCTCAAATTTGCTCTATGTTTCGCATGAAAAAGAGGACTATTATTTTACGATGATAAACTCCATGGGCACTCCGCTAGCTAGGCGAGTTTTGAGACCGAGCGGCGAATTTGAAACCGTCGGCTTTTTACCGCCAAATAGCACATACAACGAGCTTTTTGTTAAAGTGCTAAATATCGTAAAATCAAATCAAAAAGAGGCCGTCATAGCAGTAAATAATGAAAATTTTAAGGTAAGAGCTCTTGATATACGTTAGCAAGCCCTCCATCATCAGCGCAGCCGGAGCCGACGCAGAGGAAAATTTTGCAAATTTATGCGGCGAAAAGAGATTTTTGAGCGTTTGCGAAGGCTTTAGGGCGGATAAAAGCTTTATCCTTGGCAAGGTCGGTGTGCAGCTGGCTAAATTTAGCCAAAATACGCCAAAACACCTGCAAACGCGGACGAACGCTCTTGTTTTAAGCGCGCTTTTGCAGATCGATAAAGATGTGCGAGAGGCCATCGAAAAATACGGTAAAAATCGCGTCGGCGTAGTCGTGGGTACGACTACTAGCGGCGTGGAGGAAAACTACGAAACGTTTAAGGATTTTGCCGCGACGGGTCTTTTTGATGCTTCAAAATTTGGCATAAATCGCAACTCTCTAGCCAATCCGTCCGAATTTATCGCTGATTTTTACGGGCTCAGCTCGGTTGCGTTTTCTGTCTCGACCGCCTGTACGTCGGGCGTTAAGGCTATCATAACGGCCAAAAGGCTGCTGGAGTCGGGCATCTGCGACGCGGTGATCTGCGGCGGCGTGGATAGCCTAAATACGCTCACGATTAACGGCTTTGATAGTCTGGGCATCCTAAGCGCGCGCGAAACAAATCCGTTTTCCAAAAATCGCGACGGCATAAATATCGGCGAAGGCGCGGCCTTTTTCGTGGCGAGGAGGGATGAAATCTCAAATGTCGTTATTGCGGGCGAGCACTCAAACTGCGACGCGTTTCATATGACGCAGCCCGATTTTAGCGCTCAGATGCAAACTAAGTGCGTGCAAAAGGCGCTGCAGGCGGCAAATTTAAGCGGCGTGGATTATATAAATTTACACGGTACCGGCACGCAGGCAAACGATAAAATCGAGGCAAAGATCGTGCATTCGCTCATGCCGAGCGTTTTTGCTAGCTCCGTTAAGCCTCTAATCGGCCACACGCTTGGAGCCGCAGGAGCCATCGAGAGCGCGCTTTGCGCCATGCTTTGCGCTAAGGGCGAAACCGCGCTGCCGCCGCACGTATATGACGGCGTTTACGATGATGAGATAGAGGGGGTAAATTTGGTAAAATTCAGCCAAAGAGCGGTCGTAAATTCGGCGATGTCGCTGTCGTTTGCATTTGGCGGAGACAATGCGGCGATCGTGTTTGGGAGGGCAAAATGAGCCTAGGAGATTATCTCCCGCACGGTACGGCGATCGTTTTTATCGACGAGGTGCTTAAATTTGAAGATGGTCGCATAAAAACCAAAAGCGTGATAAAAGAGGATAATAAATTTCTTTCAAATGGCAAATTCGCCATGCATAAAACCGTCGAGATGATGGCGCAGTCGCTGGGTATCTACGACTCAAAGATGCGCGAGCTAAAAGGTATGAAATTTGGCCTGGGTTTTTTGCTGGGCAGTAGAAAATTTGAGATATTTAAGCCGTTTTTAGCGGCGGGAGACGAAGTCGTCATCGAGGCGGCCTGCTCGATACAAGACGCAAGCGGTTTTGGCGTTTACGACTGCGAGCTTTACGTAAACGGCGAGCTAGGAGCGCGCGCGACGCTAAACGTGCTTAGCCCGGACGAGGAATACGTAAAAAGGATACTAGATGAGTAAAAGAGTGCTGATAACGGGCTCAAGTCGCGGCATCGGAGAAGCGGTGGCGAGGCGGCTGGTGGCGGCTGGATACGAGGTCGTGCTGCACGGCAAAAGCGAGAGCGAGCGACTATTAAATTTACAAAACGAGTTAAATTTGGGTGCTTTAAAATTTGACGTAGCAGATACGCAGGCGGCACGGGCGGCGATCGAGGCCGATATAGAGGCTAACGGCGCTTACTACGCCGTCGTGCTAAACGCCGGTATCACGCGCGATAATACCTTCGTCGGCATCGAGGATGAGGATTGGTTTAGTGTTATTGATACGAATTTAAACGGCTTCTATAACGTCCTAAAACCCGCTCTCATGCCTATGATCCGCACCAAAAAGCCCGCTCGCATCGTGGTTATGAGCTCGGTCTCAGGCGTCATCGGCAACCGCGGACAGAGCAACTACGCGGCAAGCAAAGCAGGTCTCATCGGCGCGGCAAAGTCTCTCGCAGTCGAGCTATCTTCGCGAAATATCACGGTAAACTGTATCGCGCCCGGACTCATCGAGACCGATATGACGGACGGCGGTTTGCCGATGGAGGAGATTTTAAAGGCCATCCCGGCTAAAAGAGCGGGCAGGGCGGACGAGGTCGCGCCTTTAGTCGAGTTTTTGCTAAGCGAGGGCGCAGCCTACATAACAAGGCAGGTTATCGGCGTAAACGGAGGGCTTTGCTGATGCGAGTTTTTATAACGGGTATGGGCATGGTGAGCGCCTTTGGCAAGAGCTGGGAAGAGATAAGGGCTAAATTTGAACTCGGCCGAAACGCCGTGAGATATATGTCTCAGTGGGATAGATACGCCGATCTAAATACCCGCCTGGCTGCGCCGATAGAGGGCTACGAGTGTCCTAGCTCGTGGGACCGCAAGCAGCTAAGAAGCCTGGGTACTGTCTCGATGTATAGCGTCGAGGCGGCGGGGCTGGCGCTAAGAGATGCGGGGCTCATGCGGGGCGAAAATTTAGACGCCGCGAGCCTAGACCCTAGCGTGCAAGAGGGCAAACTAGGCGTCGCATGCGGTTCGTCTACGGGCAGCACCGAGTCGATACTGGCGATGGCAAAACTGCTAGAGCGCGGCGAAAACGAGTGTAACGCCAACACCTACATCAAGATGATGCCTCACACCACGGCGGCAAATATCGCGCTTTTTTACTCGCTAAAAGGGCGCATCATCCCGACCTCCTCGGCATGTACGAGCGGCTCGCATGCGATCGGATATGCCTACGAGAGTATCAAAAGCGGCAAAATTGATATGATGCTAGCAGGCGGCGCGGAGGAGCTGTGCCCGAGCGAGGCATATGTGTTTGACATGCTCTACGCCACTAGCGTGAAAAATAGCTCGCCCGAGATTTCGCCTACCCCGTTTGACGAGGAGCGCGACGGGCTAGTGCTAGGCGAGGGCGCTGGGATACTTTTACTAGAGAGCGAAGAGAGTGCCGTAAAGCGTGGGGCTAAAATTTACGCCGAGGTCGTAGGCTTTGGCTCAAACTGCGACGGCTCGCACGTAACGCGTCCGCAAAGCGCGACGATGAAAGGCGCGATGGCTTTGGCGCTAAAAGACGCAAATTTAACGCCTGAAAAGATCGGCTACGTAAACGCTCACGCCACGGCGACTAAGCAGGGCGATATAGCCGAAAGTATCGCTACAAACGAGCTTTTCGGCGATAAGATCGCTATCAGCTCGCTAAAAAGCTACCTCGGCCACACGCTAGGAGCTTGCGGCGGTTTGGAAGCGATATTTAGCGTGATGATGATGCGGGAGAAAAGATTTTTTCCGACGATAAATTTGACCCGCGTTGATCCTAGCTGCGCGCCGCTTTTTTACCTGACCGAGCAAACCGCGATAGATACGGACTTTGTGATGAGTAACAACTTTGCTTTCGGCGGAGTAAATACATCGCTGATATTTAAAAGAATTTAAAATTTGAAGGTAAAATATGAAACGAATTTTAGCCGTTTTGCTTTTGATTTGCTCTTTTACGGCGGCAAAGGATGAGTTTTACGAGCACGATATCGCAAGCTCTCTGGAGTCTAAATTCGCAAAGAAATATCTGCTAAAAGATATAAGCTTGCAGTTTTCTAAGCAGACGGACGAAGAGCTAGAGCCCGTAAAATCGCAAAGCCGTAGCAACAAATACCGCACGGTAGAGGAAAATAGCTTCGGCGACGCGGTAAAAGACCCGCGCGAAGATAACTATAAGGAGTCTTGCGAATACGTATTCGTTAAGGCCTTGGTCGATCTGCAAACGGCGGCTAAAAACGCGGGCAAAAGCAGCGTCGTAAATATACAAGGAAACTATAAGGATAAGTTGCTAGATAGCAAGGATAAATTTCAATGCGTAGTCGGAAATATGGCGACTGCGGTGGCGTTTAAAGCAAATTTGAAATAAGGAGAAAAAATGAAAAAATTATTAGTTTTAGCAGGCGTTTGCGCCTTGGCTTTAAATTTGAGCGCGCGTGACGACGTGCTTAGCTTTTCGATCGAGGAGGCGCTAAGCTCGCCAAAGGCAAAAGAGGTGCTAAATCCAAACATCAAGCTAAGCTTCGGCTCCGGTACGAAAGGCGGCATCATCAAAAGCGGCCTAATGGCAAACAAAAAAACCAATGCCTTCAATAAAAGCGATAAAGAGGCGTGCCAGTGGGCGTTTTTGTCGGCCGTAAAGACTTTCCAAGAGCGCGCGGTGCAAGAGGGCGGCGCGAGGGTGGTAAATTTAACCGGCTACTACAAAAAACAGCCTTTTGACTCCAAAACGCAGTTTCAGTGCGGCGCGGGCGCTTTGATGGCCGGCGTAACGCTAAAAGGCGATATCGCGAAATAACGGCGAGATGGGCGAATGAGGCTAAATTTTAAACTCGATTTTTTCGACGCAGTTGTTTTTAACGGCGCGCAGGACGCGAAGCTGGCGGCATACGAGAGGGAGCTTGACGTCTCGCACGTGCCTCCGCTTGAGCGCCGCAGACTTAGCCGCGCGGCAAAATGCGCCTTTGATCTAACCAAAAACATTGCGCTGCTTGATATGCCTATCGTGTTTAGTTCGTACGAAGGGGAGATAAATCGCTGTTTTGAGCTGCAAAACACGCTAGCTCATGGCGAGATTATCTCGCCGACCTCGTTTTCGCTCTCGGTTCACAACGCCCTTTCGTCGCTTTTAGCGATAAATTTTAAAAATCGCAGCGAAATCTCCGCCGTTTCGGCATACGCGCCGCTAGAGTACGCTTTAGTGCAGGCGCATCTGATGCTAAAAAGCGGAGCCAAAAACGCTCTGGTTTTAGCCTATCACGAGAGCATTTCACAGGAGTATTTTGACGAGTCTGCGCCCTCTTGTATGGTTTGTTTGCTAGTTAGCGAGGGCGAAAATTTGAGCCTGTCGCAAGGCGAATCGGACGGCAAAACGGATGAAAATTTGCTCGTTAAATTCCTGCAAAATTTTGATCCGAAACAAAAATGCTCCTGGCAAAGCGCGGATAAAAACTCCGCTTGGCGGTGGGATTATGAGCCCTCGTCACTGGTTTAAAATTTTTATCGTAGGGGCGAATTTTGCGCTATTTGGACTCATTTGCGCGCTTGGAAATTTGATCTTTGTTCCGGTTGCGCTTCTTGGGCTTTATAAATTTAAATTTATCCGTTATTTTTGCCGCGATCTGGTGCGTTTGGCTTGGAGATTTTTTATATTCTCTACGCAAATTTCCGGCTATCAGCGCACCAAATTTGACCTTCCTTTGGGGCTTGGCTCCGCCTCGCAGATAATCATCGCAAATCACCCTTCGCTTTTAGACGTCGTTTTTTTGATAGCGCTCATCCGCCGCGCAAACTGCGTGGTAAAGGCAAGCCTTGGTAAAAATATCTTCTTAGCTCCCGCGATAAAATCATGCGGATATATCCTAAATACCGCAAACGAGGAGCTTTTGCAAAAAAGCGCGGATGCACTAAAGAGCGGCGAGAGCTTGATAATATTTCCAGAAGGTACGCGCACGGCGGGTGAGATAGTTTTTCATAAAGCAGCCGCCTACATCGCGGTAAATGCGGCAAAGCAGCTAGTTGCCATCGCCATCAAAATGGATCCGCCCAGCCTCAAAAAACACGAGCCTTGGTATAAAACCCCGAGCGTTATGATAAAATACGAGTTCAAAGAGCTTTTTAGGCTAAATTTGGACGGATTTTGCGCGGATAGGCCAAACCCGATCAGGGCTAGAGAGCTGCACGCTTTTATCAGCGAAAATTATACAAAGGAGTTTAAACAATGAACGAACTAATAGATGAGATAAAAGAGCTTATCATAAAGAGCTTAAATTTAGAGGATATGAAGCCGAGCGATATCGACGAAAACGCACCGCTTTTTAATGAAGGGCTCGGGCTTGATAGCGTCGATGCGCTAGAGCTTGGCCTTGCGGTGCAAAAAAGCTACGGCCTAGTGCTTGATTCTAAAACCGCAAATTTAAAAGAGATTTTTTACAGCGTAAAAAGCCTCGCGCAATACATCTTTGAAAACAGGAAATAACGATGAAGCAGGAAGAAATTTTTGAGATTTTAAAGTCAGCTCTCGTGCAGCTTTTTGAGATCGACGAGGCCAAAATCACGCCACAAACGCGTATCTACGAGGATTTGCAGATAGATAGCATCGACGCGATCGATCTTATCGATCACATCAAGCGCAAAACGGGACACCGATTGATGCCTGAAGACTTTAAAAACGTAAAAACGCTCGAAGACATCGTAAACGCGGTGGCTAAAAAATTTGACGAGCAAGCTTAAAATCGTCCTAAGCGTAGTTAGCGTCATCTACCCGTTCGCGCTATTTTTCGCGGGCGATTTTGCCTTTTGGGTTGTTTGGGTGCTGGCTGTGCTGTGGATAGCTCGCGGGGCGTATTCAAGCGGTTTTGAGAGAAGGCTTAGTATCGCGGCCGCTGTTTTTTTCATAGTTTGTATGATTTTTAGAGGCGGATTTTTAGCGTATCTTTACCCTGTTTTGGTGAGTTTAGCGTTTTTGGCGTTTTTTGCTTTTAGCCTAAAAAACGAGGCCGTCATCACCAAAATAGCAAAACTAAAAGAGCCAAATTTGGACGAAAAAGGCGTGATCTATACGCGAAATTTGACCAAAATTTGGTGCGCGTTTTTTGTTTTTAACGCCGCCCTATCGCTTGCACTAGCCTTGATGGAAGATAAATTTTACTGGAGCGTTTACAGCGGTGCGGTCTCTTACGCGCTGATGGGGGCGCTATTTTTCGGGGAAATTTTATTTAGAAAGAGATTTATAAAAAATAATGAGCTTTGAGGAAAATTTAAAAAATTTTAGATTTACGGACGACTCTCGCGACGCCTTTGATGCGTGCCTTAGATTTGCCGCATTTTTAGAAAAAGGGGGCGTAAAGGAGCTACAAATTTACATTGACGACGCGTTTAAATTTTACGTCGCGTTTTTCGGCTCGCTTTTGGCGGGCGTCGCGCCTTGCGTGCTGGCAAAGCCGATCTATGAGCCAAATTTGATCGCCGTAAACGATGAAAATTTTTCAAATTTTCTTGCAAACGAGCCCGCAAAGGGGCTTAAATTTGATCCGCAGGCTAAATTTTACCTGCAAACTTCAGGCTCAAGCGGCAAAAGCAAAATGATAGAAAAGTCGCTCGCGCAGATGATAAAAGAGAGCGAGTATCTAGCGGGCGAGCTAAGTTTTAGCGAGCGAAATACCTTTTTTTCGAGCGTTTCGCATAGGCACATGTTTGGGCTTACGTTTAAGGTCTTTTTGCCGCTGGTGCTGGGCGCTCGCGTCATCGCGGACGAGCTAAACTATCCAGAGGCGATTTTGGGATTAGAGCTTGCAAATCACGTATTTATCGCTAGTCCGGTGCTACTTAGAACTCTAGCTCAAAGTCCCGCCGCAATCGCGCTAAAAGGCCTAAGCGGGATCGTAAGCGCTGGTTCGCCGCTAAAAAAGGAGCTAAGAGGCGAGCTAGGCCAAATTTGCGACGCGCGTATCGTCGAAATCTACGGCAGTACGGAAACGGGCATAGTGGCTAGGGACGAGGGGTGCGGGCTTAGGCTGTTTAGCGCGGTGAATGCCGGGCTAGATGGTAGAGGCGCGCTAAACGTGAGTTCGCCTTGGTGCGACTTTTTTCAGACTAACGACGCGGCTAGCATCGACGAGGGCCGCCTCGCGCTACAAGGCAGGATAGACCGCATCGTCAAGCTAAACGACAAGCGCGTGAGCCTGGAGAGTATCGAAGCAAAGCTGTTAGAAAGCGGCCTGCTCGCGGACTGCTACTGCGCGCCGCATCCGAAATTTAAACGCATAGCCGCGCTTTTACAGCTTAACGACGAGGGGCTTAAAAAATTTAGAAAAATCGGCAAAAAAGGCGTAGTAGCAGAGCTAAAAGAGCTTTTGAAGCTCGAGTTTAAAAACAGCGTCCGCTACTTTAAAATCGTGGAAAAAATGCCGCGAAACCAGCAGGGCAAATTTGAAAAAAGCGAATTTGAAAATGCGCTGTTTGCTAGCCCTAAACCCGTTTGGAGCGGCGGGCGCGTAAATGAGGCGGGCGAAATTTGTGGCGGTCAAATTTATAAAAGCGGCCAAAATTTAGCGAGCGGCTTAAACTGCGACACAAATGCTAGCCGCGTTAAATTTGACGAGGGCGGCGAGCGGCTTGACGGCGCGAAAAAGTACGAATTTAGCGCTATCATGCACGCAGGGCTTGAGATTTTTGAAAGCCATTTTCCAAATTTACCGCTGCTGCCGGGATTTATGCAGCTTGACTACGTCTTTGAGCTAGCCAGCGGCGTCGGTATCGACGTTAGCGGCGCTAGCACGGTGGAAAATCTAAAATTTATGAAGTTTGTTAGACCGGGCGATTTGCTTCGCGTTTGTTTTGAAAAACGCGGCGGCAAGCTTTACTTTGAGCTGTTTTGCAACGGCGAAAAATGCTCGACAGGCAGGGCTGCGCTTTGAATAAATTTGCGTTTTTGGTGCCGTTTTACAATCACCCGCAAAATATCAAAGCCCTGATCGCCGCGCTAAAAACATACGAGCTGCCCGTTATCGTCGTGGACGACGGCTCGGACGAGGCGAGCAAGCAAATTTTGGCAGAGCTTGAGCGAACGGAGGGGATCTTGCTGCTCACGCGCGCGCAAAACGGCGGCAAGGGCATCGCGATGAAGGACGGGTTTAAATTTGCACTGGAGCGCGGTTTTAGCCACGTTCTGCAAATCGACGCCGATTTTCAGCACGACGCGGCTCTCATCGGCGAGTTTTTGCGCGAGAGCGAGGCGCACCCGCAAAGCATCGTCTGCGCAAATCCTATCTACGGCGATGATGCGCCAAAATCCCGCGTCCACGGCAGGAAAATCACGAATTTTTGGGTCGCGATAAATACGCTAAGCCTTGGCATCAAAGACGCTATGTGCGGCTTTCGCGTCTATCCTTTAGAGCAGCTTAAAAAAGCGGCGGCAAAAAGCAAGACCAATAGGATGGAATTTGACATCGAAATCCTTGTAAATGCCGTAAGACAGGGCATCGATGTGCGCTGGATCGATACGTACGTGCGCTACGAAAAGGGCGGCGTTTCGCACTTTAAGATGCTACGCGATAACGCGCTAATCAGCCTTATGCACGCAAAATGCTTCTTTTCTCTGCCTAAATTTGCGCTGGGTAAAATTTGGCGAGCGTGCGGGCTAAATTTGAGCGAAAATGACCGCGGCGAGCCGCGTAAATTTGATGAGGCAAACAAAGCGAATGACGCGCAAAATTTAAAAAAACCTCAAGAAAACGCCGAGCAAAATCTCTGGTGGAAAAAGCAGGAAAGAGGCGGTGCGTTTTTTTTGAGGCTTAGCCTATTTTTAGCGCAAATTTTGCCTGAGTTTGCGCTAAAGCTTATCGTTAAAATCGTAGTTTGGTTTTATTATATATTTTCAAAAAACGAGCGCGAAAACATCGCCGAGTTTAGACGAAATTTAAGCGAATTTGCCGGCTCGCAGACGCTAAAAGGAGCGAGCGTTTTTAGTCATTTTGAGGCGTTTGGCGGCGCTATCTGCGATAAATTTAGAGTCTGGAAAGGCAAGATCAAGGATGACGAGCTAGAAATCATTGACCTAGAGCGTATAAAAAGCGAACTAATCGGCGCGCAAAAAGGGCAAATTTTGCTCACGGCGCATCTTGGAAACGTCGAAATTTGCAAGGCTTTAGCTGCGCGGGTCAAGGGCTTTAGGATGGTGATTTTGACCTATGACGAGAACTCGCGCAAATTTAACGAAGTGCTGCGCGAAATCAGCAAAAACGACGGCAGCGTGCGCATGATGGCGGTAAATAAGCTAGACGTTGCCGCGATGCTGGAGCTAAAAAATATCGTCGAGAGCGGCGAGCATATCGGCATAATGGGCGACAGGACGCCTCTTGGCGGAGATAAGGCCGCGCGCGTGAAATTTCTGGGCAAGGAGGCCGGCTTTAACTACGGCCCGTACCTCATCGCGGGGATTTTAGGCGTAAAGATAAGCTCGCTGTGGTGTCAAAAGATAGACGGTAAATTTAGGATCGAGCTAGTGCCGCTAGTAAGTGCCGTAAAGCTAGGGCGAGATAGGGCCGCCGCAGCACGCCAGTATCTACAAATTTACGTCCGCGAGCTAGAAAATCGCTGCAAGCAAACGCCTGCACAGTGGTTTAATTTTTTTGATTTTTGGAGATGAGATGATATCAAAATCGGTCGCGCTAAAGGCGCAGTTTTACGACGTGGACAGCATGAACGTCGTGTGGCACGGCAACTACGTGAAGTATTTTGAGACGGCTAGGTGCGCGCTGCTAGAGGAGATAGGCTACGACTACGAGGCGATGAGGGCGGACGGCTACGCCTATCCGATCGTAAAAATCGAAGCAAAATATATTAAGCCCGTGTTTTTCGGCGACGAGATCGAGGTGGAGGCGACGCTAAAGGAGTGCGAGTGCTTTTTAAAGATCGGCTACGTCGTAAAAAGCGCCAAAAGCGGCGAGACGCTGTGTACGGGCGCGACCTCACAGGCGGCTGTGGATATGCGTGCGATGCAGACGTGCTTTGAGATCCCGCAAGAGTTACAAAATGCAATAAAAAGGTATATAAATGAAAAAAATAGCGATAATTTTTAGTTTGGCGGCGAGCCTGATGGGGCTTGATTTTAACGAGATAAAATCTCAAATCAAAACGCAAAATATCAGCGGCGAGTTTGCTCAGACGAAGTTTTTGAGCGGATTTAACGTGGAGTTTAAAAGCTACGGTAAATTTAAACTCAGCCAAAGCGAGCTGCTCTACGACACACTAAGCCCGATCGCCGTGAGCATCGTCATAAACGAGCGCGGGATCTTTCAAAAAAGTGGCAATCAGCTCATAAAAATCGATCAAAATTTTGATAAAAAGCTC
>CAUQHH010000051.1:0-11762 GCA_963517705.1 uncultured Campylobacter sp.
TGAAAAATTTATATCGTTATTAAACATTTTTCTCGCCTTTTATATCAAATTTATGATCTCGCGCAAATCTTTTTTATCCACGCAACAAGTTGCCGCTTGCTTTAAAATTTGCTTCGCGCAAAATGCGATTTTCAAATTTGAATGCTCAAACATAGATAGGTCGTTGGCGCCGTCGCCCACGCTCATCGTCTGCTCCTTTGAGATTCCAAGCAAATTTTGTAAATTTGCAAGCATCGCGCCCTTTGAAAAGCCAAACATCATCTCGCCGCCCACAAGCCCGGTTAGGACGCCGTCTTTGTGATGCAGGATATTGGCGAAGCTAGCGTCAAATTTGAGCTTTTCTTGCGCTCTGTCCGTACCGGAGTGAAATCCTCCGCTAAAAACAACGACCTTGATGTCTTTGCTTTTTAGATGTGCGATCAGCTCGGCTGCTCCTGGCATGAGCGGCAAATCTGAGCAAATTTGATCTACTTTAGCAAGCTCAAGCCCCTTTAAAAGCGACACTCGGCGCGTCAAGCTCTCAAAAAAATCAAGCTCGCCCGCCATCGCCTTTGCAGTTATTTCGCTGACCTCGTCGCCCACACCCTTTGCCGCGGCTAGAAAATCTATCGTCTCGCCGTCCATCAGGGTCGAATCAAAATCAAATACGCAAAGCTTTATCAAATTTGATCCTAGAAATCGCGCTTTAGCAACGTTTCGACTTTTAAAATCGTAAGGATATTGTTATCTCTTTTACCGATACCGTAAATCATGCCTTTATCTTTTAAAAGCGTTTCAGGCGGCGGATCGATCCTGTTTTGCTGTATTCTGATGGCCTCCGTTAACCTATCGATCACAAATCCCGCGACGTTATCGCCCTCTTTCATCACGATATACCTTGTGCTTGGGCTTGGTTTTGCGGCGTTTAGAGAAAATTTCTTTCTCAAATCGATTAGCGGGATGACGCTACCGCGCAAGTTAAATACGCCCAAAACATACTCAGGCACGCTAGGTACGCGAGTGTATTCGATCGGCTTAATTATCTCTTGGATATTTAAAATGGGTATCGCATACTCCTCGTCGCCAACGATAAAGCCGACTAGCTGGACGATCTCCTCGCGCTCTTTTTCGCTCGGGTCTATCACCTGTCTTTTTTGTCTTTTTAGAACCTGATTTAGTTTGTCGTTCATGTTCTATCCTATTAGTTTGATATTTTTTCTAACTACGTTTTCAAGGTACTCGGACGAATACGGCTTGGTGATGTACTCAGTCATTCCTACCTCCACTCCTCTTAGCCTGTCGGTCTTTGACGTCCTTGAGGTTACCGCAATAAGCGGCAAATTTCTATATTTTGAGTACTTGCGAATTTCGCCCGCTAGCGTGTAGCCGTCCATCCTCGGCATTTCGATATCGATTAGCATCGCATCAAGCGCGTGTTCGCCCGATTTTACGATAGCTAGAGCCTCAACGCCGTTAGTAGCCTCGATAATAGTTACGCCAAGAGGTGCGAGCGATTTTTGCATTATAGTTCTATCCATCTTCGAGTCGTCGACGATTAACACCTTATAATCGCTCGGTTTTTCTTTGACGCTTTTTGAGGATTCCATGCTAGCTTTTATGTCTACTTTTATATCTTTTGCCATCTCCATCATCATACCTACGTCGATGATGAGCGTTACGCGGCCGTCGCCTCTTATCGTTGCACCCGCGATTCCAGGGATATTTTGCAAATAATCGCCCATTGATTTGATGACGATCTCTTCTTGTCCTACGAGGCTATCTACGATGATGCCAAGCTTTGCTTCCGCTACACCGATAACGACCACGTATGTCTGATCTCCGCCGTCAAAGACCTGCTTGACGCCGAAGATATCAGATAGCTTAACCAGCGACAACACCTCGTCTCGTAGTCTGAGCACGTTTTTGCCGTCGATCGTATAGATATCGTCGATCGGTACGCGCACGGTCTCTAAAACGCTTGCTAGAGGAATAGCGAAAAACTCCTCCTGAGCACCTACTAAAAGCGACTGGATGATAGCTAGCGTGAGCGGGATCTTTAGCTTCATCGTCGTGCCCTTGCCCACTTCGCTTTCGATGTCGATTATGCCGTTTAGCTTTTCGATATTAGTCTTTACAACGTCCATTCCCACGCCGCGACCGCTTACGTTAGTTACCTTCGCAGCAGTCGAAAATCCAGGCTTAAATATAAGCCCAAACGCCTCTTTATCGCTCATAGTATCGGCTTCGCGCTCGGTGATGATGCCCTTTTCTATCGAGCGTGCCTTTAGCATATCGGCATCTAACCCCTTACCGTCGTCGGTGATCTCGACTACGATATGGTTACCTTCGTTGTAGGCTTTTAGCTGGATAGTGCCTTTTTCAGGCTTGCCTGCAGCTAGTCTGGTAGGACCGTCTTCGATGCCGTGGTCGCACGAGTTTCTTATCATATGCACGAGCGGATCGCCGATTTGCTCGACGATGGATTTATCAAGCTCCGTCTCCTCGCCCGTGATTTCAAGGTCGATTTGTTTATTTAGCTCGCGGCTTAGATCGCGGATCATGCGAGGAAATTTATTAAACACCTTTGCGATAGGTAGCATCCTCGTTTTCATAACGGCTAGCTGTATGTCGGTAGTCACTAGGCTTAGGCTAGACACTACTTGATTTAGCTCCTCGAGGAATTTCTCGCCCTCATATCTCTCCTCGACGTCGTCGTAAATTTTGAGCAATCTGTTTTTGCCAAGCACCAGCTCGCCGATCAGGTTCATCAGGTGATCTAGGCGCTTAACCTCGACGCGTATAGTCTGCTCGTCGGCGCTAGCTCCGCTTGATGGAGCCGGTACTTTTTTGTCCTCTTTTTTGTTGGCGGGCTTTGCTGGAGCGGGCTTTGGAGCCGGTGCCGAATTTGAGGGAGCTGGAGCTTGCGGCGCAGCCGGTGCGGTAGGTTTTAGCGCTTCGCCCGCTGCTGCTTTTTGAGCCCGTCTTGCTTGGTCTTCAGCCTTTCTTACTTTCAGCAGTCTTTCTATCTCGGCTTCGACCTCGTCGTCGCTTAAATTTGATAAATTCTCATCGCTAACGGGTTCGGGCTCAGGCTCTTTCGGCGTCTCTACCACAGGCTCTGGCGCTGCAGCAGCAGGCTCGCTAGCGGCCGCACTCGGGGCTTCGCCTTCAGATATCGCGGTTAGTCTTTTGCAGATATCTTCTATCTCGATGCCTACGTCCGTATCGTTACCGCTATCTCTGATACCGTGTAGTAGCCCCTTCATCATATCCACGGACTCCAGCACCACGTCCATGATATCCGGAGTTATCTTTAGTTCATTTCGGCGAGCTTTGTTTAGCACGTCCTCCATGTGGTGAGTGAGCCTAGTAAGGATGTCGAAATTTAAAAAGCTCGATGACCCCTTGACCGTATGCGCAACGCGGAAAATTCTATTTAAAAGCTCTAAATCTTCAGGATTTGACTCAAGTTCTATAAGGTCATGGTCTATTTGTTCTACTAGTTCGAAGGCTTCAACCAGGAAGTCTTCCATTATTTCTCTCATATCATCCATGATTTTCCCCCTTATTTCTTGTGCGCTTCGATCACACGAAGCACTTCGTTATAAAATAGCGATGCGTCAAATTTGGTTAGATACGCGGCGGCTCCGGCCTCTCTGCTTTGAGCTTCGCTATAATCGTTGCTTAAAGAAGAGTTAAATATGATAGGAATTCCCGTATATCTCGGATCGTCTTTTATCGTCGATGCAAAGCGGTATCCGTCCATCTGAGGCATCTCGATATCGCTCAAAATCACCCTTAAAAAGTTATTTAACTTATCGCCGTACATCTCGTAAAGATCCTCCATCCTAGCAAGCCCCTCTACGCCGTCTTTTGCTTCGACTACTTTTAGTCCCATTTTTTCTAGCATATCTTTTACTAGTTTTCTTGCCGTCGAGCTATCGTCTAGCACTAGTGCTAAACCGCTCAAAAGCTTACTTTGATCGATCTCTACTTCCATTTTCGGACTATAGATACCAAGCTCTTCGACGACGCTTTCAAGGTCTAGTATGAGCAAAACTTCGTCGTTTTCGATGCGAGTTACGCCTGTTATCTTGCCTTTATCTAGCGTTCCAGCATTTGAGGCAAAAGTCGCCGCCTCGATGTCCGCCCAGCTTATGCGCCTGATTCGCTTTGCCTCGTGGACGATAAAGCCTATCAATATACCGCTAAATTCGGCAATGATGACGCGAGGCTTGATAGCTCCGCCCTTAGGCTCTTTTATCTGCATCCATTTGGCTAAATTTATGACAGGTATCACTACGCCGCGAAGGTCAAAAATCCCCTCGATATACTCGGGTACTCCTGGAAGTTCGGTTAAATTAGGCATCTTGATGATCTCGCGTACCTTAGCCACGTTGACGCCGTATATACCCTCATATACATTGTCCCCCGACTGCTTAAAGATACGAAAATCAACAAGCTCCATCTCATTTGAACCGGTTTTTAATGTGCCGTTGTTAAGCATTTTAAACCTTTACGCTCTTTCGAGCAAACTTAATATTTTGGCCGTATTCTACTACAAAATAGCTTTGCTCGCATGCAAAAGATGGAATATTTATATATTTTTGTTTACCTATCGTGTACTGTTCACCTTGGTGGTAGTGCCCCTCGATGACGACGTCAGCCTGGTAAAATGCGTTATATCGGCGCATTTTTGCCTCGACTAAATTCTTAAAATTCGGTATTTTATAATCTAAAATTTTTCGTTTAAGCTTATTTAAAATTCGTTTCGAGAGTCTAAAATTTAAAAATTTATCGAAAAAATTCATCATTTTTAAAAACCATTTGACACGCAAAAATCTCAAAGCGTATTTCGAAACGAAAGGCAAAAATATATCTCCATGCGCGATAAGCACGCTCTGACCATACTCAGAGGCAAATTTAACCGGCTGAGCGCCGATCGGATAGGCTTTGACGTTTTTAAACAAAGGCGCGAGGTTAAAATCGTGATTTCCCTCGAAATAATAAATTTCCATTTCCTCGCCCAGCTCGTTGATCGCGCGGACGTATCGCTCGTAAAATTTGACGAAAAACTCGCACTCGCTAGCCAAAAAATCAAACATATCGCCCATCAAAAACAGCTGCGGCGTCTTTATCTCGCCGCTTTTTAACGCGCATAAAAAATGCCAGAAATTTTCACGATTTTCGTTTTCGTGCGAGTCGGCGATAAAGATCGCGCCGCTTTTTACGACGATTTGTTCAGGCATCAAATTTTACTTTTTGCAACATCAAATTTGCGGCTAAGAGTTTTAAATTTAGCGAGCCAAATTTGACTAAAACAAATTCGGAAAATTTAGCAAACGCCATAGTTAAATTTGACGGCTCAAATTTACTGGTCGAGCTCGTAAATTTAACGGTTTTAAACGCACTCATCGGCTTAAAATTTGATCGGTTTGTAGCTAACGGATACGATCTCGACGTCACTTCTGCCGTTTGGCAAATTTAACGCGACCTCGTCGCCCTCGCTCTTGCCGATTAGCTGTTTGGCTAGAGGCGAATTTATCGAGATGAGTCCGCGCTCCAGGTTGCTTTCAGGCGTGCCCACTAGCGTATATGTTTTTTCTAGCTCAGTTTCTACGTCCATGATGACGACCGTGGAGCCAAATTTTACTTTATCGTGCTCGTATTCGGCGGGATCGATTACCTTAGCGCGGCTTACTATGTCGCTTAGCTCTGCGATGCGGCTTTCTATAAACGCCTGCTTTTCGCGTGCGGCGTGGTATTCGGCGTTTTCTTTTAGGTCGCCGTGACTGCGCGCAATGTCGATCTCCTCGACGATATTCGGACGTTCGACGGTTTTTAAATTTTTTAGTTCGTTTGTGATTTTTTCATATCCAAAAAGCGTCATCGGTTCGGTCATTTTTCATCCTTTGTTTGTTATTAAAATTTGAGCTACGCTAGCTGCAGAGCCGTGCTTTAGGTACTTTCGCAGTTTCTCGCAGCCTTTGATAAACTTCTCTTTATCGCAGCTCTCGTAGGCTTTTATTAGATTGCTTGGCGTTACTTCCTCTTGCAACAGCTCCTCGTGCAGCGCCGCTTCGCCCATGAAATCAAACATGATATTTGCAAGCCCGATGTGGCGCAGCTTCACAAACATCCGCGCTATCATTATGTCGATGGCTTTGGCTTTATAGGCTAGCACGAACGGCGTACCCACGAGTGCGGCCTGCAGCGTCGCGGTACCCGAGCAGATAAAGGCAAACTCGCTTTGCAAAAGCGCGCGCGGAGCGTCCGTAACGACGCTAAAGCCGCTCACGTCGCCGTAAATTTGCATATCGTTTGCCAAAAACGGCGGCACGACGAGCAGTTTTTCTTTGTCTTTTATCTGGCTCGCCACTTCGCGAAAAATCGGCATCAACCGCGAAATTTCGGCACGGCGGGATCCGGGCATAAAAGCGATCTTACCGCTTTGCAAAAGCTCGTTTTTTCGCACTCGCAGCTCGTCAAGTAGCGGGTGTCCGACGTAGCGTGAGCGGTTATAGTACATCCCGTCAAACGGCAAAATCGAAGCCAAATGATCACAGTACGTCTCGACTTTCGCAACGCGTCCAGCCTTCCACGCCCACACCTGCGGCAAGATATAGTAGGTTACGGGCGTTTTGATACCGGCTTCTTTGATCGCTTTAGCTAGCGGCAGGTTAAAGGCGGGACTATCGATAAGTAGCACGGCGTCGCACTGTGCAGCTAGGCGAGTCATCTCTTTTATCGCGCGTTTTGCCTTAAAATAAAGCGGTAAAACCTCCACAAAGCCCATCGCGGAAAACTCCGAGCTACGCATATAAGGTTCGCCGAATTTCTCGTCGAAAATGCCTTTTAGTTCGCACTTTGGCAGGTGCTCTAAAACCTGCTCGAAGTGCAAATTTGCAGAGGCCTCTAAACAAGAGACGAGTAGCTTCACTGATTACCCTCAAAGTCCTCGGCTAAGTTTGCAAGCTCTCTAGCGCGCTCCTTAGTCATCTGCAGGTAACAATCGGCAGCCGTTACGGCATAAAGCGTACCCATAGGCGGCACAAACGGGCACTTGGCCTCTTTATAGGCCACCCATTTACGTTGGATGTCTTTTAGCTTCTTTTTATTTTCGTCGTTTAGCACGCTCATGGCTTTTTTGTAGTTTTGATTTAGGAGTTTATCTTGGATAGCAAATTCTGCATCTATGCACTGTATCATGCCGGCAGTCGAGCTATCTTTTTGCATACACTCATCTACGCGCGCTTGCGATTCATCAAATTCCTCTTCCGAAGTTTCCTCGATGCTTGACGCAGGTTTTGCTTTGATCGCAAGATCTTGCGCGCCGAAAACCAAACTCGCCGCAAGTGCAGCAAAAATAAATTTTTTAAGCATATTTTCTCCTTTAAATTTGATGAAGATTATCGCCTAAAACGGCTAAATAAACAATAAAATTTAAATTTATAAGTAAATTAGGATTTTGAAATTTGAAAGAAAAATGCGTAAATTTAAAAAACCCAAAGCCCGCAGGCCTTGGGTTTAGGGGTTTTATTTAAAATTTAGGTTCTTAACGTCTTCGTCAGCTTTTTTCATAGCTTCAGTAGGCGCTACGCCGATAGGATATTTATGTCCCAAAGAAGCAGGCGCAGGAACCGGAGTAGCCTCTTGAGTTAGCTTGATGCTGATGCCGTAAGGCGCAAGCTCGTTAACTAGCTCGGTTTGTCCTTGGCGAGCAAATTCTTTACATTGACCTAGGATCCTAGCCGACTCTTCGTCTCCGTGGAAGCCGTAGCTGTTTTCGCTAAATGCGAAGTCCCAGCGGATGTGAGTTTTGCGGTGCAAGTAAAGAGTCTTTTCAAGAGCCTTACTGATAGCTTCTTTTCTCTCTTTTTCATCGGCGATCGAAGCAAATTTCTCATGCTTAGCTAGCTCGGCTCTGGCCGTTTTTATGTCTTGGATCAAAGAAAGTAGCGCATTTTCGCAGTTTCTTAGCTCGTAAGCGTGGCGATTTTGAACGAACGCGATTCTATCTTTTAATACCTGCTCGCTTTGCGGGTGGCAAGTTTTGCAAGCCGCATTTATATTGGCTAGAGGAGTTAAAATTTCGTGCTCAGTGATCTTTTGAGCGCCTTCGCGTTTATACGGCATGTGGCAGTCTGCGCACGTTACGCCGCTTCTTCCGTGGATGCCGGTCGAGCTTAGCTCGGCCTCTGAGTGCTGCATCTTGATGATTTTAGCGCCGGTATCTTTGTGGATGTAGTCAAATTTAAATCCGTCCTCTTTGGCTAACTGATCGTCATAGTATTGGTCGAAATTCTCGATCTTAAACGGCTCGTCTTTCTTCCAGAAATTCCAAGGGAAGGTTAAAACGGATTCTTTGCCTGCAGGATAGTATTCTACGTGGCACTGCATACAAACGTAGCTTCTCATCTCTTGTCTGGTGGCCTTTATACCGCTTTTTGCGTCGGCTTGGTAGCCTCTAGCGACCATTGCGTTCACGAATGCGGGTCTTGTAACTCTTAGACTCATATCATCTGGCGAGTGGCAGTCTGCACAGGTGCTACCTAAGTGCGAGCCGTGGATAGTTTCGCCGTGTTTAGCCGCGATTTTTTTCATAACGTCGAAATACGGGATAGAGTTCATCTTCGTCCACGCGGCTTTTCTCTTTTCGCCTTCCTCTTTAGGCATTACATCGAAAAACGGCATAGGCTTAGTCGCAGCAGACGTAGGATCGGCAGTTAGGTTATAATCGCCATCAACTTGAAGCGCGGTTAAATATCCGGTGTGGCAATTGACGCAATATCCTGGCTGACCCTTAAATGCAGGAAGCCCGTGAGCGTTTAGATACTCTTTATCGTTTCTTTTGGTTTCGATCTGATCTATCTGAGAGTAGTAGTGAGTTCTAGGTTTGCTGTAATCTACGCCGAATGCATAGCCGTTCCAAAACACCGTAGCCGCAGGCCAGCGAATGATTTTACTGTAAGGGAAATCTCCGCCGAAAGCCGTCTCGATAAATTCGCTTCCGTTTGGATTTGCGTCGCTTTTATGCTCCATTTTTTTGTAAGCATCGAGCTGATTTGGGAAATTTGCGCCCCATTTTTCAAAATCAGGCTCAAGTTCGCTCACTTTGTTTAGCATTAGCGGGTAAGCTTTTGACTCCTCTTTTTTATGAGCTATGTCGTTATAAAGAGCAAGTACGCCCGCACCGAGTGCAACGGCCACTAAAAAAGTAACCGCGTATAACAGTTTGTTATTTTTCATTTATTCTCCTCCTAGGATTGTTTTAAAAGTTATGTGCGTGTCCGGCTTGTCTGTGACAAGATACGCATTTTAATGGCTCGTTGGCATTAGCATACTGCCCGTGTTTGCCTGGCAAGCTATCGCCTATAGCTCTTGGATCGACTGAATTTCTAGCATAATCCTTATGGCACTCTATACAATTGTTTTGTATGATTTCCTTTTGCTCATCGCTTGCGGTAAACGATACGGGATTATCCAAGAAAGTAAACGCATAACCGTGCAAGAAGCCGTATTTAGCTTTCGCCAGCCATTTGCTTACGAATTCTTTAGGCATGTGGCAATCTATACACGTCGTAACGTGTTGATGTCCGCCCTTAGACCAGCCTTCATAGACTTGGTTCATGACGTGGCAGTTTATACAGGCTTCGGGATCGCGAGTAAGATGCTGAGGACCGTTAGCGAAAAAGAACGTGAAAATCCCAAATCCGCCCGTAAGTCCGATAACCGCCAGTAAAGCTATGACCCATTTAGACGCTTTTTTCTTTGCGTTTTCCATAATCGGCTTTCTAACCTCCTTTGTAAATTTAAATAAAACTTAACTTTATTTATAAGCCGGTATTTTATTATTAGTTCGCTTAAATTCTCATTTATTTTCCTAATATAATTAAAATTAAATCTAAAGCTTATTTTTATACTGTGTAAATATAACAGTAGTTGTTATCAATTTATTATGATTGATTTCAGTATATTTCGATGTTATATACTATAGTATATTTATTATCTTAAATTTGAATAAAATTTAAAAACTAAAATATAAAGTAAACAATATCCAACATGGCCTAAAACTTTAAATTTAAATAATAAAAGCTGTGCTAAAATCATTTCTTTAAAAATTTGAAAGCTATGGGCTCGTCAAATTTGAGTTAATCGTGATAAAAAGGAATAAATTTGAAAGAAATTTTAATCACAAACGACGACGGATTCGAAGCTAGCGGCCTGCACGCTTTAGCTAGCGCACTGAGGGAGCTACCTGATACTCGCGTTACCATCGTCGCGCCTAGTACCGAAAAATCAGCCTGCGCGCACTCTCTTACGCTTACTAGGCCACTTCGTTTCATCAAGCTTGACGACGATTTTTACAAACTCGATGACGCCACGCCCGCAGACTGCGTCTATCTTGCGCTTCATGCGCTTTATAAAAAACTGCCCGACCTCGTAATCAGCGGTATAAACCACGGTGCCAACGTCGGCGAAGACATCACCTATTCGGGTACGTGCGGAGCGGCTATGGAGGGCGTTTTACAGGGTGTGCCAAGTATCGCGTTTTCGCAGTTTTATAAAAACGACAGTATCGAAAAACTAGGCTTTTCGCTCGCGCAGCAAGCCGTCAAATTTATCGTTCCGCGCGTACTAGAGGGCGAAATATCCCTACCGCCGCGCCAATTTTTAAACGTAAATATCCCAGCCGTCTCCGCCCGCGAATTTAGAGGCTACCGCATAGTTCCCGCAGGCAGACGCAGCTACGCCACGCACGCGATGCTCCACCGCAACCCGCGTGGCGTCGAGTACTACTGGCTCGGACAGCCGTCGAATTTAGACTACGAGCAAAACAGCGAGTCCGACATAAGCGTGCTTAGCGAGAGTTTTGCCTCGCTAACTCCGATCATGCTAGATATGACCGCGCACGCGAGCTTGCAGGGCCTAAAAACCGCGCTAAAGGATCAAATTTGAGCGAGGAAATTTTGGATCAAAATGACCGATTTACGAGATCTCGCTGGCTGTTTGGCGATGATTTTAAAAAGCTTCAAAACGCAAACGTACTAATCTGTGGCGTAGGCGGCGTGGGCGGAGTCTGCGCGGACGCGCTGGCTCGCGCGGGCGTTGGTAGAATCACCGTTATCGACAAGGATATTTTTGATATAACCAATCAAAACCGTCAAATTTACAGCGAAGCGGTCGGCGCCGTTAAGGTCGGCGAATTTGCCGCAAGATACGAGTGCGTAACGGCTCTGCAGGAGCTAATGACGCCCGAATTTATCGCAAATTTTGATTTCTCGCCCTTTGATCTCGTGATCGACGCTATCGACGACGTACCCGCCAAGATCGCGCTCGCGCTAAAAACGCACGAAAAGCTAATTAGCTCGATGGGCGGAGCAAAGCGCATCGACCCGACGCAGATCAAGGTCGCCTCCGTCTGGCAAACCTGCAACGATCCGTTTGCTAAAAAAATACGCACCGAGCTTAAAAAAGCGGGCTTTAAAGGTAAATTTGACGTCGTGTTTTCGACCGAGCTGCCAAAATGCGTGAAACTGGGCAGCTTTATGGGCGTGACGGCGTGCTTTGGGCTAAATTTAGCGGCTTTAGCGGTTAGAAAAATCATCAGCGATAAATAATTTTAATTAGCCTGGGCGAGTTTAACCGCTCGCTTAAAACAAATTTATGCTATTATACCACACTTAAATTAAGGAAAAAAATGAAAACATGCGTTATCCTTGCCGGAGGCAAAAGCTCGCGAATGGGCCGCGACAAAACGCTACTGCCTTTTGGCGGATTTG
>CAUQHH010000052.1:0-11675 GCA_963517705.1 uncultured Campylobacter sp.
TAGCTCGCTTTTACCCACGCCGCTTGAGCCTGTAAATAAAAACACTCCAACGGGTGCGTTTGGCTGCTTTAGCCCCGCATAGGAGCGCTTGATTGCCGCCACTAGCGTATCGACGGCATCGTCTTGACCGAAAATTTCAGACTTTAACCTCTGGGCTAGGTTTTTCAAATTTGCCGCGGCGTCAGATTTTAGATTTGTATCCGGGATATTTGCCATCTTGCTTAAAACCGCGCTTAGATCGGACATTTTTACGGTTTTGCTTTTGTTTTGCAGGGCTAGAGCTGCGCCGACCTCGTCGATAAGATCGATGGCGCTATCTGGCAAAAATCTATCGTTTAAGTATTTTTTGGCTAGCTCCACGCTTTTGGCTAAAATTTCGTCGCTAAATTTGACGCAGTGAAAGCTCTCGTATTTGGCGCGAAGTCCTTTTAGGATCTCGACGCTCTCGTCTGTGCTAGGCTCTACGACGTCGATTTTAGCAAATCTGCGCGAGAGGGCTTTTTCTTTTTCAAAAAAGCTGCGATACTCCGCATACGTCGTCGCTCCGATGCAGCGAAGCGAGCCGTTTGCGAGAGCCGGTTTTAGTAAATTTGACATATCAAGCCCGCCGCCGTTCGTGGCTCCCGCGCCCACGATAGTGTGGATTTCATCGATAAAGACTATCGCGTCTTCTTGCTCGGCCACCTCGTCCATCACGTCTTTTAGACGTTTTTCAAAGTCGCCGCGATACTTCGTGCCAGCTATCATCGCGCCGATGTCTAGTGCGAAAATTTGCGCCTGTTTTAGCCGTTGCGGCACTTCGCCGCTTGCGATTTTTAGCGCGAGCCCCTCGACTACGGCTGTTTTGCCAACGCCCGCTTCGCCCACTAGGATAGGATTATTTTTCTTTCGGCGGCTTAGCGTTTGCATTAGCCTTGCTAGCTCGTTTTCTCGCCCGATGATCGGGTCTATTTTGCCCTCGGCGGCTAGTTTGGTTAAATTTGACGAGTATTTGGCGAGGTTTTGGAAGCTTTTAGCGCGAGACTGCTTGTCGTCTTTTGCGTGTTGTTTTATCTTTTGCGGATCGACGTCGTAAAATTCTAAAATTTTAGCCCCGTACGTGTCGCCTCTGGCCGCGATTTTAAATAGCAAATCCCTGATGCCGACGTTTTTATCTTTTAGCTCTGTGTTTAGCTCTTTAAAAATTTGTTCCAAAAGCACCGTCATGCGCGGCTGTTTGTGGTGCGGCACCTGCTCGTTGGTTTGCAGTAGATAGTTTTTTAGATCGCTTTTTAGTCCCTCGACGTCGGTGAGTCCAGCTTCTGCTAGGATATCTCTAGTCTCTTCGTTTAAATTTACCAGCACGAAAAGCACGTGCTCGCTGGTTAGATACTCGTGAAAATTCGAGTAGGCAAACTGCCCGGCCTTTTCCAAAAGATAGCTTAAATCCGAGTCAAACATCATTTCCTCCTCTTTGCGCCTTTTGCGCGCCCGTTTTTGCGGGCTATTCTTCCTCGACGACAGCTTTTAGCGGGTAGCCCGCGGCGGCTGCGGCTTTTAGCGTTTGGTTTTGTTTTGTTTGGGCGATCTCTTTAGTATAGACGCCCGCCACCCCGCTGCCTTCGTTGTGGATTTTTAACATCACGGTTGCCGCGCTTTGGGCTGTGTGGTGAAAAATCTCAACCAACACGCTCACGACGAAATCCATACTCGTAACGTCGTCGTTTAGTAAAATAACCTTAAATTTGCGCGGAAATTCAGGTTTTTCCTTTACGTCTATGCCGTGCTCCCGCTCGGTGGCGGTTTTAGCGGGCATTTTTTATTCTTTCAAAATCCTTCGTCATCGCGTCTAGATGGATGCCGCCTAGGTAGTATTTCACGCCGAATTTCCCGCTATCTACGTCGGTTAGCTCCTGATATACGCCGCCTTTTAGCACCATTTTTATCGGCACGCTCTCAAGCCGCTCGTATTTTATATCCTCTAAAATTTGCGCCGAAAGCTTGTCGTTGGTCTTTATATCGTTTGAGATAAAGTAAAAGGCGTTGTATTTTTGCGCGAAATTTTCCACGACGTACTCGTTCGTGACGTTTTCAAAGTGCGTTAGCCCCACGATCGTAAAGTCGTTTAGATTGTCGATCTGAAATTTGGTGAGATCGGGAGCTTCTTTTTGACACGGCGGACAAAACGTGCCGAATATATCAAACATCAAAATTTTATCCTCGTCGCCCTTGATCACAAAGCCGCCATCGACGCGCTTTAGCGTGAGGTCTTTGCCAAACACGCTCTTTAGCGCGATCTCCTCGCCTGTTTTATAGCCCTCTATTTTTACGGGGGCTTTCGCCGTCTCATCCTCGCCGCAGCCTGCTAAAAATATCGCGCAGACCAAAGCCGCCAAAATCGCCTTTATGTTTTTTTTCATATTATTTTCCTTGTTTTGATCTTAGCTCGGTTATGCTTTCGCCGCCAAATCCGTAGTCGTCGGTGCTGACTTCCTCTATCACGACGACTGTTCTGCTCGCGTCGCGCTTTAGCGTATCGCCCAGCAGTTTCGTTACGCCCGCTATTATCGCGCGCTTTTGCTCGGCGCTTACTACTTCTTTTTCTTTTGTGATTTTTATATTTACGTAGGGCATCGGTTTTCCTTAAGCGTATTTTTTCATCGCCGCGCGCGCTTCTTTGTCGGCTTCTTTGCGTTTTATCGTCTCGCGCTTATCGTGCAAATTTTTACCTTTTGCTAGCGCAACCCGCGCCTTTACGATGTTTTTATCGTTTAGATAGAGCGCTAAAACGACTAGCGTGAGACCCTCTTGCGTGACTTGGCCGAAAATTTTATCTATCTGCTTGCGGTGCATCAGCAGCTTTCTAGGAGCCCTTTCGTCCGGGCGAAACGCCGAGTGCGTCGTGTTTAGGTGGCTGATGTGCGCGTTTAGCAAAAACAGTTCGCCCTTTATCACGCGCGCGAAGCTATCCTTTAGGTTTGCGCGGCCCGCCCGTAGAGCCTTTACCTCGCTGCCTTTTAGCACGATGCCCGCCTCGAAGGTCTCGATGATGCTAAAGTCAAACAGCGCCTTTTTATTTTTGGCTAAATCCTTACCCATTTTTTACCTTTTATTTTAAGAAAAACACGCTCGCGCCGCTACCGCTTAGGAAAAAATCTTTAAATTTATCCATCTGCGGATAAATTTTAAAGCACGGCGCAAAAAGATCGTTTAGCTTGCGATTTTCGTACCGCTCCAGTAGCTGCGCCGTCGCCATCTCGCGCATTTTTGCCGCTAGATTTACGTCGATGCTATCCATAAAATTTGCCCTAAATTCGCCGTAAACCGCAGGCGTCGAGCAAAATACGCTCGGCGTTAAAATTTCTACCTCTGGCACTTCGTCGTCAAAATCGCTTATTATCTCGCCGATACCGCCGACGTTTGCCGCATTGAAATCGCTAGCGAAAAATGCCACGTCCGCGCCGATATTTGCGCCTATTTTCATCAAATTTTCGCGAGTTAGTTTTAAATTTAACTCCTCGTTCGCCATCTTTAAAAACGTAGCCGCGTTTGAGCTGCCTCCGCCTAGACCCGCGCCTAAAGGGATTTGCTTTTTTATCACGATTTTATGCGAGGCGAAAAACTCATTTAGCTCGTTTTTAAAGCCCGCTTTTTCTAGCTCAAATTTGGCCTTTAAAACGATATTATTTTCGATATTTTCGTTATCGCACTCAAGTGCGAAGCCGCTAGATTTTTCAAAGAAAATTTCATCGTAAATTTCGCGCCTTAAAATAAAGCGAGAGACGATCTCGTGGTAGTTGCCGCGAGTGCCGACGATCTTTAAAAAGGAGTTGATTTTCGCGTAGCTTTTCATTATTTTACGATTTTATCGCTGAGTTCTTTTAGGCTCGCTTCGCCCGCGCCGTTTAGGGCCTGTTTGTTTTCCGCCGCTACGTCTTCTACTAGCTCAGAGCGCAGGATCATCATATTTTTAGGCGCGTCGATGCCGATTTTTACGCCGCCTTTTGAGATGCCTACGACCGTGATTTTGATATCGTTTCCCAGCATTATGCTTTCGTCTTCTTTTCTTGCGAGTATTAGCATTTTTCGACCTTATTTAGTTTATATGTTACGGTTTCGTCTTTGATTTCAATGATACTAAAAAAATCATCAAAGTTTATTAAATATAGCCCTTCGGCGCCAAATTTTAGCTTTTCTACGCTCAGTTTTTTGCCCAGCATTACGTCTGCGGGGTCGCCAAGATATTTGTTTCGCGGCAATGAGATAAAATCAAGCGGATTTAAAAATCGCTCGTTTTCGTAAACAAATTTACCCTCGCTCACGCGTTTTAGCGCGCTTAGAGTGGCTCTCGCGCCAAGCTTTTCGGCTAAAATTTGAGCGTACGAGCGCACGTACGAGCCCTCGCTAACGCTAATGCGAAAGCTCAAAAACGGATGCATATACGCAGTCAAATTTACGTCAAAAACGCTCATTGTTTGGCTTTTTAGTTCAAACTCCTCGCCCGCTCTTGCTAGTTCATACGCACGCTTGCCGCCCACGTGCTTGGCGCTAAATTTGGGCGGTACGTAGGCGATCTCGCCTTTTAGTTCGCTTAGCGCCGCTTTTATGTCGGCTAAATTTAACGGCGGACAAAGCGTGATCTCCTCGATATTTTCGTTATCTAGGCTAGCGCTTACGGCTCCTAGCCACATAGTCGCTTCGTAGATTTTGGGCGTTTTATCTATGTAGTTAAAAAGCCGCGTGTGATTGCCTAGAGCCACGATCAGGCAGCCGCTGGCAAAGGGATCAAGCGTGCCCGAAAAGCCAGCTTTTTTGACGCCGTATTTGCGCTTTAGCCTGCTTAAAAAATGATTTGAGCTTATGCCTGCTGGCTTATTTGCGACAAAAAGCGCGTTCATTTAAATTTGACCTTTGGGCGGCTGCGTCAAATTTGCGTTGTTTTTTAAATTTAAGCATAGAGCCTCAAATTTGCTCATTTTTACACCGCTTTTTCGACGAAGCTAGACATTATCTCGCGGCTGATTCCGCCGAAATTTATCGTTAGCTTTAGCTCTTTTTTGATCTTCGTTACCGCCGTCACGCGCCCGATACCGAAAATTTTATGCTTGACGAGGTCGCCCTTTTTGTATTCGCCTGCGGTCTGCGTTTGCGTTTGGATGATGAGGCTACCGCTGCAAACGCCAGCTTCGCTTAAAAATCTGCTCTTTTCCAGCCTCGTTCGCTGCCCTTTATAAAAACGCGAATTTACAAAGCTTAGCGTTAGCGTTTTTTTGGCGCGGGTGATGGCGACGTAGGCTAGGCGCCGCTCCTCCTCGATGTCGCTACCGTCGCCAAGAAGCGGGAAAAATCCCTCCTCAAGCCCGATCACGAAAAGATGCTCGAACTCAAGCCCCTTGCTAGCGTGGATACTCATGATCGAGATCGCCTCGCCGCCGATGTTATCCTGCTCGCTTTGTAGCGCGATCTCGTTTAAAAACTCCTCGATAGAAAAGCTTGGATTTTGCTTGATTTGATCCTTTATCATCGCGTAAAACTCGTCGATGTTCGCCACGCGCTCGGAGCCGTCGGGCAAGCTCTCGTAGTATTTTTTGATGCCGAATTTCGCTTCTAGCTTATCTACTAGCTCGTACGGCGAGTCGCACTCTTTTAGCTCTCTTAAATTTGCCGCAAATTCGCCAAGGCTCGAGACGATCTTTTTGCTTAGATCTTTGTCGTTTTCGTCTAGGCTTGATATCGCTTCAAATAGCGAAAGCTTATGCTCGAAGGCGATTTTTTCGATCTTTGCGAGGCTTACTTTGCCAAGGCCCCGTTTTGGGCGGTTGATGACGCGCTTTAGTGAGAAGTCGTCGTTCTCGTTTGCGACTAGCCTTAGGTAGCTGATGACGTCTTTGACCTCGGCACGTTCGTAGAATTTAACTCCGCCGACCATTTTGTACGGGATTTTTTCTTTGGTTAGGCCCTCTTCGAGCGAGCGGGAGAGGGCGTTTATGCGGTACAAGATCGCGATATCGCTAGCCTGCGCGCCGCTATCAAGCAGCTTTTTGATGCGTTTGGCTACTTTTAGGCTCTCCATCGTTTCGTCGTCTGATTCCATCAGCGCGACGTCCTCGCCGCCTTCTTTGGTGCTTTTTAGCTCCTTGCCTAGGCGGTTTCTGTTATGGTCGATGAGTTCGTTTGCCGCGCGTAAAATTTGACTCGTCGAGCGGTAGTTTTGCTCTAGTCTTATGACTTTGGCGTCTTTAAACTGATCTTTAAAATTTAATATATTTTCGATTTTCGCGCCGCGCCAGCCGTAGATACTCTGGTCGTCGTCGCCCACGACCGCGATATTTTCGTGCGTTAGGCAGAGTTTGCGCAGGAGTCTGTACTGAAGGTCGTTGGTGTCTTGATACTCGTCCACCATCACGTAGGCATACCTGCGCGAGATCTCGCGCGCTAGAGCTTCGTCCTCGTCTAAAATTTTATAGCTAAGGCAGAGTAGGTCGTCAAAATCCACGAGGTTGTTTGCCGCCAAGTACTCCTCGTAAAGCTTGTAGATATTTGCTAGCTTTGCGTGGTAGCCGTCTTTGAAATTTTGCCCGTTTGCAAACATGCCGCCGTGATTTAGCACCTCCTCTACGCTTAAAAGCGAGTTTTTAAAATTTGAGATCTCGCTAGCTAGCACCGAGGTCGGGATATCGCCCTCAAAGCCCTTTAAAATCCGCTTTTTATCGTCCGTGTCGATGATGACAAAGTTATTTTTGCGCTTTAGGCGGTCGATGTAAAATTTCAAAAACAAAAGCCCGAATTTGTGAAAAGTGCAAAGCAGCGGAGTGAAATTTTTACCGGCGGCACCTAGCATATTTAGCGCGCGGGTTCGCATTTCGCTTGCGGCTTTGTTGGTAAATGTTAGCGTTAAGGTATTTGACGGCGGGATGCCTAGCTCGCTTATGAGATAAGCTAGGCGAGTGGTGATGGTTTTGGTTTTTCCGCTGCCGGCTCCTGCCAAGATCAGCATCGCTCCGTCGGTATGCGAGGCCGCCTCGCGCTGGCTTTCGTTGAGTTCGTCTAGTAAATCGGGCATTAAATTTCCTGCTTTATTTATTAAAATGATTAAATTCTAACAAAATAAGCTTAAAAATGGCCGCTGATTTAAATTTGGGTCTGATTAAGAGCGTTTTTAGATATAAATCAATACAATATTAAAAAGATGATTTTATAAGCTGATATAATAATAAGGAGCCCGATATGATCAATGATTTTAGTAAATTTTATACCTTTATGGAGATAGTGAAAGAAAGAAGCTTCTCAAAAGCCTCAAGGGCGCTGGGCATCTCGCAGCCAGCAGTTACTCTCCAGATGAAAAAGCTCGAGGAGATGCTACAAACCACGCTAATAATGCGTAAGAAAAACGGCATCGTCCTAACTCACGAGGGCGAGAAATTTTATAAACTCTGTACTCAGTTTGAAAGCGCTATGTTTCGCTTTAAAGACGAGCTGGCGCGCATAAAAACGGACAAGGTGCCGCTAGTCATCGCCACCACTCAGCTCATCGCCGAGGCGGTCATCTCGATACTGCTGGATAAAATCTCGCAAAGCGTAGGCAGCGAGCTAGACATCAGGATAAAAGAGCAAAACGAGCTCATAAACTACCTAAAAGACCGCCGCAGCGACATCGCCATCATCCTTGAGCAGTCGCTTGATAGCAGCTTGCTCGTTAAAAAACTATTCGACTACGAGCTGATTTTGGTTTCAAATAAAAAAATCGCCGAAAGCGTGAAGCCCGAGGAGCTGGTCAATTTTAAATTTATCAAAGATAGAACTAGGACTTACCTCGACGATATTTTGCATAAGCACGGCGTGGATGCGCATGCGCTTGACGTGGCGTATTCGCTAGACGGTTCGATAATGGTCTGCCGCGCGCTGGCTTCAAACCATGCCGATACGTACGTGGCGTTTTTGCCGAGATTTTTGATCGAAAACGAGCTAAAAAACGGCAGGCTGTTTGAGATAAACATCTCTAAATTTAAGCTCACTCGCTCGGTTTATGCCGCCGCGTTAAAAGAAAACGAGGAAGCGTTGCATAAATTTTTAAAGATTAAGACTAGTTTTAATTTTTAATCTGTTTTAGAGAAGGCGTCAAATTTGACTAAATTTAGTCTTTGCGCCGCGTAAATTTAAATACTCTTGCGAAAATTTGGCGCAAAATATCCTTGCCGAACCTGGAGATGATCTTGGTTTGGCGATTTTATAACTTCCAAATTTACGGTCAAATTTGAATGGAAAGTATATAAAAATAAAAGCAAGGAGACGGGCGAGAGCCCGTCTGAATAAAATGCGGTTTAGAATGTAAATTCCCAGTTTAGTCTGAAATTTCTGCCCGCCGAGTAGAAGCGATTTATGCCTAGACCCGTGGTTCTATCGATCATGTTCATAGTACCAAAAGGCCTGATAGAGCGCGCAGCGTCCCAAGTGATATATTTTTCGTTAGTTAGGTTATAAACGCCTAGCCTAAACGTCAAATTTTTAATCGGACGTACATAGGTTACGACGTCTACTAGGGTGTAGGCATTGCTTCGCCATTTTGAGTAGCTGTTTGTATTGTATGGATTGCCGTACGGGTCGGTATCTAGGCGCCAGAACATATTATAGGTGTCTTTTTCTTTTTTGGATGCGACACTAGTGACGTAGATGTCGGCGCCGAATTTATCCGCAGCGCTCGCGTATCCTAGACCATAGATCGCAGTAGTCGGCTGGATGGCGTTCATCGGCACTTTACCGTCGTTATCCGTTTGTACTCTGCCTTTTTGCAGCGTTAGTTTGTAGCTAGCGTGAAAGCCCTCTAGCGCGTCTGAAATTTGACCAAAATGAAGCATAGAGTTTATCTCAAGACCGCGCACGGTAGCCTTGCTGCGGTTTACGTTACCGTATAGCGCAAAAGGTATAGTGTTGCCGCCGCCGCCCGTGGCATAGCTTTTGGTGCCTAGAGATATTAGATCTATAAAGTTATCGTATTTGGTCTCAAAAAAGCTAGTAGTTATAAAGCTTTTTCCCTCGTGCAGCGTCAATGCAAGCTCTTTTGTTTTAGCTATCTCAGGTTTTAGATCCGGGTTTGGTTGGAGGGTAAAATCAGGATGCTTAAACGCTAAATATAGTTCGTCCGTGGTCGGCGCTCTAAAGCCTTTGGAGTATTTTAGCTGTACTCTAAAGTAATCTAGCGGATCGATGTCGGCTCCGATAGCATAAGAGCTGTTGGTAAATTTTTTATTTTGAGCTATGTATTTTATATTTGCTAGCGCGTTATTAGGCGCTTCTTGTTTCCATGCGTCGTGGGCTATTTTCCACTCGTCTCTATCTGCGTAGTCCCACCACTTTGGCTCTGGACTAGGATTATACGGTACGAAAAGACCTAGCACCATATCGTCCGGGATTTTAGGCGTAGAGCCCGGGACGTAGTTTGGTTTATATTTTATCTTGTCGTAGCGGTAGCCTAAATTTATCCCCAACCAGTCGTTTACGCGCATATCGTCGTTGAGATATAGCGCGCCTTCTTTTGTTTTAACCGGGATGAGAAAAGACGTGAGAGGCTCGGTTCTAGGGCAAAGCGCGTAAAGTAGCGTGAGCGGCGCGTTTTCGCACGTATACGGCGTGCCGGTAAAATCCGTACCTAGAGTTTTAGGTGCCCACCACTGGCCGTTTGTAGTATCGTAGCCTTGCTTGTTCGTCATGGATTTTTCGGTTTTGGCAAAGCTTAGTCCGTATGCGATATCGTGCTCTACGTCGCCCGTTTTGGCGTATTTGTTAAAGTCTAGGTTAAACTGCTTGGTGTTCGTATCCAGATCGCGCTCTTTCCAGTCGCGGCTTATGTAGCCCTTGCCGTACGGAGTGATGAGATATCCGCTTTCTGAGCTTTGCTTAAAGGTCTTGCCCGTACTTGCATCGGTGTAGCTTTTATCTAGCGGAACGGTTGATTTTATGTATTGCTCGGTGGCGTAGTCGTATTTTAGCACATCGATATTTGGCCGTGAACAGTCAAATATCGAGCAGTCCAGCCATGTATTGCTAACGTTTTGACTGATGCTAAAATTTTTCTGATCATGGACGTTTCCTTGGCTATCTACGACTCTGTTCACCCATGTTAGACCGCCGTACTGCGGATCTACTTCTTGGGTTCTTTGCAAGGTTACTTCGCCGCCGTACTTATCGACTACTTTGTTGTTTTTAACCTGAAGTCCGATAGGATTTGAGATGTCAGAGCAGTTTTCGCCTCCCTGGCAGTGCTCCTCGGTTCTGGCGCGAGATTTGATTTTTTGGTTGGAGTATGTAAATTTCATCGTATCCCACAACGGAGTTTCGCTAAAATTTTCATAGGCAAAAGCGCGATTTTTCCTATCCATCATATCGTCGTTGTATCTTAGACCGGTATCTATGATCTCGTCCCTGTTGCTAGAAAGCGTAAGCGTGTATGATAGGTCTTTGCCTTGAGATCGGTTTTTGTAGGTATCTGACATAAAGGTAAATCTATGCTCCTCGTGAGGCTGGAAACCTAGCTTGATGAGACTGCTCGTTTTTTTGATGTAGTACGGGTCGGCTTTTTCTCTGGTTCTTCCTAGTACGCTGCCATCATAGTCTTTGTAGCCGTAGTTTTCCGTTTCGTGATGTCTGCGCTTGGTTTGTACGGCCATGATGTCAAACCACTTAAACCTACCGGCTAAGGTATGCGAGTGCATGGTTTGATTATCGGCTGTGTTGTAGCCGCCCTTGTAGCCGTAAAAATAGTCCTTATCTAGCAAAAGATCCCTTGCGTCTTTTGTTTCAAACATTACAGAGCCACCAAGAGAGCCAGAGCCCGTACGAACGGAGTCTGCGCCTTTTGCGATGGTGGCTTGTTTTAGCGTTTCAAATTCCACGCCGTTGCGGGTGTTGTTAAAGTTTCCGTATCCTTCAAATAGTTCCTTAAAGCCTTGCGAGCTTAGCGTTTGGGCTTGATGCAGGCCGTCTACCGTGATAGCTACTCGGTTTTCTTCCACGCCTCTTATCGCGTAGCCGCTCTGACCGAAACGCCCAGCCTCCACAGTCGTTACGCCCGTTTCGTATCGCACGAGGTCTCTATTATCGGAGACCTGCGTTTTAGTTAACTCCTTGGTGCTTTTTACGCTTTGGCCGACTTTTTTTTGCATCGGATCGTTCTCAGCGCCTGCTTCGCCGCTAACCGTTACTTCTTTTAGCTCGACTTCGGCCTCTTTTGCATTTAAATTTGACAAAAGAAGCAAAGCGGCAAGAGAAAATTTAAGATGATTCATTTCCGTCCTTATTAACGCTAGTTTTGATATTCATTTGCTATAAAGGCGAAATGATAATAAATATTTGTTTATAGTTTGATTAAAAATGAGTTGTTTATCTTAAAAATTATAAATCAATTTTTTATATTAAGAAATAAAAGGGTTGCTGTTGATAAAACCGGTACAAATAGGATAATATTTTGCTTAAGCAAATTTATTAAATTTAAGATGAAGCTTGTATCTGTCGAAAAGCAAACGCAAAGCGCAGTAAGCGCTATAAAGCTGCTTATTTGAGCAAAACGGCGGATAAAATTTTGCTCACTTTTTAAATAAATCTTTATTGTTTGGGTTTGACATTAGCGCCGACATCGACTTTTCAAGCTGATTTTTTTGAGATTTGTAAATGGAAAAATTTACCAAAATCGGGCTATTTTC
>CAUQHH010000053.1:0-11634 GCA_963517705.1 uncultured Campylobacter sp.
GGCCTTTTACGTCGCTAAAATTTAGCTCGAAATTTTGATTTTTTACGAAGCTTTTGTCGCCGATTTTGATCAAATTTGAAAAAAGCGGATGAACGGCGCCGACTCTGCGCGAGGCTGCGAATTCGGGCTCTAGGAAAAATTTGATCGCCTCAGCCAAATTTGAAACGGCGTAAATTTCTAAATTCGGTATCGCGCCCGCTTTTTGCGCTATCTCTTGCGGGATCAGCACGCGAGAGCCGGGTGCTTTCGCACTCAAAAAAAGCAGGATAGAAAACAGGCTCGCCGTACTTTTGACGCCGCCGTCTAGCCCTAGCTCGCCGAATGCAAAAATAGGCTCGAAGTCGCGCTCTTTTTGCAAGGCGATTAAAAGCGCGATGGGTAGGTCGAAGTGACTGCCTGATTTTGGCATATCGGATGGGGATAAATTTATGATGATTTTTTGCGCTGGAAAGGAGAAATTTAGCGACAAAAGCGCTGACTTTACGCGTTCGGCACTCTCTTTGATCGAAGCACCCGCAAGACCAACGATATTAAGTGCGGGCAAACCGCGGTTAAAGCTGGACTCGACGTCCACAAGCCGTAATTCGTCATTATGAGTGGCGCATTTTAGGGCTTTCATGCGTTTTTTTGCTTTTTATACTCTTTGTCGAATTTTTTGCGTTTGTTGTAGCCGATACGCTCGATAAAAAGGTGCCCGTCGAGATGATCCATCTCGTGCTGTATCGCGACCGACAAAAGCCCGTCAGCCTCGAGCTCTTGGCGCTCGCCGAAGCGATCTTGATACTCTAGCGTTATAAACTCGGCTCTTTTTACGTCCTCGTAGTATCCAGGTACGCTCAGACAGCCTTCTTGATAGATTATCTCGCCCTCTTTGCGTAAAATTTTGGGATTTATGATTTCTAGCAGATCCTCTTTGCGCTGTTCTTTACTCTCTTCGTCTACTAAATTTACGATCAAAATTCGCTTAGCCTCGCCCGTCTGGATAGCGGCTAGTCCGATGCCGTTTTTAGCGATCATGGTTTCATACATATCGTCTAAAAATTTATGCAACTCTTCGTCAAAAACCTTAACTTCAAGCGATTTGATGAAGAGTTTTTTGTTCGGATAGGTTAGGATTTCTAGTATCATTTTTCAGTCTTGTCCTCTAGTACCAAAAAGTGTTCGCCGTCTCTACCGGTTTTTACGAGTGAATCGAGCGCCAAAGATAACATCTCTTCGATAGTTTTAGTCATATTTAAATCAAAAGTAACGACTTCCATATCAAACTCGTATTTCTCGCCATTTAGCATAAAAGAAGTGTCGTAAAACATATCGGTTATACGTTTGCAAGCCTTTTGCGCGCCGCTTATGTCGGTATGCTTCATCAGCATAGCAAAACATCCTCCGCCGTAGTGCGACAAGATATCGCTACGTCTCGACGTACGAAGCAACATACGAGAGATATTTTTTAAAACGGCCAGCTTACCTTTTGACCCGATACCGTCCAGCGCGCTATCTTTTGGCTTTAGTAGCATCACAGAGGACTTGTAGTCGTATTTTTGGATATTTTCAGACTCGATACTGAGCGTTTTGAGGAAAAATTTTCTATTATATACGTCAAATTTTTCATCGTAAATAGACTGCTCTTCGACCAGCTTAAATACCTTACTAATCTCTTCGTAGCTCGTTTTAATAACTTCTACATGTTTATCCATTAGCGAATTTAGTTTACTTAAGTCTTCGTTAAAGGAGTTAAAAACGCTTTGGATCGTGATTAAATTTACATTTGGATCTAGGCTTTCCGAGCGTTTTTTAATAATAGTTTTTAAAACCCCCAAATTTTTATATATGAGCGCAACGGCCTGTAGCATGCTTTTTATCTGCATAAAGCTATTTTTGACCTCGCGCTCGATATTGATTTGTCTATCGTCCTCGAGTTTGCCGATCTCGTCTTCGATCTTTATGATCTCGCCGACTTTTTTCTTAAAGTCGTCAGACTGCTTTTCAAGCATCTTTTCAAAAAAAACGGTGTAGTTTTTCGGGATCGAGGGGATATTTTCCTCGGTTAGTTCTTTTATGATCGCCTCGGAAAAACCGTAAATGTTAAACTCGTCCTTTTTAGCTTTTGCGCCTACTTTTTGAGTAGACGCGTTATTTGCCGCTACGTTTTCGCTTTTTTTGTTGTCTAACTTTATCAAATTTTACTCTTTACTTAAAGCTTTTCTCTAAAACTTTATCTATAAGCCCGTACTCTTTGGCTTCGGCAGAGCTCATGAAAAAGTCCCTGTCGGTATCTTTTTGGATTTTGGCTAGTTTTTGACCCGTATTTTTAGCCAGGATCGCGTTTAAAATTTCTTTCATGCGCAAGATTTCCTTCGCCTGGATCTCTATATCCGTCGCCTGTCCGCGCGCTCCGCCTAAAGGCTGGTGGATCATGATGCGCGAATTTGGTAGAGCATAACGCTTGCCCTGCGCGCCGCAGCTAAGCAAAAACGCGCCCATAGACGCCGCCTGACCTATACAGATCGTGCAGACGTCGGGCTTGATGTAGTTCATCGTATCGTAAATACTAAAACCGCTCGTTATCACGCCGCCCGGACTGTTTATATATAGATATATGTCCTTATCCGGGTCTTCGGCCTCTAAAAACAGCATCTGAGCCACGATCGCAGACGCCATGCCGTCCTCGATCTCGCCGCTAAGCATTATTATGCGGTCTTTTAGCAGGCGCGAGTAGATGTCATAGCTTCTCTCGCCCTTGCTCGTGCGCTCGATGACGTAGGGGATGTAGTAGCTCATTACTCCGCCTTTTTCTCTTTCTTATCGCTCTTTAGCGCAAACATCTCGTTAAATAGCTTCTCTTCGATCATCGACATTTTGATCGCAGGCAAGATTCCTTGATTTTTGTAGTTTTCAAGGTGCTGTTTTGGATCTACGCCCGAGCGATACGCCTCAAAGTACACCGCTTGGATCAGCTCTTGGTCGCTTACTTTGATATCTCTGCGGCGCGCTAGTTCATCTATTATAAACGTTAGCTTAACGCTTTTTACGGCGTCGTCGCGGTAAGTCTCGCGCTGTTTAGTTAGAGCGTCTTTATCCTCTCTAAATTTAGCCATCTGCTCAGGCGTAAAGTTGCTCCAAGCGCCGCGGAACTGCATATCCATCTCTTGCTCTACGATATTTTTCGGCACGTCGAAGTTAAATTTAGCCACGATCGCGTCGGCAAATTTAGGCTTTAGCTCTTCGTTTACGTTTTTAGCGTGCTTGTCGGCTTTGATCTGCTCTTTTAGCCTCTCTTCAAATAGCTCGACGCTTACCTTTTCCTCGCCCGGCATGATGCGTTTTAGCGTCTCTTCGTCGATCTCCTCAGGCACTTTTTTGCCTTGGATTTCGTGTAGTTTTACCTTAAACGTCGCGTCTTTGCCCGCAAGGTGCGCAGCGCCGTACTCGGCCGGGAATTTAACCTTCACGTCGCGCTCTTCGCCGACCTTTAGCCCGATCATGCCGTCCTCAAAGCCCGGTATAAACTGTCCCGAGCCGATTTCTAGCAAGTAGTTTTCGGCTTTGCCGCCCTCAAACGCAGTGCCGTCTAAGAAGCCCTCAAAGTCAAATTTGGCAAAATCTCCCTTTTCAAGCGTGGCTTTTTCCACTTTTTCTAGCGGAGCTATCATTTTTAAAATTTCGTTTTTTCTCTCGTCGATCTCTTTTTTCGTTACGCGCGGCGCGCTGACGCTTTCTATCAGCTCCTCGTAGCCGTCGATGTTTATAACGGGTTTAAACGAAAGCTCGATCTCAGCGTCTATCTCGTTCTCGCCTCTATCAAATTTAGTCACGATCGGCTCGCCGATAACCTCTTCAAATTTTCTATTTAGCTCTTTTAGTCCAGCATCTATGACGTCTTTTAACGCGTCTTGCTCAGCATCGGCGGTTAGTTCTTTTTCGTAACGTTTTAGCACCACGTTCACAGGTACTTTACCCGCTCTAAATCCGTCTATTTTCATATTTTTCGCAGCTTTTTTAGCAGCGTTTTCGAGTTTGGATTTTACATCCGCGCTCGGTATTTTCGCACTTAGCGAAGCATTTACGGCGTCGATCGCCTTGGTTTTGATTTGCATTAAATTCCTTTAAAAAATAAAAATTTCCTAGAGTGTAGCAAAATTTTCCTTATTCATAGTATAAATTTAAGCGCGCGAAAGGCGAATTTAAGTAAAATCGTTTATCAAATTTAAATAGCGAAATTAGTCAGGAACGCAAATGCAAGAAAATTTAAAAAATGTGAATTTAAAAAAAGAAAAGTTTGAAAGCTGCGTCGAGCAGATGCTAAATTTAGTCGGCGAAGACCCGAACAGAGAGGGGCTGGTTAAAACTCCCGAGCGCGTTTTTAAAGCTTACGAGTTTTTAACGAGCGGCTACTCGCAAGACCCCAAAGTCGTGTTAAACGACGCGCTGTTTGATAGCTCAAATAACGAAATGGTGCTCGTGCGCGATATCGAATTTTACAGCCTTTGCGAGCATCATTTGTTGCCGTTTTTCGGGCGCGTGCACGTGGCCTACATCCCAAATCACAAGGTCGTCGGCCTTAGCAAAATCCCGCGCATGGTAAATATATTTGCCCGCCGCCTGCAGATCCAAGAGCAGCTCACCGAGCAAATCGCCGAAGCCGTGCAGGACGTCATCAAGCCAAAAGGCGTTGGCGTCGTCATCGAGGCGCGTCACATGTGCGTTGAGATGCGAGGCGTGGGCAAGATCAACTCAACCACGACAACATCGGCGCTTCGGGGCTGCTTTTTAAAGAGCAGCGAGACTAGACGCGAATTTTTCTCCCTTATAAATTCGCACAAAGAAGTGAGATTTTAGTGGGTTTAGATAGCTTAAAATCAAAACTGGGCGCAAATTTATCTCTCTCTAGCGTCTTTGGCGTGATCGAACGAATTTCCGCTACGACGATAGAGATCTCTGGCCTTCGCCCTAGCATCGGCGATATCGTGCAAATTTGCGCTAAAGATAGGAGCAAAAGCGGGCTAGCGATGGTGACCGAGGTGCGGCAAAATACCGCGCTCATCTCGCCCTTTGGCTTCGTAGAGGGCTACAAGATCGGCGACTTCGTCTATCAAAGCGACCAAGGTATGAAAATCCCCGTCGGAGACGCTCTTTTAGGGCGCGTGGTCGATCCTTTTATGAATCCAAAAGACGGCAAAGGCGCGATCGCCGCCACCGAATACGCCCCGATAATGCGCGCTCCGATCGATGCGATGAAGCGCGGGCTAATAGATGAAATTTTTAGCGTCGGGGTTAAAAGCATCGACGGGCTGCTAACCTGCGGCAAAGGCCAAAAACTAGGCATTTTCGCGGGTTCTGGCGTGGGCAAAAGTACGCTCATGGGCATGATAGTAAAAAACTCGCAAGCACCGATCAAGGTTGTCGCGCTTATCGGCGAGCGCGGCCGCGAAGTGCCGGAGTTTATAGAGAAAAATTTACGTGGCGATCTAAGCGGAACCGTCGTCATCGTAGCCACCAGCGACGATAGCCCGCTGATGCGAAAATACGGCGCCTTTTGCGCGATGAGCGTGGCCGAATACTTTAAAAACCAAGGTAAAGACGTGCTTTTCATTATGGATAGCGTGACGAGGTTTGCAATGGCGCAGCGAGAGATTGGGCTGGCGCTGGGCGAACCGCCGACGTCCAAGGGCTATCCGCCGTCCGTGCTCACCCTACTGCCTCAGTTGATGGAGCGCGCGGGCAAAGAGGAGGGCAAGGGCAGCATAACGGCTTTTTTTACCGTGCTTGTAGACGGCGACGATATGAGCGATCCGATAGCCGATCAGAGCCGCTCGATCCTAGACGGCCACATCGTGCTTAGCCGCGAGATGACGGACTTTGGCATCTACCCGCCTATAAATATCCTAAACTCAGCCTCGCGCGTGATGAGCGACATCGCGACCAAAGAGCACAGAGCAAATGCCGCCAAGCTAAAGCGCCTCTACTCGCTTCTAAAAGAAAACGAGGTCCTGCTACGCATCGGCGCGTATCAAAAGGGCAGCGACAAAGAGCTAGACCTCGCGATCTCGAAAAAAGAATTTATAGATAACTTCCTAAAACAAGACGCCGAAGAGGGATTTAGCTTCGAGCAGACACAAGAGCTACTGGGCGGGATAAATTAGTCAAATTTGAGGTTTTGCGGGCAAATTTGGCGCACGATTTATCCTGCCGGTTCTTAAATTTGACGGGTTAAATTTAAGCCAAATATTTTTATCGCACGGTGCGTAAAGGATAAAATTTGAGCAGAAACTACGACGAAAAACCGCTGGTTTTACAGGACGATTTTTACCGCATCGCGGCCGGCTGCGCCTTCTTGCTTATCATTAATCTTTCTATGATATTTCTGGTATTTTTTAGCAGTATGGTAGATTGGCAAAGCGGCTCATTTTGGGAGGTTTTTAGGGCAGAGGCGATGCGAGACCCGAGGTTTGCTTCGATGTTTGGTAGCGGTATTCTTATGAATATTTTAGCCGCCGCCGACTTAGTCAAAAAACTCAAAAATCCCTCGCTCATTTACCTTTACGAGGATAAAATTTTCCAAACCAAAAAGGGAGTAACGATAAATTTGACGAATGTCCGCGAAATGCGAAAATCGCCCTATCAAATTTTAGGAGCGATACCGAAAAATCCGCTTTCCGTGATCGTGATCCCGTTTATGTTCGTCTTGGCCGCATTTATTTTTTATGCGCTGATTTTTATCGCCAAATGCGTGCTCAGAGCCTTTGACAAAGACGTAAATTTAAGCTACTTTTGCAACCTTGCCCTGTTTAGCCAAACGAGCATTATAAATATTTATTTCATCTCAAAATCAGACTACTCCGCAGTGCGGGAGTATTTTGCGTCAAAGCTTGACACAGACGTCGCGGACGCACCCTGGACGATCAAATTTTACGACGCTAGGAACCTTCAACGGCTTTAAATTCGGCGGCCGCTTTGTTCGTCTTACATTAAATTTACCGAGCAAATATACGATTTATCCTGGATCGCCGCTAAATTTACATATTAAAGGCGTGGGTTTTGTGCGCCGAGATTTAGCCGCCTTTGTCTCAAGCCTGCGGCGCGAGCCTTGATTTACTGCGTGCGGTTGCCGACTTTCTCGGTTTGGTTTCTGCAAATTTCATTGACCTGCTCGCCTTCGTCGTTTCGCAAGATAACCTCGTAGTCTATGCACTCGCTTCCTTTGTCAAGCCCGCCCAAATCTCTAAATTTCGACAATATTATTTCAAAGGATTTTACGTCGTCTAGGGTAAAATTGTCGCTTATTTTAGCGTATTTGAAATTTTTACTAGGAAGCATATAAAAATCTCTAAATTTTTGTTTTAAATTTAGTGTGTAAATCGTCGTGGACACAGCACCGTTATCGCAGCCATTGACTTTACTCTCATCAAAGGCAAGCGCGAGGCAAATTTCATCCCCGCAGACGACTTTTGTGTCTTTAGCAAGGCTATTTACGCGCACGGTTTGTTGCCGCCCCTCGCCAGGGATCTCAAAGGTATTGCTAGCGAGCTTTTTTGCTATTTTATCTCCGCTATAGCCTCTTGCCTCAAGCTTGCTGGGTTGAACGAGCCAGGGTTCGTTAGGATTTTTAGGAAAGCTTTCAAGCGGTATTTGAAGCCCTCTTATGGCATTTAAATTTTCCTCGGTGCCTTGCGGAGCTGCAAAAGAGGTGCCTCTCATAGAGTGTAGATTAAAGAAACCGATAAATTTTCTCACGACCTTATATGCCGTTTGAGAAAATATCTTGGCTTCGTTTTCAAAAAGAGAAATATCGTAGATGCCGTATTCATAATGTTTAAGTTCTCTTCTTACCCATATCTCATCTGGCGAGCGGTCGATCTCGTCGTATCCATAGTAGCGCCCCGGCATATCTTTTTGCAGAAAAAGGTCTTCTTTCCTCTCATCTTTATATCTAAGCCAGACTCCGGTTTCGTTTTTAACATATAAATGGTCAAATTTTATACCTTTTGCAAATCTGCCTTTTTCAAGCCAAAATACGGGTCTTTTTTCTAGGGGAGGTAGAGTGGCGACGGGAGGTAAATTTTGTAGCTCTTTTTCAAATTTTTCATCGATATAATCGCATGCGCTAGTGGGCATACCAGGATCGCAACCCTCGGGCGTATCGGATGAAAAAAACGAGACTAGGGCTAAAAAACATACAAGCAGTGTGCAAATTATGTAAGCGATGCCTATAAACCAGGCAATAATTTTTACAATTCCTTTGAAGATTTTCATATCTAAATTTTATCCCATCTTGTCTGAAAAACCGCAAATTGTAACTTCAAATTTGCCTTTGCGCCGCGTCAAATTCGGATTTATTTCGCCGAGTTTCACCCAAAATACGAAAATTTTAATTTTTAAATTTTCTAAAACCTTAAGAAATCAAACTAAGTTTAGGATATATTTTATCTTTTTATCTCAAATTTGTCCGAAACGACGATATTTTGCTTATTTGATAAGGAGTTTCAATATATAAGCTCTATCAAAAACCGCTTAAATTTGAAAAAACTAAGCTAAAATTTTAATCAAAAATTTATAAAATTTGTTATATTATCGTCGCGAAAATAAAAGGGATAAAATATATCCTAATTGATAAAGGTCAAGCGTGAGAGTATATCTAGACAACAATGCCACGACGATGGTCGATCCCGAAGCTTTCGAGCTTATGAAGCCGTTTTTCTGCGAAAAATACGGCAACCCAAACTCGCTTCATAGATTTGGCTCCGAGACGCACCCGGCGCTTCGCCGCGCGATGGATCAGCTCTATGCCGGCATAAACGCGAGCGATAACGACGACATCGTGGTCACGGGCTGCGCCACCGAGAGCAACAACTGGGTGGCTAAGGGCGTATTTTTCGATCATATATTAAATAAAGACAAAGATCACGTCATCATTAGCGCCGTCGAGCATCCGGCGATCTCGGCGACCTTTGAGTTTCTCAAAAAATACGGCGTGCGAGTGAGTCGCGTGCCCGTAAACGAAAACGGCCTGCTCGATCCAAACGACCTAAGAAAGCTCATCGACGACAAAACCGCGCTCGTTAGCATCATGTGGGCAAATAACGAAACGGGCACCATTTTCCCGATCAAAGAATGCGCGGCGATCGCTCACGAGCACGGCGCGCTGTTTCACACCGATGCGACGCAAACCGTCGGCAAGATCAAAATAAATGTGCGCGAGATGGGCGTGGACTTTATGAGCTTTTCGGCGCATAAATTTCACGGACCAAAAGGCGTAGGCGGTCTGTATATCAAGGACTCGCAAAAGCTAACGAGCTTGCTCCACGGCGGCGAACACATGGGCGGCAGACGCAGCGGGACGCTTGATGTCGCTGGCATCGTCGGCATGGCGCAAGCACTGGAAAATAGCAACAAACTAATCGAGTTTGAAAATTTGCACGTTAGACGCCTGCGCGACAAGCTCGAGGACGCTCTACTAGAGCTACCCGACGTCTCGGTCGTGGGAGAGCGCGCTCACAGGCTGCCAAACACCATCCTAGCCGCTATCAAAGGCGTCGAGGGCGAGGCGATGCTGTGGGATCTAAATCAGGCCGGTATCGCGGCATCTACTGGCTCGGCGTGCGCGTCCGAGACCCTAGAGAGCAACCCGATAATGGAAGCCATCGGAGCTAGCAGCGATCTGGCGCACACGGCGCTGAGGCTGTCGCTGTCGAGGTTTAATACCGAAGAAGAGATTGACTATGCGATAGAGTATATCAAAAAGGCGGTGGTGAGGTTGCGAGCTATTTCAAGCACGTACGCCTATAACCCTAACAGCAAGTAGCGGCTTGTATTTTGAGTGCTTTTTGCGGAGCTTGCTAAAATTTAGCTCGGGGGACTACTTGTCCAGCCTACGCTAAATTTTACCTGCGCAACCCCAAAAATTATCTCAAAATACTTTGCCTTAATAATTTAAATTTCATAAATTTGGTTCAAATTTGGGTTTTTAAAAGTCCAAATTTGAGTTAAATTTAAAAGGAAGCGGGCGGCAGTATCGCGAGATGGATTTGAATGTTGTGAAGCAAAAATGAGCAAGGCTAACCAAATAGGTTGCCGCAGCGATATTTTTGCAAGCTCATTCAAAGACGCTCGCGAGACAACGCCTCTAAAAAGGAAATAAAATGGCAAAAAATAATCTAATCGGCGGCTCCATCTGGGACGAATACTCACAAAACGTCCAAGACCGCATGAACAACCCCAAATTTATGGGCGAGATAACCGAGGATGAAGCAAAAGCAAGAGGCGGTAAGCTCATCGTGGCGGACTTTGGCGCGGAGAGTTGCGGCGACGCGGTGAGGCTGTACTGGCTCGTGGACGAGAAAACCGACCGCATCATGGACGCTAAATTTAAAAGCTTTGGCTGCGGCACGGCGGTGGCGAGCTCCGATACGATGGCTGAGCTTTGCGTCGGAAAGACCGTGGACGAAGCGGTCAAAATCACCAACATCGACGTGGAAAAAGCTATGCGCGACACGCCCGACGTCCCAGCCGTTCCGCCGCAAAAGATGCACTGCTCGGTCATGGCGTACGACGTCATCAAGGCCGCCGCAGCGCAGTACAAAGGCGTGGATCCGGAGCATTTCGAGGACGAGATCATCGTGTGCGAGTGCGCGCGCGTGAGTCTGGGCACGATCAAAGAGGTCATCCGCCTAAACGACCTACACACGGTCGAGGAGATCACGCAATACACCAAAGCAGGCGCCTTTTGCAAGTCCTGCGTGCGCCCGGGCGGACACGAAAAGCGCGAGTATTATCTCGTGGACATCCTCGCAGACACCAGAGCCGAGATGAAGCAGGAGAAAAAGCAAGCCGTCATCGACGCACAGGTTTCGGGCAAATTTGACGACGTGAGCTTTGAAAATATGACCGTCGTGGGCCAGCTAAAAGCCATCGAGAGCGTCATAGATAGGGATATCCGCCCGATGCTGATGATGGACGGCGGCAATATGGAAATCCTCGATTTGCAAAAGGACGCCGAGGGTAAATTTGACGTCTATATCAGATATATGGGCGCTTGCAGCGGTTGTGCGAGCGGCGCGACGGGCACGCTATACGCAATCGAAAACGTGCTTCAAGAAAACCTCAGTCCAAATATCCGCGTTTTACCTATCTGATCTGCTTTACACGGCAAATTTGACACGGACTAGGACTCAAATTTGATTAAATTCGGGCGGTTAATTTAGCCGCCCTGCTCTTTTTTGTAAAATTAATGCGACCTATAAAATGGTTTAGGTGTTACAGAATCACAAAATCCACCTTATGAAACAAACAAATTTAGCTGCTTTAGCTTTGCGTAAATTTGAGTACAGAATTTGACTACTAAATTTTACTCTTTTAGCTCCTCGTAAACACTCTGGTTGCGATAGATACAAGCCGCAATCACTATAATTAGTATCGGAGTTAGCAACAAAAATACACCAAAAGCTCCTATTGCTCCATCGTTATGCTGGCTTTTAGTAATAGGAAGATAAAAAATCAAAGCAAAAGTAGCAAAATTCTCTACCGCAAAAATCGTGTTGCTTTTTTCAGGATTTTTAATAAAAAGATTGCTGTATTTGCGTTTTAAAATTAAAAATAATAGCGTGCAAACAATGGCAGATAATACGACTAGATACAAAT
>CAUQHH010000054.1:0-11526 GCA_963517705.1 uncultured Campylobacter sp.
GGATATAGATACCCCACGGTGTCTGGGATGTTGATCGTTTTTGCGCCGGCATTTATCGCGGCATCGCAAATTTCTTTTAAAAAGCTCATCTCGCTTCGGCCCGCATCCTCACAACTAAACTCAACGTCGTCGCAAAATGTTTTGGCGTATTCCACGGCTTTTACTGCGCGCCTGATTACTTCGTCTGGAGCCATTTTTAACTTAAACTCCATATGGATCGGGCTTGTAGCGATAAATGTATGTATGCGTCTGTTTTTAGCAGGCGCGATAGCCTCTCCGGCAGCCTTTATGTCGCCGTCCAGGGCGCGGGCGAGCGAACAGATAGACGCGTTTGAAGCCTGCTTGGCGATCTGATGTATCGCGTCAAAATCACCCCTACTAGCCGCGGCAAAACCGACCTCCATAACGTCCACGTTTAGGCGCTCTAGCTGGCGCGCGATGCGGATTTTCTCCTCGGTATTCATCGAGGCGCCAGGGCTTTGCTCGCCGTCTCGTAAAGTCGTATCAAATATTATTATTTTATCATTATTCATTTTTTATCCTTTTTTGGAGTTTTTAGTTTGTATGGTATAAATTTGATTATTGGGGTGTGAAAGAATCGCTGCTTAGCGCAGCAGCAGAAGTAGAGAGAAAAATGCGTTAAATTTGACGTTGCCGTTCATTCGCTCTCCTTTTGGATTTTTTTGTTTTTACATCTCATAAAAACATAGCGGATTATACCGTAAGAAACATAAACGCTCATTAAAGCCGTAACCGCCTCGATCGGATAGATATAGATGACCGAAAATGCGACCGTAAGACCGACTAAAATGCGAAGAAAGTCGGCTTTTTTTAGATCTATTTTTTTAAAGCTAGGGTAGCGGATATTGCTCACCATCAAAACAGAAAGCAAAATTTGCAAAAATAGTAAAAGCCACTCGGCGCTCCTGGTGAAGTCGTATTCCAAGCTCAACCCAACCCAAAACGCCGACACGATGGCCGCCGTTGGTATCGGAAGACCGATAAAAACAGACGGCTCGTAGGTGCCGGTCATTACATTAAACCGAGCAAGTCTAATAGCGCCAAAAACTACAAACAGCGCGGCGACAAGCGAACCCAAGCGCCCGAAGCTATGTCCGACTGTAAAGTAAAAAAGCATCGCAGGCGCTACGCCAAAAGCTATAATATCGGCAAGGCTGTCAAACTCCACGCCGAATTTGGACGTAGTTTTAGTTAGCCTCGCTACTCGCCCATCAAGTCCGTCCAAAAATAGCGATAAAACTATGTAAATAATAGCCTTAAAAAAATAGCCGTTGGCCTCCTCGACCAGACCCGCGCTAGCCGCGATGTAGCCGCGCACAGAGACGATGATACTAATGATGCCCAAAAAGGCCGAAGCCGCCGTAAATAAATTCGGCAAAATGTACATTAACTGAAGTTTATGCTGATTGTCTTGCATCTTTTTCCTCGTAGCCAAAAAACCCTAAAATGCCCGCGCTTACCACTTTTTCGCCAACGCTAACGCTTATTCTCGTATTTGCGGGCAGTATCAAAACCACCTCGCCGCTACCTAAAAAGCCAAATCTCCTGCCCGTCTTTAGATGGCTAAAATTTTCAAATGAAATACCCTTACTAAGAGGTCCGGCGATGACGCGGATCGCAAATTTATTATCCGAATTTTTACAGACGAACAAGGCTCGCTCGTTTAAATTTTTGGAAGCCTCCATAGCGTTGCACAAAAACAGGCCGTGCCTTTGTTTAGCTTCTAAAAGCTCCATATCGCAAGGAGCTCTAAGTGCACCGGCGTCAAATACGCCCTTGCGGATAGTTATAGCTACACACTGCGTGTCAAAATAGTAAATTTTATCTATGCTTTTTATCTTACCGTCGATCGGGCTAAGCACGGCGTACGCATCGTCGCTACCCAAAGCTCGCTCTGGGTTTCTAAACCAAAATACACAAAGCGCAAACAGCGCGAAGAATAAAATTTGACATACGCCCAAAACCAGCGCAAGCAAAAGCAAAAGCCCCAAAACGAAAACGTATTTGTAGCCCTGTTTTGCGATTAGCCCGATGTTTTGCATATCTTTACGCTTGTTCCTCTTTATTTTCTTCCAAATTTACGAGCCTGCTAGGCATCCCGCGCTCTTTTTCGTAGTTTGCGATGATCTCTCTAACCTTCGCGCCCTCGATAGTTTCCTCTTCGTAAAGCGCCTCAACCATCTTTTCTATAGCGTCGCCGTAGGTTCTTAGCGTCTCAAGCACGTGTTTATAGCGCTCATCAAGCGTATTTTTGATAAATTCATCCACTTTTTCCGCCGTTTTATCGCTATAGTCCCTATCGGCCTGACCGCCGGCTAGGAAAGTACTGCGGCGCTTTTCAAGCACCATAAGTCCCGCGATATCGCTCATGCCATATATCGAGATCATCGAGCGAAGTATATCAGTCGCGCGCTCTAGGTCGTTGCCCGCACCAGTTGAGATCTCTTTTATAAAGACCTCTTCCGCCGCGCGTCCTGCTAAAAGCACGTCCACTTCAGCCATCAGCTCGTGACGCTGCATCATAAATTTATTTTCTTCTGGCGTGTGAAGCGTGTATCCCAGCGCCGCAAGGCCACGCGGTATGATTGATACTTTAGTGACTCTGTTTGCGCCTTTGGTGGTTTCGGCTATGAGCGCGTGTCCGCTCTCGTGATAGGCCACGATGCGCTTTTCTTTCGGATTTATGCGGCGAGATTTTTTCTCAAGACCAGCGATCGCTCGCTCGACGGCCTCGAGTAAATCAGCCTGCTCGACTTTGCCTTTTTCTTTTCTACCCGCTAGTAGCGCGGCCTCGTTTATGATGTTTGCCAGATCCGCTCCCGCAAGGCCCGCCGTCATGCGCGCGATATCCTCGATACTGACGCTATGATCAAGCTTAATATCTTTTATGTGTACGCGTAAAATTTCGATCCTACCTTTAAAGTCAGGCTTATCGACGAGCACCTGCCTGTCAAATCTACCCGGCCTTAAAAGCGCGGCGTCAAGTACCTCGGGACGGTTCGTCGCAGCAAGTACGATAACCGGTGACGCGTCCGAGCTAAAGCCGTCCATCTCGGCTAAAAGCTGATTTAGCGTTTGCTCGCGCTCGTCGTTTCCGCCGATCATGCCGCTAGCTGCGCGGCTTTTGCCGATGGCGTCGATCTCATCTATAAAAACGATCGCCGGGGCTTCTTTTTTCGCATTTTCAAAAAGATCTCTCACGCGGCTAGCGCCTACGCCGACAAACATCTCGATAAAGCTTGATCCCGAAACCGAGAAAAACGGCACATCCGCTTCGCCAGCGACGGCCTTTGCAAGTAGAGTTTTACCCGTGCCAGGAGGTCCTACTAAAAGTACGCCTTTTGGGATTTTGGCGCCCAAATTTATATATCTATCCGGATGCTTTAGGAAATCCACGATCTCTTTAACTTCTTCTTTTGCTTCCTGCACGCCCGCCACGTCGGCAAATTTAACCTTCGGTTTTTCCGAGTTTACTAGCTTTTTAGAACTCCCCATCCCAAGGATACCGCCGCCCATATTTCGTTGCATACGGCTAGCCAAAAACATCCAAATTCCAAAGAAAATAAAAATAGGAAGTATCCACGAAAAGAGCATTTCGGTAAACCAGTTCGTCTCACTATAAGCACCATAAGGAATCTTTTGTTCCTCCAAAATCGGCACTAGCGTCGGGTCGTTTACTCTTTTAGCAAAGTACGTTCTGCCGCCATTATCCACGGCTTTTATCGAGGTTTCGGAGATGCCCACCTGCGCTACTTGCTTGTTTTTTATCATCTCTTTTATCTCGGAGTACGAGGTGCTTTTTGAGCCGGCCGCACTCTGTCCTAGCAGCGTGCCGTCCATCTCGCCGCCTCCGAGCCCGCGAAATGCCACCACTATCACGATAGCAAAAATGGCGAAAATCAAAATCGGATTTTTATTAAAAAAATTATTTCCGCCGTTATTTAAATTTTTATCATCGTTCTTTCTGTTATCCATTATATTCCTTAAATTATTTTAAGCTTTTTGAAATACGAAGCTTTTCCACTCGTTTTTGGTTTGGTTTTCTACCAGTTTGAGCGACGAAAAAGCCTCTAAAATTCGCGTTTCGTATTTATCCAAAACGCCTGATAAAACGAGATATGAGCCCTCTTTTAGCAAATTTATTAAATCGTTTTTTAGCATTAGTATCACGTCGGCGATGATGTTTGCGACGACGAGATCGTATTTTTTATCCAGATTCGCCACCGAACCAGTCCAAATTTGATTAAATTTAGCCCCGTTTAGCTCGGCGTTTTTTTGCGAGCTTTGCACCGCTTGCTCGTCAGTATCGCAGGCATCCGTGATACAGCCTAGTTTTGCTAGAGCGATGCTTAGTATCCCGCTTCCGCAGCCCACGTCAAGCGCGCTCATGCCGTTTGCGGCATACTTTTGCAGATACTCTATACAAGTGCTCGTACTCTCGTGGTGACCCGAGCCAAAGGCAAGTGCGGGATCGATGATGATGTTTTCAAACCCGCTTTTAGACTCTTCCCAGCTTGGGTGGATGTAAAATTTACCGATTTCTATCGGTCTTACGTTTTTTTTGTATTCGTTTAACCAGTCTTTATTTTCTTTTTGGCTTTTTGTTATCTTAACTTCGATCTCTCGGCCGAGCGCATTTTGCAGAGATTTTGCGTATTCTTGCAGGCCAAATTCCACTTCACCTAGTTCGTCTTCATCACGCACGATAAACCCGCCTGTAGTCTCCTGCGTACAAGTAACGCCCAAAGAAAAAACGAGATCTTCGAAAAGCTCGCGAAGCTCCTGCGAGCAAAGAACTTCAAGCTCGTAAAATTTATCTTTCAAATTTACGCTCTTTTAGCCCAAAACGTCTTCAAGTTTTTCTTTTAAAACTTGCGGCGTAAACGGCTTTACGATGTAGTTATTGACGCCTGCTTTTAGCGCGGTGATGACCTCGGCTTTACCGCCCTCGGTCGTTACCATGATGATAGGCATATCGACGTATTTTGCCTCGGCGCGGACTTTTTTTACGAGTTCAAGGCCGTTCATCTCAGGCATATTCCAGTCGGTGATAAGCACGTTTATATCGCTGTGCTGACCCAAAATTTGCCACGCTTCTACTCCGTGCTCGGCCTCTAAAATTTCCTGATGCCCGAGCCTTTGTAGGGTGTTTTTTATGATTCTTCTCATAGTAGAGCTGTCGTCGACTACTAGTATTTTCACAATCGTATCCTTTTTTAAAAAATGTCCAATTCTAGCAAATTTTATATTTAAATTTACTTTAAAATTTTAGCGGCCCAATTTAAAGGCCTCTTTTAGATCCAGCGTCCCCTCGTAATACGCCTTACCCACGATAGCGCCGTAAACGTCTCCAGCGCGTTTTAGCGCCTCGATATCGGAGATATCTTTTACGCCGCCGCTTGCGATCGTATTTATGCCGCTAGCTTTTGCGATTTGCGATGTAAATTCCACGTTCACGCCGCTAAGGGTGCCGTCTTTTGAGATGTCGGTGCAGATTATCGCTTCGACTCCGGCTCCGGCAAATTTAGTCGCTAGCTCGGTCGCCCTCATCTGCGATACCTCCGCCCAGCCCTGCACGGCGACGAAGCCGTCTTTGGCATCTATGCCGACGGCGACGCGATATTTTTGCGCCATTTCTTTAGTAAAATTCGGATCCTTTAGCGCCACCGAGCCCAAGATAACGCGCGTTATGCCGCTATCAAAGTAGCTTTTTATTCGCGCTTCATCGCGTATCCCGCCGCCGATTTGGATTTGTAAATTTGCGGCTTTTGCGATCTTTTCCACGGTTTTTAGATTTACCGCTTCGCCCGCAAATGCTCCGTCAAGATCGACGACGTGAAGCCATTTTGCGCCCATATCTTCAAACCTTTTAGCTATCTCCCACGGCGCGTCCGAGTAGATTTTCGCGCTACTCATCTCGCCTTTAAAAAGCCGAACCGCCTTGCCCTCTTTTAAATCTATCGCAGGGAAAATTTCCATCACATTTCTCCGAAATTTCGTAAAATTTTTAGCCCAGTTTCGTGGCTCTTTTCTGGGTGCGGCTGAAAGCCGAAAATGTTATCTTTACACACCGCGCTCACGAATTTATAGCCGTATTCGCTAAAGCCAAGTGCCGCATCATCCTCGCAAACTACGTGATAAGAGTGCACGAAATACAAATACTCGCTAGCCGCCAGATCCTTATTTATCGGCGTTTGCTTGGTAAAATTTATCGTATTCCACCCCGTGTGAGGCACCTTTAGCGGCGTATCAAATTTAGACGGCTCAAATTTAACCACTCGCCCTTTTACGAGCCCAAGTCCCTCGTTTACGCCAAACTCCTCGCTTTGCTCAAAAAGCAGCTGCATACCCAGGCAAATACCTAAAAACGGCTTTCCGCCGGCTACAGTCTCTTTTATCGCGGGGATAAAATCTCTATCTTTTAGCTTTTGCATCGCTTCGCCAAAAGCCCCGACTCCGGGCAAAATAATCTTGTCAAATTTACCCAGCTCTTCGCCGCGACCGACGAGCTTTGCCTTTAAATTTAAAATCTCAAACGCGTTTAAAACGCTCTTTAAATTTCCCGCTCCGTAGTCGATAATACCTATCAATGCAAGCTCCTTTGCTTGGTAGCAAAAAGATAGATGCTAAGCGCGATCATCAATATCGCGACGCCGCCGATGAGATAGATCGCGTTTATGATGTGATCTGGCGCCGTGATGGCAAATTTAAACACGAGCATCAGCGCCTCGATCGCTAGCGCGATGATAATCGATCCGATAAATCTAATCATCGTTTTGTTTTCCATATCCTCGCCGCGCTTGCTTTTACCCAGCACCTCTTCTTCAAATATCGCTTTAACCAGATCAAAGATCGCAAGCGCCAGCGTCAGCACGATCGTGTGCTCAAACATCTTTTCTACTTCGATATTTAAAAGATCGTTAGCCAAAAGCCCCTTGAGCGCGTCGGCGAACAAAAACAAGGCTATGATAAAAAGCGCGACCGAAAACGCGGCGTAAACGACCTTTAGAAATTTGCCGAAGTAGCTCTCTAGCTTGCCGTGAGAGACGATGGCTAGGATATTTTCTAGCGAAACGTCGATACACGCGACGAATTTTAGCTCCCCTTTGTCGTCATATATCGGAGTGGACGCCGTCACGCACAGCTCGCCCGTGAGCGAGGACGGGTACGGGTCGCTTAACACGCAGCGCTTCTCGCGCACCGCAGTGTAATAATAAGACTTATTGCTGCAGTTTTCGCCGCCGCCGGCTTTGTATTTTTCGTTTAGGCTCACGGCGTCGCCTATTTGCACGCCGTTTGCGTCAAGCACGTAAAACGCGTCAAAGCCCTCTATCTCGTGCGCCATTTTATCAAAGCCGCTTTTTATCGACTCGGCGTTTACCCCCGGTAGCCTGTTTGGCAAATTTTTACTAAAAAGATAGCATATATAGGCTCTAGCCTTGTATCTTAACTCCGAAAACCTCTGTATATCTTGTAACGTCAAATTTATTCCTTGTTTAGCGCATGATTAAACTCCGGCACGATCTCTTTGAGCGCCGCCGCGACGTCGTCCGCGTGCGTTAAATTTTCGATTTGTTCATTTAGTTTAGCTATGTCGTATTTGCTAGAGTGCGTCACGAAAATAGACTGAAACTCGGTTTTTACGTCGTCTTTGTTGATTAAAAGCTCCTCGTAAAGCTTCTCTCCAGGGCGAAGGCCGACAAATTCGACGCCCAGATGCTCTTTGTTTGATAAAATCAGCATCTTTTTAGCTAGATCGGCGATCTTTATCGGCTCGCCCATATCAAGCACGAAAAGCTCGCCGCCCTTTGCGATCGAGGCAGCCTGAAGCACGAGCTGACAGGCCTCGGAAACCAGCATAAAATACCTCGTGATATCAGGATGCGTGACGGTGAGCGGCTTGTTGCTTTCGATTTGTTCTTTAAATTTTGGTATTACGCTACCGCTAGAGCCCAGAACGTTACCGAAGCGCACTGCCACGATCTCGGTTTTGGCAGGCAAATTTGAGTTTAGCGCATAAAGCTCGCACACGCGTTTAGTCGCGCCCATGATGTTTGTCGGGCGCACGGCCTTATCGGACGATATCATCACGACCTTGCTAACGCCGTATTCGATAGATAAATCGATCAAAATTTTAGTGCCGATTATGTTATTTACGACCGCGGCTTTCGGGTTTGCTTCGCAAAGCGGCACGTGCTTATAGGCTGCGGCGTGAATCGCGATCTGCGGTTTAAACTCCTCAAAAACCGCGCGCAAGTCGGCTTCGTTTACGATATTTATCATTTTGCTCACGGTTTTGTCGCTGTGAGTTATCTCGCCGATTTTGTAGAGATTAAACTCGCTATGATCGATCATGATTAGCTTACTAACGCCAAATTTGAGGCACTGCTTGCAAATTTCGCTACCGATACTGCCGCCGGCTCCCGTGACCAAAACGACCTTGCCGCCTAAAAATTTCTCCACCGCGCTGCTATCTAGGTCTTTTGGCTTTCTAGCTAGCAGATCCTCGATCGAGATATCTTTGATCGCCTCCTTGCCCGTACCAAACATCGAGAAAATCTTGATATCGCGGATACCGTAAGCCGTAAGCTCGTCAAAAAGCTCGGCTAGCTCGTCTTGTCCGAGTGCAAGCGCGATGATGGCGGTTTTTACGTTGTATTCTTTGATCAAATTTGCGATTTCGCTCTTTGGCTGCACTAAAAATCCGTCGCAGTAAGTGCCGACTAGATCGCTCCTGCCGTCTACCACGCCCACGGCATATAGATCGATATAGCCCTGCCTAAGTCCCTTTAAAACGTGAAGCGCCTTTGACGTAGCGCCGATAACGACGCATGGCTCGCCCGTGTGTGGCTTTTTAGAAAAATCCAAAAACATACGCTTGGCGATCCTTAAATTTCCTATCAGCAAGCACGAAATGATGGCATCCATGAAAACCACGCTTCTTGGAAACGGATTAAAAACCGCGGGCATCGCAAAATAAACGATCCAAAAGCAAACTATCGCGCAAAGATGAACGAGGAAAATTTTCCTCGCCTCGTTTAGTCCAAAAAATCTCCACGGCACCTTGTAAATTTTAAAAAGCCACATAAAAAATAGCTTTAAAACCACCATCGTAACGCAGCCTGCGACCAGTCCGCCCTTAAAATAATCAGGCAATACGCCGCTAAATCTAAGCAGATACGCCAGATAAAACGACGCTGCAAATATCGCGATATCAAAGGTTAGAAAAAACGCAAGCCGCTTTAGCTTCGTCGCCTTAAACATTTATAAATTTTCCTTTACGATTTTTACCACTCGCGCAAACTCCTCGTCCCCCGTCGCCGTGCCGCTAGGCAGGCAGATACCGCGCGCAAACATCTCCTCGCTAGCCCCGTCTGTAAACGCTAGCGCCCCCTCAAACACCGGCTGCATATGCATCGGCTTCCAAAGCGGACGGCTTTCTATGTTTTCTTTAGCGAGTGCGTCTATCACGCGTAGATGCGCGCCTTTTTCTTTAAAGAGCGCGGTCGTTAGCCAGCGGTTGCCGCGAGAATTTGCGATTTCAGGCATAAACTCAAGCCCAGGAAGCTCTTTTTGATATTTTTCAAAAATTTCTCGTTTTTTTATCACGCGCTGTTCGAGCACCTCCATCTGTGCCGTTCCAATCGCGCCCAGGACGTTGCTCAGGCGGTAGTTGTAGCCGTAGTCTTTATGCTCGTAGTGCAAAAACGGCTCCCTAGCTTGCGTGCTGTAAAATCTCGCCTTCTCAACGAGTTCTCTTTCGCCCACTAGCATACCGCCGCCGCTTGTGGTGATGATTTTGTTGCCGTTAAAGCTATATGTGCCCAGTCGTCCGAAGGTGCCCAGCGCCTTGCCGTTATAAAAGCCGCCCAGCGCCTCGGCCGCGTCTTCGACCACAGCGATATTTTCCTGCTCGCAGATCTCGCAGATCTCTTTCATCTTTGCCGCCTGACCGTAAAGGTGCGTGACGACAAGCGCTTTTGGCTTTTTAGGCGAATTTGCGATCGCTTTTTTTAGCAGCTCGGGGCTTAGATTCCAGCTTTCGTCGCTATCAACGAAGACGGGCGTCGCTCCTTGATAAAGTATCGGGCTAACGGACGCCATAAAGGTAAACGTAGAGGCTAGCACTACGTCCCCCGCGCCGATACCAAGCACCCTTAGCGCCAAGTGGATCGCCGACGTGCCGGAATTTAGCGCTAGCGCATCGGGCGCTCCCGCGTAGCTTGAGACGCTTGCTTCAAATTTATTCACGTATTCGCCAAGCGGCGCGATATAGTTGCTCTTAAAAACCTCGTTTATGTACTCTTGCTCTTTACCGCTCATGTGCGGCGGACTTAGGAAAATTCTTTGCATTATTATTCCTTAAAGAAATTTACGCATTGTAGCACTTAAAATCTAAATATTTTTATAAAAACTCGTTTAAATTTGCTTTTAGGCTGTAGAAAATGGGGATTTTGTTAAATTTTGCGCCAAAATATATTTTAAAAAGGTAAATTTGACGCCTTGCGGGGTACTTTATCTATTTTACCTGCACCGTCCTTTGTAGCTACGGACACAAATTTGACGAGCGTCATTTGGCGCTAAAATTTAGCCCAAATTTCGCCTAACTTTAGCGGGATTACCGTAGGCGACGCTACCGTCTGCGATATCTCTCACGACGACGCTACCAGCTCCGATTATACAGTTTGCGCCGATTTTTACGCACTGGATGATGCATGAACTTATACCCACGTGCGTGTTTGCACCAACGATCACGCCGCCTGCTAGCGCCGCATTTGGGCTAATATGCGCAAAATCTCCGATCTCGCAGTCATGCTCTATGATCGCACCCGTGTTTATTATCGCGCCCTCGCCTACTGCCGCGCGCGCGTTTATGACGGCGTGCGGCATCACGACCGCGCCCTCGCCTATTTGCGCGCTCTTACTTATCACCGCGCTTGGATGGATCAAGTGTGCAACGCGAAAGCCCGCGTTTTTTACTCTTTCTTGCAGGATACGTCTGATTTTATTATCCCCGATAGCCACGATCACGTCCGCCTTTTCCAGGCTCGGGTCAAATTTTAGTACGTTTTTACCGTCAAATTTGGAGTCGTCTAAAAACACGATCTCGTCGTATCCGCACGCCCTAGCCACGTCCGCCACTACCGCTCCGTGTCCGCTAAAGCCGTAAACGTAAATTTTAGTTGCGGCCATTAAATTTCTCCGTAGTAGCCATACCCTCTTTACTCACGCCGCTTCGTTTTAAGACCTTTTGCACGGTTAAAATCGCGATTTTCACATCCAGCGCAAAGCTAAGCTCGCGGACGTATCTCGCGTCAAATTTAAACTTTTCCGCCCAGCTAATCGCATTGCGGCCGTTTACCTGCGCTAGACCAGTGATACCCGGTCTCACGTCGTGACGGGTCGCCTGCTCTGCGTCATAAAGAGGCAGGTACTCGACCAAAAGCGGACGCGGCCCGATGAAGCTCATATCGCCCTTTAGCACGTTAAAAAGCTGCGGCAGCT
>CAUQHH010000055.1:0-11448 GCA_963517705.1 uncultured Campylobacter sp.
TTCTTAAATTCCTTCTTTTTCTCGCCGCCGTTTTCTTTATGGGCGTTTTCGCGGGCGGCTTGAGGGGCTTTTTTTGCTTCTTTATGAGCACCCTCTTTTACTGCCTCGATGATCGCCGTTTTTTTAAAAAACCCCAAAAATCCCGCACTCGGGTTTTGTAAAATTTTGATATCAAGCTCGGTGACTGAGCAGTTTAGCTCCTGTGCGGCCTTTTGAAAAGCCTCTTGTAGATTTTCGGCTTCGATTCGCATTAGGCCTTTACCTCGGCTTTCTTGTGCTTTTCAAAGAGTTTATTTACGAAAACTTGCTGAACAACCGAGCAGACGTTGTTTACGAACCAGTAAAGCGTAAGTCCCGCAGGGAAAGTCACAAAGAAAAACGTAAAGATAAGCGGTAAAAATTTCATTATCTTTTCTTGCATCGGATCGCTAAAGGTCGTCGGCGTGAGCTTTTGCTGAAGGAACATCGTAGCACCCATCAAAATAGGCAACACAAAATACGGGTCCATAACCGAAAGGTCGTGTATCCAGAGTATCCACGGCGCCGCTTTTAGCTCGATCGCGTTTAGCAGTACGCGGTAAATCGCAAAGAAAATCGGGATCTGCATAAGTATCGGCAAGCAGCCGCCCATCGGATTCGCGCCGTTTTTCTTATATAGCTCCATCATGTGCATATTTAGCTTTTGCGGATCGCCTTTGTATTTGGCTTGCAGCTCTTTTACCTTCGGCGCTAGATCTTTTAGCTTGTTCATCGATAGCATGCCTTTGTAGGTTAGCGGGAAAAGCACGATCCTGATAACCAGCGTCAGAACGACGATCGCCCAGCCCCAGTTGCCGATATAGCCGTAAAGTAAATTTAAGAATGCAAACATCGGCTTTGCTATAAAGGTAAACCAGCCGTACTCGATGACGTCCACGAGCTCCTCGTTTATCTGGCTTAGAGTAGCGTGGTCTTTGGCGCCGATGTAGCCTTTAGCTTTAAAATTTTGCTCGCCTTTTACGAATATTACCGCATTGCCCGCGCCGTCTTTTGAAACGACCGGATTTAAAAGTCCGTCAAATTTGAAAAATAAGGCCGTGTAATATCTGTCGCTAGCTGCGGCTATGTTTACGTTGTTAAAGCTCTCAGTCGCGTCTACGTCGCCGTCCTCGATGATAGTTAGCTTGCCGTCGTTATGCTTAAGTAGCGCACCGTGGATGGTATAGCTGTCGATAGCGACGCTTGGACGAAAGCCCGGAGTCACGTAGTATTCACCCGCGCTCACGCTAAGGTCTAGATCGTAGCTTCCGTTTGGATAAAACGTGATTTTCTTAGTTACGCTAGAGCCTTCCAAATTTTGCGTTAAAACTATGCTTTTTGGCTCGCTGGCTAAATTTATCTCGCTAACGTCGCTCGTGTAAGCTACTTTAAAAGCTTGCTCGTTTAAAGCCTTATCGCTAAAGCGTACTTCAAGCGGTAACGGCTGAGTGCCAGCTAGCTCTATGCGCTCGCCTTCTGCGTTTTTGTATTTTTCGTCGTTTAGATAAAATTTAGAAATCCTGCCCAGCTCGTCTATGCGCGCCTCAAAGTGTTCGCCCTTTATCACAGCGATCTCGCGGCTTTGCGTCGCTACGGCCTGCGGAGCGCTAGTAGTCGATGCGGTATTTGTACTCGGAGCGGCATTTGCTTGCCCTACCTGCTGCGCTGCAACAGTTTGGTTTTGATCTAACGGCAAATTTTTAGGAATAAAAAAATAATCGTAAGCGATAAAAAAGATAAAAGATAAAACGGTCGCTAATAACACGCGTTTTTGAACTGACATATTGTCTAACACTATTTTTCCTTTTGAAAGTCTAAATTTTTAATAACGTAGAATTTATTTTTTTTATACGGGACGAACCAAAATGCGATATGTGATTTTAAATTTTGATTGGATATAAAAAAAGAGTTGAAATTTTTACTGATGACGGGGTAGTCGATGCCGCCTTTAAAGAGTTGATTACAGCGTAAAATTCTAAAAGTAACCGCGAAGAGCGCTGAGAAAAAGCCGTTAAATTTGAACTGCCAAACGGCAAATTCCGAACACGAGGGATAGTATCTGCAAGACTTCGGAGTAAATTTGGAGATATAATCTTGATACGCTTTTATCAAAAATAAAATAGCTTGTTTTATCATTTTCATATGCCTGATTTTATACATCCGAGTTTTTTCATAGCCCAAGAGATATTTTTTTTGAGCTTTAAAAACGAGCTTTTATCTAGCCCGTTTTTAACGACTATCACGTAAATGCCGTCCGCAAGCTCACTTGAAATCTCGACGACGACCGCTCGCAAAAGCCTTTTACATCGGTTGCGAACGACGGCTTTGCCCACCTTTTTGCTGGCTACGACGGCTAATTTGTTTTCATTGCAAGGCTTAAAAAAGACTATCGCCTCCTCGCAGTGCCATTTAATGGCCTCTTTGTAGACGCTTGAAAACTCCTTTTGGCTGCTTATAGGGCTAAATTTGCTTAAACGGCCAATCTTGCTCTGCCTTTTGCGCGTCTTGCGTTTAGGACTTTGCGGCCGTTCTTAGTTTTCATGCGGACGCGAAACCCGTGAGTGCGTTTTCTAGGGGTTTTATGAGGTTGGTATGTTCTTTTCATAAATTTTTCCTTATGGTGATTTTGATATAAGTCGGTGATTTTATCAACAAATCGCTTAAAATCCTTTTAATAAATTTTTAAACTTCGTTTTAAAATAATAAAAATATAATCGCTTATTAAAATTTAGGAGCAAATTTGCCTTACGTTATTAGAAAAGCCGTTAGAGCCGACATTATAGCTGTTTGCGAGCTGGTTAAAGAGCTAGCCAAATACGAAAAAATGAGCAACCAAGTAAAATTTACGCCCGAAATTTTCTCAGAGTCTGTTTTTGAGAAAAACTATGCCCGGATTTTAGTCTGCGAAAACGAGGGCAAAATCATCGCTTACGCGATATATTTTTATACCTTTTCCACGTTTTTGGGACTTGGCGGGATGTATTTAGAGGATCTATACGTCCAAAAAAAGCATCGCAACAAAGGCATAGGAAAAAAGTTTTTTACGCGTCTAGCTCAAATTTGCAAGGACGAAAATCTGCAACGCCTCGAGTGGGCGTGCCTGCATTGGAACGAGCCGGGTATCAAATTTTACGAAAAGATGGGCGCGAAAAACCAGTCCGAGCAGTGGCGAAACTACCGCTTGGACGGCGAAAATTTAAGCAAACTCGCGCTTTGATTTATCTGTTTTTAACGCCCATTTGGATATTATTGAATAATGAGTTATGCAAACGAAATTTTAAGAGAACTTTACTATCTTAGGGCATTCGGATATAAATTTGCTGATTTTTTGCCTTCCTCCGCGGCCTTACCGAGAAGCCTTGCCGAGCTAAACGCAAGCATCAAAGAGTGCAATCTATGCGAGCTTTGCAAGAGCGCAAATCACGCGCTAACGGGCCTTGGAGATAAAAGCGCCAAAGTAGTTTTCGTATTTGACGCACCAAACGCCGCCGAGGACGCGAGCGGAGAGTTTTTGGCGGGCGATCATAAGTTTTTGCAAAATTTAAATGAGCTAGCGGGGCTTAAAAAGGACGAAATTTACGTCACGAGCCTGCTAAAATGCAAGCCGGCCGCCAAAACTCCGACAAACGCCTACGAGCTTTGCGAGCCGTATTTTAGCGCGGAAGCTCATCTAGTCGCGCCAAAGCTCATCGTAGCGCTTGGTGAAGAGGTTTTTTACAAAATGATAAAACAAAGCGCACAAAGCTTTGAAACCATAAGGGGAAATATAATGAAATTTAAACATTCGGCTCTACTAGCAACCTATTCGCCTGCCGTCGTAGCGAAAAACCCAAGCAAAAAAGAGCTATTTTTCAGCGATCTAAAAAAGATAAAAGAGTACCTATGAGAAAAATTTTAACTGCTTTACTGATCTGCTCGGCGCTATTTGCCAGGAGCGACAAGCCATCGGACATCCCGCCCGCGAGCGAAATTTATATAAATTTAGAACCCGTCAAGTGTAACGACACATGTTTGTTAGAACTCGTTAGAGAAGGTCTTTTACATAGCTTTTTGGCTCGCTATGAAGGCAGCTCGAATCAAGAAATTTTACAAGCTTTTAACACTCTAAACGGCTCATACGTAAACGCCGGCACCGAGAGCTTGACGCCAAGCTCAAACGCCGAGTTTAAGATCGCCGTCATCATCCCGCAAGATAGCATAAAAAGCTACGCCGGCGTCGTTTCAAACGCGGTTATAGCCTATGTAGTGAGGCAAAATGCCGCCATTGAAGTTAAATTTTACAACATCGGCAACGAGGCTCCGAGCGCTATCGACGGCGCTCTAGCCCGTGCTAGAGGCGAAAATATCGCTTATATCATCGCGCCCTTTACGCCTGTGGGCGCAAAATATCTAAACGAGGTTTTAGATCCCGCTATGACGGCTTTCGTGCCGACTCTGCACATCTCTAGCGTCGATTCGCCGCAGGATAATTTGATATTTGGCGGTATAGACTATAAAGGGCAAGTCGAAAAACTGCTAAATTTCTCAAACAGCCAGGTTGCGGCGTTTTCTGACGGCAGCGCGCTAGGAGCGGCACTAAATCGCTACGCTGACGAGTTTAGCGGCGGCCTAGCCTACGAAAACGAGATCGCAAACGGCGTCACGGATCTAAAGTCAATGCTCTCTGGCAACTCGAGACTAAGCGGCGCGACCGTTTTCCTAAACGTTCCGCTAGTAAAAGCTTCGATGGTTAGCTCTCAGATGCGCCTTTACGACGTCAAATTTAACGCTCTTTTAAGCACGCAAATCAACTACGCACCCAGCATCTTTAAACTCATGCAACCGCAAGATAGAGAAAAGCTCTACATAGCCAACTCGATTTCTAAAACCGACGGCGCGCTGGACTCAAACAACGAAATTTTGGGGCAAAATTTGAACTTTAACTGGGTGGGCTACTCCGCTAGCGCCGGGCTTGACTACATCTACGCGACCTACCTAAACCGCGGCGCGCAGAGGCTTTTTAGCGAGAGCGTCGAGGACTCGCAGATTATCTATGATACGAAGGTTTTAAAAGCCGGCGAATACGGCTTTTACGAGCAATAAGAGGAGAGAAAATCCAATATCTCCTCGCTCATCTTAGCCGGCCTTAGGTTGCTAACAAACGCAACCTCGATGTCTGCTTCAAAGACGAGCTCGGGCTCGAATTTGCCGCTTAAATTTGCGATTTTATAAATTTTTTGATTTATGAGTGCGGAGGCTTTTTTTAGGCTTGCCACGCTCGTTTTTACCTCGAGTAGATCGCCTAGGACGGCCGGTTTTTTAAATTTCGCCCGAATCTCACTCACGACAAAATGCCCATCCTTGCTAAAAGGCTTAACATCTGAGCCAAAAAACATCTCGCTGCGCGCCCTTTCGCAATATTTTATATAGTTTGCGTGATAGACTATACCGCCCGCGTCGGTATCTTCGTAGTAGATTCGTATTTTCATGTTTTTCCTTTTGTCTGTGATTTTATCTTTTGTAAGTTAAATTTTACCGATTTATATTTAACTTAAAACGGCAAATTTATCCCTCGCGCGTCTTTCTCGTCGCCAGATCGCACCTAGCGCCTCTAGTTATCATCAAGGACTGATCGTAAAATAAAATAAGCACCACAGAAACGCCCACGCCTAGAGCTAGCGAGACCGTCGTAGTCGTGATCGAGTTATCAAAAAATATGATTAGATATTCGTTTTTCTTAGCGATATCAGGCTCGTTTAGAAACGAAAACAGCGCCAAAATGCCTTTATATGCATAGACTCCCGGCACCATCGGCAAAAGTGCGGGAAATGCGATGATCTCAGCGGGCACTTTGAGCCGTTTGGCAAAGAGCATACCTAAAATCCCGCTCAAAAAAGAGACGATGAGGGTGGCGACGCTGATGTTAAAAAATCCCATCTGCATGATCCAAAAGCGGCTAGCGTGCGCAAATGCCGCAAGCAGCGCACAAAATGCGAGAGTCCTTTTAGGCGGCGAGCTAGCGTAGGCAAAACCGAGCCCCGCCACCGCGGCAAAAGCACCGTCTATAAGAGTCGCAGTCAAAAGCTCAAACATGTAAAATCTCCGCATTGCTAAGCGAGAGCGTGATATAGACGCCCACTGCTATGCAAAGTATCAGGATGCCCGTACTCACGGCCCTACTGATGCCTACGAGCGTGTTGTCGTTTATGATATCAAAGACCGAGTTTATGAGAAAAACGCCCGGCATCAAAAATAGTATCGACGAGCCGATCGCCACGTCGCTAGTGTGCGTAAAGCCGTAAAATACGCCAAGATATGCGATAAACGAGACGACGAACGAGACTAGGACGTACTGGATTTTTAAATTTACGCCCATTTTAGCAAGCGCAAATCTGAGGCTATAGCCGACCAGAGTCGCGAAAAATACGCAAGCTACCGAGCCCATATCGCCGCCAAAAAGCTTGCAAAAAGCCGCATTTGCAAGGCTGATCAAGATAAGCGAGCTAGCAAATTTGTTCGCACCTATGCGCATGACGCCATCAAACTGCTCTTTGGCTTCATCAAGGCTCAAATTTTCGTCCAAGATCCGCCAGCTAAGCGACGAAAGCTCGGAAATGCGGTTAAAACTCACCTGCCCTATCGGGATCTTTTTCACGTAGGTTCGGCGCAGGGAGTTGTCGGCCGAGTCCATGACGCTAATGGTAAAATATTTCACGAAAATCGTCACGCTAACGTCGTAGCCGTAACGCCTAGCCACGCGGTCCACGCATTTTTCGACGCGCGCGGTGTAGGTGCCCGCACTCACCATCTCCGCCGTGTAGTCAGAGAGAAAATCGGTTAAAATTTGGATGTCGGGCTTTGCGCTCATTTTTCTGCGGTTTTAAATTTGATAAAAAACAAAGCAAGCTGCGCAAACAACATCAGCTTCATCGTCCATTCGCTAGCCGCGTGCATCTGCGCAAACTCGGCCGTCTGCGTCGCCGCCTCGCCCGCAGCCTGCGCGTCCATGATGAAAGGCGTGAAGTAAAATACGAACGAGAGCGCGAGGGCTAAATTTATCGCGCAAAGCATACCCATGCTAAATTTAGCGGCAAATTTGACGCTGGATCTAAACGAAGCAAGCTCGCAAAGCGCGATCAGGACGCTAACGGCTAGCAAGGCGTAGTTAAATTTAACAAATATCGTAGCCATAAGTTTGCCGCTTTGAAACTGCGTGAGTACGCCCTCGCCAAGTATGCTCTGCGGATAAAAAATCGTCGGCGCAACCAGAGCGCCCAGAGCCAGCTCCGTGCCGATGAGCGCGCCAAGAAGCAAAAAATAAACGCTTTTCATAATTTTCCTTTTTTTGATTTACCGCATGCATTTTAGGGTTATAGCATTTAAAATCCGCTAAATTTGAGCAAGAAAGGCGGAAATTTGCGAGCTATAAATTTGACACAAGCTGGGGCAAATTTAGTTTACCAGCAAAAGCCCAAACCGCGTGAGAATTTAAAAATTTGCAAATATATTTCGCGCGACGAATCCGCGGTCAAATCCAGTCAAATCCTTGTAAAACTCCGCCTCGAAGCCGTTAAATTTAAGCGCGTTTTGCATGCTTTCTCGCTGATCGTAGCCTATCTCGCAGGCTAGGTATTTTACGCCGCGATTTTTAGCGACTAGAATAATGTTTTTTAAAATCTCATCGCCCGCCGTGCCGCCAAACAGCGCCTCGTGCGGCTCGTTTAGTACGAATTTATCAAGCCTGTAGTCCTGCGCGATATAAGGCGGATTTGAAACTAGCAGATCAAACTCTCCGTAAATTTGATCCAAATACGCGCATTTAACAAACTCTATCCTATCCTCTACACCAAATTTCGCGGCGTTCTGCCTAGCTAAATTTAACGCATCGTCGCTGATATCGGAGGCTATGATTTTAGCGTTTGAGTTTAGCGCGAGGCAGATGCTGATTATCCCGCTTCCGGTTCCGATCTCGGCTACTAGGGGCGGCCCCTTTCGCGCGGGTAAATTTGATAAAATTTCAAGCGATTTTTCGACTAAAATTTCAGTCTCCGGGCGCGGGATCAAGACGCCCTTTTTTACGTTAAAACTAAGTCCGTAAAAGCCCGCCTCGCCCGTAATATACTCTAGCGGCTCGTGATTTGCGAAGCGTTTTATAAGTGCGAAATATCCCTCCGCATCCTCTAGCTCGCGGGTTAAATTTAAAAATATCCATTCGATTTTTACGCCGAGGTATCGCATCAAAAGCGCCTTGGCTACGCGCGCTGGATTTGCGCCGTTTATCTCGCACGCAGGCGCTATCTGCGAGGCGGCGGCTTTTAGTGCGTCATTTACCGTCATTTTCGAGCTCGTTTATACGCTCAAAGAGGCTTGGGTGCGAGTGATAGACGAACGCGTAGAGCGGATGAGCCTTCGGGAAGGCCTTATTTTCGGAGCCTAGCTTTTTTAGCGCGCTTATCATGTCGGCTTTGTTTGAGATTTCGCCAGCGAATTTATCGGCGCCAAATTCGTTTGCGCGGCTAAAATACGAGCTAACCGGCGAAAATAAAAACCCGAAAATCGGCGAAAAAAGTAGCAAAAACACGATCACTCCGCCACCTGCCGGGCTGAGCCCCAGCGCGTCGTACGCTGCGTCAGGGATGTTGCCAAATATAAAAAACATCGCAAAAAGCATAACCGCGCTTAGAGCGATCATTTTTAGGATATCTTTGTGTTTAAAGTGCCCAAGCTCATGGCCCAAAACGGCGATTATCTCCTCTAGGCTTAGTTTTTTAACAAGCGTGTCGAAAAGCACCACGCGTTTAGTCGCGCCAAGGCCGCCAAAATAGGCGTTTAGGCGGTTGTCGCGCTTGCTAGCGTCTATCGTAAAAACGCCGCTACTTTTAAATCCGCACTGCGCTAAAAGCCCTTCTATACGGCTTTTTAGCTCGCCCTCTTCTAGCGGCTGCATTTTGTTAAAGATAGGCGCGATGAGCGTCGGGTAGATGAGATTTATCACGAGCGCGACCGCGAAGCTCAGCAAAAACGCCCAAAACCACCAAAAATCACCCAAAAATCCAATGCAAAGCAGCACCAGCCACACAAACAGCGTGCCAAACACTAGCGTTAGCGCGAGCGTTTTAGCTAGATCGAGTACGAAAATTTTAGGCGTTACGTTTGAAAAGCCAAGCTTTTTGTCTTTGACGAAGGTTTCGTAGATATTTAGCGGTAGCTCCAGCAGCGACGAGATGATCAAAAAGCTCATCACAAAGATGATATGATCTCGCAGTTCTCCTGTTTTATAGGCACTCTCGTATAGCTCGTCAAGCCCCCAGCACGCCCACATCACAAATATTACAGCGTGATAAAACAGGCTTGCTATCTCAAATTTTTGATTCGTTATCGCTGCAGCGGCGGCTGATTCGTACTCGCCCTGCTCTAGCACGACGGCGGGCTTTTTCGCCTCCGAGCGGATAAAATTTATCTGTAAAATCGCCAAAATCGCCTTTGCGGCAACATAAAAAAAGTAAATACCAAGCAAAAAATAAAACATTTTTTTCCTTAAATTTTATAAAGACTAAAGCAGCCGTAGTCGGTGCGCACGGCTAAAAACTCCTCGCCGTTTATGCGCTCAAATTTCGCCTCGCAGCGCTTCACGACGTGCGAGATCTCAAAACTAAGCTGCAAATTTCCGCTTTTTAGATCGATGATACGGGCTTTGTCGTAGCTGATTAGCGCGAGCCGCGAACCGCCCGCGCTAACGCAAAACTCGTCCGCTTTGGCGCATTCGTCCCACAACCACGCGGGCTTTAACCGCTCGCCGCTTGCGGTATCTAGGCAAACTAGCTTGCTGGTGTAGCGCTCCTTACCCAGTAGCGAGCCGTCAGCTAAAAAGCAAATTTTATCAAAAATACCGAAGTCGCCTCCGAGCTCGTTTAAAATTTCGCCGTTTAGTGTGCTTAAAATTTTAATCTCGTTTTGCTTGCAGCAAAGCGCCAGCCGCGTGCCGTCACCATCGAGCGCGGCACAAAGGATCGGCGCGTAGTTTTTCATTTCGGATTTGTATTCGGCCAGAGGCGAAATCTCGCCGCCGCGCAAAGTAAAAATTTGACCGAACATCGCAAACGCCGCCGTATCTTTTGCGGCGCAAACAAAACTCGTAAATTCTTTGCTATTTTTAAAGCTCAACCATTGAGAGAGATCGCTAAATTCGCCCATTGCGGGATCAAATTTAAAGATAAAATGATCCAGATCCAAAAGCAAAACCTCGCCCGCCCGCTCCGCCTGCCATGCAAGCGGCTTTGGCAGGACGATCTGCTGCTTTACGGCGCCGCTTGCGTCCAGCCTGATGAGAAAGTCATCCAGCGCGCCGCCCTCTTTGTAGCCGCCGCATTTATAGACGAAAAGATCATCGCTCGCCCCCGCAAATGCTAGCGCGCCCGTGTATCCGCCGCCGATATAGACATGCAAACTCGCCTCGCCCGCTTTGGCGTCTGCGTTTTGCAGGACGTAGCCTTTCTTTAGGCTCTCCCACTCCTTTTTCACGCAGGCTTTTTGCGCTTCGTCCGCGTTTGCAAACTCCTTTTGCGTCTGCCTAGTTTTGCCGTTTTTGATGCTCTCGCTGATTAAAATTTTATCCTGCACGCGCAAATTTAAGCGGTCGCCGTTAGCTAAATTTACGAGATGTGCCATCAAATTTACTTTAAAAAATTATCGTAAAACGAGCTGATAAAAAGCACCAAAATGATAAACGGAACGACGAATTTGATATACCAAAACCAGATATTTACGAGTTTTGCGTATTTTTCGCTGCCCTGCATTATCTCGCGTTTTGCTTCGTCTTTTAGCACCCAGCCTACAAATATCGCGCACCCAAGCGAGGTCAGCACGAAAAATATCGTAGCGCTGATGGCGTCGTATGCGTCAAAGATATTTTTACCGAAAATTTTAACGTCCGCAAGCAAGTTCGTAGCCATCAAGGACGGTAAATTTCCAAATATAAATATCGTGCCAAGCACCAGCAAGATCGCGCTTTTGCGCTTGATTTTAAATTTCTCCTGAAGTGTCGTAATGATAACCTCGTAGATCGGCAGCGAGGTCGTGAGCGCGGCGATCATCAGCAGAGCAAAAAACGCCACCGCAAAAAATCCGCCAAAAGGCATATGCGAAAAAACGATCGGCAAGCTCTTAAACACGAGGCTTGGGCCGCTATCGGGAGATACGCCGTAGCTAAAGAGCGACGGAAATATCATAAAGCCCGCAAGCACGGCGATGAGGGTGTTTAGGATGCCCGTGATGATCGAAATTTTCACGAGTCCTTCGTCTTTTTTAACAAAGCTTGAAAGCGTGATCATCACGCCAAAACCAAGCGAAAGCGCGAAAAATACCTGCCCTAAAACATCGACGAAAAGCTTGATGTTTATCTTTGAAAAATCGGGCGTGAGGTAAAATTTAACCCCCTGCGCCACGCCGTCT
>CAUQHH010000056.1:0-11443 GCA_963517705.1 uncultured Campylobacter sp.
CTTGTCGCTTATCCTGTCGACTGTTAGCGGGTGATACGTCGTACCGTCTACGATATTAAATCCTGAAATATTTATCTGATGCTTGGTACCCATATCGGTTACGGTCGGATCGATATTGTTACTTTGTAGCTGCCCTTTAAATACGCTTATACCCGCAAATTTTGACATCGCTAGTTCGAGCTGATCGCGTTTGTCGCGCAGATCGTTTGCTCTAGTAGTGCCGACTGATTCGACGCGCACGATCTCTTTATTTATCTGCGCGATTTGCTTGGCGTATTTGTTGATTTCATTTACGGCGACTTCCACCTGAGAGTCTACATCCTTTTGGATCTTGGTTAGCATATCGTGGGCTTTGTTGATACTGTTTGATAGCGTTGCGGCCGAATTTAGTAAGTTTACTTTCTGCGATCCTTCTGTCGGGTTTGAAGCGAGGTTGTTCCACGCGTTAAAATAATTTTGCAAATCTCTGCCTATACCCACGCTTTGCAGATCGGGGAAGCGCTGAGAAATTTCCTCTAAAATTTGCTTTTTATATTCGCTTGATTCTAAATTTATATTTGAAGTACGAAGTCTAGCGAATGTAAACTCGTCATGCACGCGCACGACCGTATCGACCTTAGTGCCAGTACCGATGTCGCCCGGCATATCGTGAAAAGGCTCTCTAGCAGACTGCACGACGCGCTGTCTGGTGTAGTGCTCACTGTCGGCGTTTGTGATATTGTGTCCTGTCGTAGTGATTTGCGTTTGCGCGGCGTCTAGGCCGCTCATTCCGATATGTAAAGACGAAAAAATATTAGCCATTTTTAAACCCTCGTTTTAAATAAACTTTCAGGCGTCAAGCCTTCTTTGTCGTAGTTGCCGGGCTCGCTTTTAAACATATTTTTTAGCAAGCTATCGAAAAATTCTTTCACTCCGACGACGTATTTTGCGTATTCTTTGTTTTTTGAGTAGAGCTCTTCAAGCTTTGAGCGCATAAGCGCGAGAGATGATTTTACCTCATCATCTAGGATTGAGCTTAAATTTGCCCCGCCGTTTTCCTTTGAGACTCTTAAAAGCTCTTTATCTAGCAGCGATTTTATAGATTCGAATTTTTTAACCAGCTCATTTTTGCGTCTAACGCTATCATCGACCCTGCTGTGATCGGCTAGTTTTATCTTTTCTATATCTTCCGTAGTTTGAGCGATGAGCTCGTCTAGTACGCCCATCGCCTCATCCAAATATCTTTTAAGCATTTTTGTCCTTTCTTTTTACGCAAGGACAAAAAATCTTATAAAAGCGTATCGGCAACGGCTTTTGCAGTCTTGGACATATCTAGTTTATATGTTCCGTTTGCGATCTGCTCGGCTATCTTTGCAACCTTGCTTTCTTCTTTGCCTTGTGTTTTTTCCATGTTTTCGCTCTTTTTTACGTCGTTTGAGCGAGTGATTTGCTGCGGGCTCATGCCCAGTTTAGCTCCCAAAGTTCCTATCATTTTCAAGCCTTTTTAGATTTGTTAGAAACTAAATCGGCAAATTTTGAAATTTCTTAAGCCCTTTCTTTCAAATAATTGAATAAAAGTTCGCTAAAGCCCAAATTACCGCTCAGAGCCTTACTCATAGTATCGTTATACATCGAGTGATATATCTCGTCTCCGGCATCTTTGCCAAATAACGGATTTTCGTCTTTTAGCGCGATATCTAGCACGCTTTTAACTAAAAACGCCTCAAAAGCGTCGGTTTGCTCTTTTAAAAGCGTGTCTTGCTCGCTCTGAGGCTTATCTGCACGCCTATTTTCGATAGAGCTCGTGGCAAATTTACTATACGAGCTTAAAGCCGCCGAACTGTCTACGTTTAACATTATATTATCTCCAAATTTACATGTATAGCGCCTACGCGTTTTAGATTTTCCATTATCGCGATGATATCGCTAGGCGTCGCGCCCATCTTGCTTAGCGCCCTTGCGACGCTAGCTACGGTTGTTTTTTCGCCGCTGATTTTTAGCATATTAGTTAGCGGATCTACAGCTGCGCCGTCTTGTAGATCGATTGTTTGCTGATTTGCCGCCATATCGTCATATGAGCTAGGTTCTATCTTTATCGTGATATCGCCGTGCGTGATGACGACGGGATCGACCGTGATATTTATACCGCTTACTATCGTGCCGGTACGCTCGTCGATTACGATCTTATCTAGCGCTTTATAATCCACATCCAAATTTAACACCCTAGCTACGAAGTCGACCATGTTTGCGCCGTTTGGCTTAGCGATCCTGATCGTTCTGGAGTCAACCGCTACGGCGCTATCGCCGCCTACATTTAAATTTACCGCTCTTTGGATGTTTGAAGCTGTGTCAAAATTCGACTCTTTTAAGCTTAAAAATATCGCTTCTTGATTATAGATATCGTACGCGATCTCGCGCTCCACGATTGCGCCGCTTGGGATCGTGCCCGCGGTTACGTGGTTGCCGCCTTTACTTCCGCCTCCGCGAGATGCGGTTTTGCCGCCTATAGTTAGCGAGCCCTGAGCTAGAGCGTAAATGTCGCCGTCCACGCCCTTAAGCGGAGTCATCAAAAGCGTTCCGCCCTGAAGGCTCTTTGCATCGCCGATAGATGAGATGACGACGTCGAGCTTATCGCCTTGCCTTGCAAACGGAGGTAGCTTTGCGATAACCATTACCGCGGCGGTGTTTTTTGATTTGATATCGTCTGGCTTTATTTTTACGTTCACGCTTTGAAGCATATTTGAAAGAGACTGGATCGTAAACTCCGAGCTACTGCCGTCGCCAGAGCCGTTTAGACCGACAACCAGACCGTATCCGATCAGCTGATTTTCCCTCACGCCCACGACGTTTGCGATGTCCTTTATCTGCGCCGCAAAAGCCGATATAGCAAGGCTCAGCAAGCATGCCGCTAGTTTCATTTTAGTCCTTAAATTTGTATTTTCAAGGACTAAAAGCAATTAGTATTCCAAATTTTACGCAAGAATTTAAGAATAGTAGCTAAGCGAGGTATTTCCGAATTTTTTAGATTTTAAAAGCGTAAAAGCCCCGATATTTTCGGGTAAATTTATATGGCTAGCATGCTCAAAAGCGATCAGGTAAATTTTATCTTTAGGCAAATTTAGCACCAAATTTACGCACTTTTCATAAATATCCGCAAAGCCGTCTCTGATATCAAAAGGCGGATCTAGGTACAAAATAACGGGCAAATTTTGTCTCGCGACGATGGCGGGCGTAGTGCTAAATGTATCGCCGTTTACGATTTCTAACTCGTCGCCGATAAGTTTAGCGTTTTGCAGTGCGATCTTATAGGCGTTTTTGTCGATTTCTACTGCGTAGGCCTTTGCAGCGCCGTTGCTTAGCGCTTCTGCGGCCATCAGTGCGCTACCGCCGAAAGCCTCGATAAAAACCTTACCCGCTAGCTCGTAGCGAAACGAGTCGAAAAACGAACCATTGACGATGCTTTTGGTGCTTCTTGTTGTTTGAAGCGATGGCAAAAGCAGCTTTTTACCTTTAAATTTACCGCTTGAGATCGTTGCGTAGAGATTTTTCAACGGGCTTTCCTTAAAAGCGCGAGCAGCTCTTCTTTAAATTTATCTATCAAATTTGAAACTTCAAGCTCCAAATTTGAACCGTTTTGCGGTGCGGCTTCTTCTTTTATAACAAATGCGGGCGAGGTCGTGCGAGAGGGTGCGATAGGCTCTGAAAACTGAATCGCCGAGTAAAACTCCTCAAGCGCGGAGATAAGGGCCTCTTTGCTAAAAGGGATTTTTAGATGAGGCGAGTGCTCGGCGATCACGAAAACGGGCTTTTTGGCCTCTATCTTTTTGTCCGCCACGATAAAGTCGCAATCTTTTCTAGGCGAGATAAAATCCCTCAAAAATAGCCTTAGCGACTCCCCTAACAAAATACAGTCGCATTCAAATGAAATTTTCACGAATTCTCCTTTTTCTCGCCTTGATTTAGGCTGGATTTTAACAAATTTATGCGAAAATTTAAATTAAGCAAAAAATTTCCCGAACGGGGCTAAAAAAATTTGCAAATTTGACGATATAGAAGCTAGCAAATATTTAAAGGAGAAAATATGGAAATTTTCAAAGTAGCGAGCCAGCCGATGGCAAACGTAGCTACAAGCTCGCATACACAAAGCTCTACGCAAACCAGAGAGGTCGAAAGGACGCAGATCCAGCAAGATACGACTCGAAATTTAACCGAGCAAAACAACGAAACGCTAAGCAAAGAAGTAAAAGAAGCCACGGAAAAGCTAAATAAACAAATGGAAGATCTAGGCACTAGCATCCGTTTTGGTTACAACGATAAAATAGGCGCGATGTACGTAAACGTTATGGAGATGAAAACGGGCGAAGTAATCCGCAAAATCCCGACCGAACAGGCAATGAAGCTAAGCGAATATTTTAGAGAGGCGGTCGGAGTTTTATTTGACAAGGAGAGCTAAAAATGGCACTAGGTAAAGTTTCTTCGCTTGGCTTTGGTAGCCAAGTTTTAACGCAAGACGTTATAGATAAGCTAAAAGCCGCCGACGAAGCGGGTCAGATAAAACCCGTAACCGCGAAAATCACGGCAAACGCGACAAAACAAAAAGATCTGACCGCTCTAAAAACGCTGATCGGTACATTTCGCTCCTCTGTTTCAACCCTAGCGGACGATAGCTCGTATCAAAAAAGAACCACTAGCTCGGACGGTAAAAGCGCAGATATAAGCGTGAGTGCGGGCGTCGCGGTACAAGATATCGAGGTAGACGTTAAACAACTAGCTAAAAAAGACGTTTATCAAAGCACCAAATTTGCCACCTCAAGCTCGTTTATCGGCAAAAACGGAACCTTTGGTATAAAAGTCGGAGACCAAACCTATAAAATCGAGGTTAAAAACTCCACTACGCTAGAAGAGCTAGCCGATAAGATCAACGAGGTCACAAACGGCGCCGTCTCGGCAAAAGCGATGAAGGTTGGCGGCGAAGATCCGTATCAGCTTATATTGCAGTCCAAAGAAACCGGCGCAGAAAATAAAGTCGAGATAACAAATGTCGATAGTAACGGTACGGCCCTAACCGGCGCGGACGACGTTTTGCAAAAATTAGGCTGGGATAGCGCAAACATCGCAAATAATAAAATCTCAACGGCACAAGACGCCGAGTTCGTCTACAACGGCATTACGATAAAACGAAGCGGCAACGAGGTAAAAGATCTAAATTTAGGAATGACGATAAAACTAAAAGATACGGGCAAGACGACTTTTAGCGTCAAAGAGGACACCAGTGCGATAAAAGAGAGCATGCAAAGCATGGTAACGGCGTATAACAATCTCGTAAACAACCTAAAAGTCGCTACAGATTATGATTCGGACACTAAAAAATCTGGTACATTCCAGGGCGTAAGCGAGATAAATACGATAAAATCGACGCTAAATAAAATTTTATTCGGCAATCAGACCTATACGAAAGATAACGTAACAAAGACGGCAAATTTAGCCGACTACGGTCTAAGCCTAAATAAAGAAGGCCTGCTAGAGCTAAATAGCTCAAAGCTAACCTCAAAACTAGATCAAGACCTAGAAAGCGTGCAAAAGATATTTGCCGGCGGCACTACCTACAGTACGGCTCAGGTTCTTAGCTCAAAACCCATAGATAGCGGCGCGCTCACTCTAGGCGGCGACGATCTCGTGATAAACGGCAAAAAGATAAATTTAGCCGCCACGCCTGCGTCAAATTCTGCAAAAGAAAACGCGCTAGCGCTACTAAAAGCCATAAACGACGCTGGGATATCGGGCATACAAGCGACTCTAACCGCAAACGAAGACGGCATATCGCTAAAAACGACAAATGGTACGGCGATAAGCATAAAAGGCTCTGCCGCAGCGCTAAATGCAGTGGGCTTTAGCGAATCAACCGTAACGCCGAAAAACACGACAGTAAACGGGATATTTGCGTCTACTAAAAAAGCCGTAGATAGGCTAATCAACTCAAAAGACGGCTCTATAACCAAGTATGCCAAAAGCCTAGTAGACGAGAAAAAGTCGCTAGACTCTGAAAAAGAAAAAACGCAAAAGTCGCTGGACGCAAAATACGCCACGATGGAAGAGCGATTTTTGGCGTACGATAAGATCATCAGCAAGCTAAACAACGAATTTTCGTCGCTAAAATCGATGATCGAAGCCGAATATAACAAGAAATAAAAAGGTAATTTTATGCAATACAACACTGCACACGCGGCGTATTCGCAAAATACGGTAGGCGGCATCGAGTCGCCTACCAAGCTTATCGAGATGCTTTACGAGGGCGTTTTGAGATTTATTTTTAGAGCTAGAAAAGCGATGCAAGATAACGACGTGGAGAAAAAAGTATATTTCATAAACCGCACGAACGCCATCTTTATCGAGCTTTTAAACTCGCTAGACTACAACCAAGGTAGCATCGCACACTATCTAAGCGGGCTTTATACGAGGCAGATCCAACTGCTGTCAATGGCAAATATAAACAACGACGAGCAGAGCCTAAACGAGGTCGTGAGCGTAACCAAACAGCTGCTTGAAGCATGGAAAGAGACGACTGGCACGGGGCAAGCCGATGTGGCTGGATGAGCTAAAAATAGCCGTCGCTAGCAATGACGCGGAGGCTATCGCGGCACTAGCGGGCGAGACTCCTAGTAAATTTGACAGCCTAGAGGATGCCCTGCAAGCTCAGGAGCTTCTGGGTGCAGCTATAAATTTGATACAAAAAAACAGAACCGAGCTCGGCAAAGAGCTAGAAAAACTAAAAAACGTAAAAAAATATATAGCGTCGTAAATAATTTCCCAAATTTACGGCGCTTTTTATCTCAAATTCCCTTCTAAATTTTATCCCGCAAAGGCAAAAAATATGGCAAAAAAAGACGTAAAGGACGCATTGCGAAACAAGCTGGGCATGGAGATAGCGGGCGACTTTAGAGTGCTAAAGGAGCATGAATTAGCCAAATTTAACAATGAAACGAAATTTGTCTTTGAGGGCGAGAGCGAGATAGTGCGCAAGTTTTATATCTTTGCAGATACGGGCACGGGTGATCTGTGGCTTGTCTGTTTAGATGACGGCAAGGTTGCTTTTTACGATCATGACGCGGGTTATCTTTGCGCGTCAAATTTAGTTAAATTTGATCTAGATATCGCGGGCTGGCTTGAAGTCGCCGAGCTGTTTGGAAAATTTGAAACCATAAATGAGCCAAACGACGAACAAAAATCTAAATTTAAGCTAGCCGTTAGCACCATATGTCCGCAAATTTTAGAAATTTGGGATATTTAAAATCAAATAAAACGCGCCTTGCGCCGTTTCAAACTTAAACCCTGTCCGTAGCCGTCAAATTTAAACCCGATTCCGCCTCGCCAAATTTGATCAAATTTTACTCTGCTGCTCGCCGCAAACCTCAGCTTAAATTTGCCAAGCTTCGCAAAACGCGCCGTCCAGATAGCGGTTTATCGCAACCAAACCCACGAATTTAAAAAATCCAAGCTAGCTAAATTTGATGAAATAAAAGTAGTAAAAGGCATGGCGATAAGCCGAGTTCTGTCGTGAGTGATTATTTATCTACTCCAAATTTTACAATTTGGCTCTAGCGAAGGGTTTGACATAAGACTCAAAACCATCCCTTCTTGCTGCGAGTTGGGTTTATATAGCCGCCACGCTTGCACGCCGCGCTGGTGGGCTCTTACTCCGCCGTTTCACCTTTACCGCCGAAGCGGTAGTTTGCTTTCTGTTACACTGTCCCTTGGGTCACCCCAGCCATCCGTTAGATGGAACTCCGTCTTATTGCAGCTCGGACTTTCCTCTTTTGCCTACGCAAAAGCAATCACTTGCCATACCTTGGGCGCGATTATAACTTTTTCGGGTTTAAGGATAGCTTTTTAACGCACGCTATAATGCCCTAAAGTATTTATTTGAATCATATTAAACTCGGGATATAAAATCACCTCATGATCATATTTTATCGGCTGTCCCCACGGTATATGATCCTCTTTGTGCCATATCTGTCTTTTATCGTTCATTAACACGGTTAGGTTTAAATTTTCAGTCGAACCGTAAATCAAATACTCCCGACTGCCGGCATAGTGATAAAACGGTGCTGCCCACGATAATTTCAATTCATGTAAATTTTTAGTTTGCGCTACACAGTCGGACTTGGGAACAAGATCATAGCCATCTAGCGTCATCGTTTGTTGCGTTGTAGTAAAAGGCCCATCCGCTTTTATAAAATGCGTATAACAGATACAGGTCTGCCATTTATTAAAACAAACACCATCAGGAACCTTCTTGCGATATATCAGTAGAGTTTCGCCTTCTAAGCCCGTCAATGCTTTAAATTTAATCAAATCTCGATCTTTTACGTACGGAAATTTAAAAAACGGCGAAATTTGAATAGCTAAATACACTATCAATAAGAAAAACAGTACAACAACTATAAAAAACGCCGCAATCTTAACAACTCTGCTTAATATTTTTAATATATACATATCCGTCTTTAATAAACGACTTGCACGCCGCCAGCGCATAATCACCGCGCAAATTTAAACTAGGCCTTCTTTAAAAACTCCGTTTTTAGCACGATGACGCCCATTTTATCGATCTTGCCTTCGATTTCTTTGTCGTCGTCCGTGATTTTTATATTTTTCACCATGGTTCCGCGCTTTAGCGTCGCGCCCGCGCCTTTTACTTTTAGGTCTTTGATTAGAGTTACGTTATCTCCGGCGTTTAGTTCGGTACCGTTTGCGTCTTTTGGCATATTTTTTCCTTTAAATTTAGCGCCCATTTTACTAAAAAATGAACAAAAAATAAAGCCCAAGCCGCTAAATTTACTTCGTATCGTTAAATAAAGTTGATAATTTGATTATATTTGGACAATATTTTAATAAGTCTGCGTAAAAAAATCGCCTCTAAAATTTAAACAAAGTTTCAAGGCTTTCAAATTTCAAAATTTAAGGCAAAAGAGCCAAATTTTACCCTTTTGCCGCTAAATCAAACAAGCTTTTTGATGACGTCTAACACGAGATTGCACTTCGGTACGACGGAGTCAACTTCCATGTATTCGTTTTTAGTGTGCATATTTCCGCCGGTTGGCCCCAGTCCGTCGATCGTCGGGCAGCCAGCCGAGGCCGTGATGTTGCCGTCGCTTAGACCGCCAGCGTCCACCCAGCTCACCTTCACGCCCGTTTCTTTGGCGACCTCGTCAAATATCGCTTTGATCCTCGTCAAATATCGCTTTGATCCTCGGCAAATTTTGCTCGTCTATCATCGGCGCCTCTTCGTTGATTAGCGTCTTTTTGTGCGTTACGCCGTTTATGAAAGGTTTGCTTAGGATTTCGTCCAGCTTTTTGTTAAAAAACTCGACCGAGGAGGCAAATTTATACCGCATCTCGCAGGTCACGCTGGCAAACTCGGGTACGACATTGTGCGCGGTGCCGCCGTTTGTGATGATGGAGTTAAAGGTATGTCCAGCCGCAAAATCGGTCAGTCTTGATAGCTCGACTACAAAATTCGCCGCCTCGACGAGCGCCGAGCGGCCAAGCTCGGGATGATTGCCAGCATGCGCGCCCACGCCGTGAAAATCTATCACGTAGGTCATCACGCCTTTTCTAGTCGCCACCATCGAGCCGTCCTCGCGAGCTGGCTCCATCACGAGGCAAAATTTGGACTTTCTCGCGTATTCGCGGATCTTTTCTTTGGCGAAATTTGACCCCGTCTCCTCGTGCGAGTTTAGAAACAAAGCGACGTTGATTTTACTAAGATCAAGCTCCTTGATGACGTAGAGCGATAGCAGCGCGCCGCCCTTGTCGTCGATGACGCCTAGCGCGTTTACCTTGCCCTCATTTTCGGTAAAAGGCGTACTTTGCACCGAGCCTACGGGAAAAACCGTATCCATATGCGCGACGAAAAGCACGTCAAATTTCGCCGCGTTTGGGTTGTTTGAGATCAGTAGGCAGTCAGCGACCTTATCGGTGCCAAGCGCTACCTTTTCATGCTTTAAGCCCAGCGTTTCTGCTTTATTCATAAACCACTTTGCGACGCCATTTACGCCCTCTACGCTAGACGTCGGACTCTCTATATCTGTTAGCTCCTTTAGCTCGGCTATATATTGTTTTAGCTCCTCTTGTTTCATAGATCATCCTTTATACGATGAGGCTCATCACGAACATCGCTAGATAGGCGTTTAGGATACATATGCCAAATAATACCAAGTAGTGCTTGCCTGGAATTCCTAGCACGCCTAGCACGCGACCCATATACTGCACCGTAGAACCTACTAGCGCCATACCTGGGATCAGTACGGCGATATCCGGAGCCGTTAGGGTTCCGCCCTGAACTAGCGCCACTAGCACGCCCGCAGATCCGCCCCAGCTAAGAAACGCCGCCATTATGACCGCTATCGACTCGCCGGGAAGCCCAAGCGGTAGCATAACAAACCCAAGATACTTGCCTATGATGTCAAGCGCGCCAGAGACTTTTAAGATGTGGATGATAACAAAAGCCATAAGGACGTTTGGGATAGTGTTGTGAACGGCGATATCCCAGCCCTTTCTAGCGCCTTCTACGAAAACGTCGGTTAATAATTTATTATTAGCTTGCTCGCTCATACTTCAGTCTCCCCGTCTTTTACGAATTTTTTGACGTAAAGTCTCATCAAATTTGCTCCAAATACCTTAAACACCAAAATGATTCCTAAGCCCGCCGCGATAGACATAGGCGCTAGGGCTCCATTTTTATCGGCTACCGTAAGCAACGGAGCGAAAGACGCTAGGAAATTCGTGATCATCGCGCCCGCGCTAAACTGAAACGCGGCAAATATCAAAAGCTCTTTGTGCGTGATCTTGCCGTCTTGGCGTAAAAATTTAGCCGTAGAGCTACCTGCGTCGGTACTTTGCGTGCTAGCTATGAGCGAGATCGAGCAGCAGCCCGGGATACCGATGAGAGGCTTTAACACGGGAGTGAGCCAGCGCGAAGCCGCATAAAGCGCGTAATATCTCTCAAATATCGCGACAAACCCAAGAGCTAGCATGATCGCTGGAACGAGACTAAGTGCAAATATAAAACCGCCCTTTGCGCTTGTGCCGCCTGCGGTCTTAAACCACTCCGGGAACTGTCCGGTTAGCTTACCGAAATCAAAAATACCGCCTGCGACATCCTTTAAGAAACCGCCGAAAAAGACGATAGCTAGGATCAAGGCAACGGTGCCGATCGCTAGCTTTTTGCCGTCGTTTGCCTCTTGCATAAAGCCTCCTTAAAAATAAAGTAAATACATAGGTAATATACAGTCGCGAACCTTAGGAATGAGTAAAAAGGAGATTAAGATAATGAATAATATTTAGTTCTTTTAGTTAATGTTACTTTTAGATACTTTGATTTTAAAACATTCAAATTTAATAAAAATAACCGTAAATTTGTAGCTTTAATAATACGAGCGCGAGGCATGAGGCAAGCTGGCGATAG
>CAUQHH010000057.1:0-11156 GCA_963517705.1 uncultured Campylobacter sp.
CTCCCGTCGCCAAATTTAAAAGCGCCTCGTCTAGAACAAAAATACTTCGCCTTATTTTTTTGATTCAAATTTGAGGTCAAATTTGCAAATTCGGGTCGCCGAGACCCGCATCTTGAAAATGTAAATTTAAAATTTGCAGTGCGGTAGCGGCAAATTTAGCCTATACGCAGCGCGGCATCTTCTCGCGTCGCAGGGCTAGTATGCTACAAAAAAGTTGGATTTTAAAAATTTGAGTATTTAAATTTAACGCTCAAATTTAACAACCCAAATCAGCAAAAAAACAAAATTTAGATCAAGATTTTTGATTTAAATCTTGGGTATAATTATCAAAAATTGGTTGAGGTAAAGTCAAATTTGCCTCGAGTAAATTTAGCATTTTTACGATGCGGGTCTCGGTGAGTAAAATTTGACGATCAAATTTAACATTCAAATTTGATCGTCAATTTTGACGCCTGGGGGCGATCCGCAAAGCGAAGCGAAATAAAATTTAAAATCTTAACACAAGGAGAAAGCTATGAACAGACGAGGATTTTTAGGACTCGGTGCGGCGCTAGGTGCGACTGCGTTTGCGCCAAATTTGCTTGCTAAAGAGAGATTTGACGTGTGGGGGATGCCCGCGATCCCTAGCACTATGCTGGCCGTGGCGAGCTTGCAAGGCGAGCTAACCAAAACTCACGACATAAAGCTAAGGATCTGGAATAGCCCCGATCAGCTGCGCGCGGGCGTAGCTAGCGGCGAGATGAAACTAACCGCGGCGCCTAGCAACGTGGGCGTAAATTTGGCCAATCAGGGTATGAATTTCGGCCTGCTAAACATCATGACTAACGGCCTTCAAAATATCCTCGTTAAAGACCCTAGTATCAAAAGCATCGAGGATCTAATCGGCAAAAAGCTAATCATGCCGTTTAAAAACGATATGCCCGACCTCGTGCTGCGCGCCATCTGCAAAAAACGAGGCGTAGATATCTCTAAAATCGAGATCAACTACGTCCAAACTCCGCCAGAAGCTATAGGGCTGTTTTTGCAAAAGGATTTCGACGCGGCCTTGTCGATCGAGCCAATGAGCTCGGCTGCGATACTGCGCGGTAAAAAAATGGGCGTGGACGTGCGCGTGGGCTTTGAGCTGCCTGAGGTTTGGGGCGAGAGCTTTGGTATCAAGCCATATATCCCGCAGGCAGGTCTCATCGTGGATCTAGACTACTATAACGCAAACAGGGAGGTTTTTGAGATATTTCACAAAGATATGCAAAACGCTCTAAAATGGATCCTAGAAAACAAACAAAGCGCGGCACAAATCGGCGCGCAGTACCTGCCGGCTCCGGAGCCTGCACTTGCAAATGCGTTTGAGCGTTCAAATTTGACCGTGACAAAGGCTAAGGATTTAACCGACGAGCTTATGAGCTTTTTTGAGGTGCTTTTTGAGCTAAATCCTAAGCTTTTGGGCGGCAAAATGCCTGATAAGAGCCTATTTTTATGATACTCGTCGATAACGTCAAAAAAGACCGCGGCGCGTTTTTAAAGGTCGCGGACTACCTTTGGGGCGGCTTTAGCGGCCTTGCGACGATAGCGCTTATCATCGCGCTTTGGCAGATCGGTAGCGAGCTGGGGGGTGAGTTTTTACTCCCGGCTCCGCAGGCTGTTTTCGTGCGGGCGTACGAGCTTTTGGCGGACTATAAAAATAGCGAGATAAACATCACTCTCGTGCGCTCTCTAGTCGGAGTCGGTACGGCCTGTGCCATCGGTATCACGCTGGGGCTGGTTGCTGGAGCGTATAGAAGCTTTGCCGCGTTTTTAAAGCCCGTGATCACGACGCTGCTTTCTATGCCGCCTATTATTTGGATCGTTTTAGCTATATTTTGGTTTGGGTTTGGAAACGCGAGCACCATCTTTACGATCATCATCACGGTTTTGCCGCTAACCTTTGCTAGCTCGATGGTTGGCATGATGAGCGTTAGCGAGGAGCTAAAGGAGATGTTTGACGCCTATAAACTAGGCGTTTGGAAAAAAATCCGCCACCTTTACGTTCCGCACCTAACTAGCCACATCATCAGCTCGCTAAGCGTCGCCGTAGGTATGGGCGTAAAGATCGTCATCATGGGCGAGCTGCTGGGTGCGAACGACGGTATGGGCGCAAAGATCGCAAACGCGCGCGTGATGCTAGATACCACCGAGGTGATGGCCTACGTCGTGCTCACTATCGCTATCATTATGCTTTTTGAGTATCTGGTTATCGAGCCGCTCAAGATCACGCTAATGCCGTGGAAAAGGTAGTTTGCTATGCTGGAACTTCAAAATTTAGAATACGAAATTTTACGCGACAAGGTCGTGCGCGATTTTAGTTTAAAGGTCGGCGCGGGCGAAGTAGTGACGCTGTTTGGTGCGAGCGGGTGCGGTAAAACCACGATCCTGCGCCTGATATCGGGGCTTATCGATCCGCGCAAGGGAAAAATAATCAATAAATTTAACAAAACGACCTATCTCTTTCAGGAAAATCGCCTGCTCGAGTGGAAAAATGCGCTTGAAAATGTGCTGCTCGTGATGGATGAGCCTAACGAAAAGGCCGTACTAGAGCTCTTTGCTAGGCTTGGGCTAACGGAAAAAGACGCGCTAAAATACCCTGACGAGCTAAGCGGCGGCATGCGCCAAAGGGTGGCCTTCGTGCGGGCGATCGTGACAAAGCCTGATTTACTACTGATGGACGAGCCGTTTTCGGGGCTTGATTATGATATGAAGGAAATTTTAATCGACATCGTCACGCGCCGCGTCGAGGAGGGTATGAGCGTCGTGCTAGTGACTCACGACAGGATGGAGGCCGCGCGCATGTCTAGTAAAATTTGCTTTTTAGCCAGCAAGGGCGCGGTGATCGAGCGCGAGCTGGAGCTTGACCGCGCCTTTTCGCAGCGGGATTTTGCCTACGCTAGCGGCGTAATAGATGAAAATTTTAAAGGAAAAATTTATTATGATTAACGACTTTTTTACTCATCCGATGAGAATTTTTTTCCTTACGAGCGCGGTTTGCGCGGTGCTAGGCGGGGCGATATTTTTTACGCCTGTGGATTTTGTTAGCTGGCACAAATTTATCTTTTTGCACCTTGTTGCAGCCCTTGCGTATGCGGGATTTTTACTAACGGGGCTAACTGATTGGGTGAATTTTAGCGGAGGGCTAAAAAAGCACGCCTACGCTATGTTTTTGTTTTTTGCGGCGAGTTTTGTTAGCGCATTTTTTAGCCTGTTTGCGGCGCACTTTTTTATGGCGCTTTTTTGGGCGTATCTGGCCGGGCTTTGCGTTTATATGATCTGGCTTGATAAAAACGACGATCAGCTGGGCGTTTTGGCATTCTTGCTCGGTATTTTGGGCTTTGAGATTTACTATCTGCTTAGCGGCGAGGAGAAATTTTTAAATTTACAAATTCACCTGCACGTTATCGCGATTTTGCTTATATCTTTTCGCGTTAGCGTGGTGCTTGGCAAGGAGGCGCTAAACCGCGAGCCTGGCATGCAAGACGCGGCCTTTGTGCCAAATTTCGTTTATAAAAACATCGCGATCGTTAGCGTTTGCGCGTTTTTGTTAGCGAGCTTGTTTTTTGAGGGTAGCAAGGCTATAAATTTTGCCGCGATAGCCTGCGGTAGCGCGATCTTAGCCAAGCTAAAAGAGTGGCACTACAAGGAGCTTTTGCGTCATAGCTTTGTGATTTATTACTACCTGATGCAGCTTTTGCTGGCCGCGGCGTATGTTCTTTACGGCGCAAGCGGGATTTTAGGGCTTGGGCTGGAGACAAATATGCTGCACGTCATCGCGCTAAACGGCATTATTTTTAGCATTATGCTTATTTTTAACATTGCGGGCCTGCGTCACAGCGGACAAGAGCTTGAGTTTTTACGCCTGAGCAAGATCGCCTTTGCGCTCGTTATCGTTGCCGGCATTTGCAGGGGCTTTTTGGCTTACGTTTGGAGCGGATTTTATATACATCTGCCCGCAACTCTCATCGCCGTAGCGTTTGCGCTTTGGTTTATCGATTTTTATAAAATTTTTAGAGATAACGAGTTTAGCGACGATCCTGAGTAGGCTAATCCAGCGTCCTTTTATATCTAGCGAGCGATATGGCCGTGCTAACGCATAAAAACGCCAAAATCGCGGCCAGGTCGTAGTAAAAATCGCTAAGCTGGGCGCTTTTTAGCCATACGCCTCTAATGATACGCAAAAAATGCGTCAGCGGAAAGCACTCGCCGATAAATCGTGCCCACGCCGGCATCCCGTAAAAAGGAAACATAAACCCCGACAGCAGCATCGAAGGCAAAAAGAAAAAATAAGTCATCTGCATCGCCTGCAGCTGGCTGCGAGCTAGCGTGCTAAAGGTAAAACCCACGCCCAAATTTGCAAGCATCAGCAAGGTGCAAGCCGTAAAAAGCGCTACCCAGTCGCCGATAGCGGGTAACCCGAAAAGTAGCCTCGCTATCAACAAAAGAGCGCCTACTTGCAGGTAGGCTATGAGCAGGTAGGGTAAAATTTTGCCTATCATCACCTCGGCCGGGCGCAACGGAGCGGCGAGGAGATTTTCCATCGTACCGCGCTCAAACTCCCTCGTCACCGATATACTCGTTAGCAGGATCGTCGTTAGCGTGAGCAAGATACCCATGAGCCCGGGGATGATCTGATAGCGCGTGAGTAGCTCCGGGTTGTAGCGAGAGTGCGCGCGCAGCTCAAATTCCGCTCTAGGCTGCGCGTAGTCGGGTTTATCTCTAGCCAGAGCCTGCTCAAAGGCTATTTGCAGAGCGGCCGCGGCGCCCGAGTTTGCCGATGGATCGGTGGCGTCGGTGGCGATTAAAATTTTAGGCGTTTGGCCTCGCATGAGGTCGCGTTCTAAATTTGGCGGAAAATAGATAATAAACTGCGCCTCGCCGCTTTGCATCATGGCTTCGGCTCTAGCTGCGTCCGCGCCGACGTGTTTGACGTCGAAAAACTCCGTATTTTTCATCGCGCTAACTAGCGAGCGGGTGAGCTTGCCGCCGCTATCTGCGATCACTACGACTGAGGGCAGGTGGCGCGGATTGTTGTTTATCGCGTAACCAAAAAGCAGCATCAGCATCAGTGGCATCGCGATGATCATCGCTAGCGTCGCGCGGTCTCTTAAAATTTGACGAAATTCCTTAACGACCATCGCCGCAGTGCGCGAAAACGAGATAAATTTCATCGCCGCTCCTAAAATCGCTCGTCTTTATGAAGCTCTAGTAGGTGGATGAAAACATCCTCTAGGCTCGCTTTTATCGGTCTTAGGCTTAGCTCGCCTTGTGGTATCGCAAGGCTCTTAACCGCCTCTTGTAGCGCGGCCTCGTCCTTTGCCGTTACGTGATAGCCGTTACCGAAAGCCGAAACGCTAAGCGCGGTGTTTGAGGATAGCAGCGACGCCGCTTCTCCCGCTCTATTTCCGCTTAGCTGCCAGATGTTTAGATCGTAGCCGGCGATGATGTCTGCTTGCGTGCCGCGGGCTAGTATCTTGCCGTAGGCGATGTAGATGAGTTCGCGGCAGCGTTCGGCCTCGTCCATGTAGTGCGTGGAGACTAGCACGGTGATGCCGTCCCGGGCTAGCTCGTGGATGATATCCCAAAACTCGCGCCTAGCCTTTGGATCTACGCCCGCCGTGGGCTCGTCGAGCAAAAGCAGCTCCGGGCCGTGCACGAGGCACATCGCAAGCGCTAGCCGCTGTTTCCAGCCGCCAGATAGACTGCCCGCTAGATGGTTTTGACGCGGGGCGAGGTCTAGGCGGTCTAGGATTTGATTTACGGCGGCTTTTTGGTTTTTGACCGCAAAAAGTCTAGCGATAAATTCTAAATTTTCCCTCACGCTAAGGTCGTCGTACCAGCCGAATTTCTGCGTCATATAGCCCGTTTTTAGGCGTATGGCTTCGCTTTGGCTACGAAAATCATACCCCAGACAGCTGCCGCTGCCGCCGTCTGGCTTTAAAAGACCGCAAAGCATGCGTATCGTGGTCGTCTTGCCGCTGCCGTTTGGCCCTAAAAATCCGCACACGCTACCCTTTTTGACCCTGATGTCGACGCCGTTCGTGATGATCTTTTTGCCGAATTTTTTGGTGAGGCCTCTAACGTCGACGGCGTAGTCGCCGCTCTGCTGTTTTGGGCCCAAATTTGGAGTCAAATTTGAGCTTTGGCTTGCGGTTAAATTTGAGGCGTTTTTAAAATTTGACGGCAAATTTGCGCTGTTAAAATTTATGCAAAAATTTTTATGAAGGCTAAATTTGGCTTTGACCTCGTTTGCTAAATTTGATCCGCTCAAATTTGATTTTCTTTCAGCCTGCGACGGAGCTTTGTCTGCGCGGTAAATTTGAGCAGAGCGTGCGTTTAAATTTTGCCTCTGCGAAATTTCGTCCAAATTTAAACGCCGAATTTGTGCGGAAATATTTTGCGCGTTCACGGCTCTAGCCTCGCTTTTATCGGTAGCGACGGATGTAAGGTGGTTGCGTTGTTTTCGGGTACGGCTTCGACTAGATAGACCAGAGTGCTTTGCGAGGTTTGGTTGTAGATGACGGGCGGAGCGTACTCGGGGGCGGACGCTATTTTTACGATGCGAGCGCCAAAGTCTACGCATCCTTCGCAGCTAATGCGCGCTTTTTGCCCCTCGCGCAGGCTAGGCAGCGCGCCTGCGGGCACGAAAAATCTGATCTTTACCTCGCTAGGCGGCAGCAGAGATAGCACTGGCTGCGAGCTTTGGACGAACTCGCCCGTTTTATAAAATATATCTTCGACGAGTCCGGATTTTGGCGCTAGGACGGCGGTTTGCTCTAGTCTCCACCGTGCGGCGCGCTCGTTATCTTTGGCTGCTTGTATTTTTGCTTTTAGGCTTGTTATTTGTTCGCTTCTAGCGGGCAAATTTGCGATTTTTAGCGCAGCGTTTAGCTCGCTAACTAGGGCGTTTGCGCGGTCAAATTCCGCCTTTGCGGCGTCGAAATCTTTTTGCGAAAGGGCGTTTTTAGCTAGCAGCGACTTTGCGCGATCGTAGTTAGCCTCCGCGATCCAAAGCGCGGACTTAGCTTGTTTTAGCTCGGCATTTATCCGCTCGATCTCCTCCGGGCGCTTGCCCGTGCTAAGGTCGGCTAGCTCGGCTTTTAGAGCTTCTACGTTAGCTTTTGCTGCGTCTAAATTTGCTAGCGCTTCGGCGCTATCAAGCACAAAAAGCGGCTCGCCCTCTTGAACGGCGGCGCCCTCTTTTACGCTCAAATTTACGATCCGTCCGCTAACGCTAGGCGCCACGTAAAGATAATCGCCCTCGACGTAGCCGTTAAAAAACTCGCTCCCCTTTTCATCCGCGCAGCCTGCAAAAATCAAGATAAAAAAGGCAAAAAACGCGTAAAATTTGCTTAAATTTAAACCCATTTCGCCTCCTTAAGCCGCTATTTTATTAGCATTATACCCCGCTTTGGTTAAATTTGGCTACATTTTAGGACTTGCGCGGTATTTGAAAGGGAACATTATCGGCGTGCAGGCTTCGGATAGTGCGGTAGAAGCGGCGGTTTTTTATCTCTTTTTAGGAAAGAGTAATTTAAATTTGGAGCAAATTAGTGCGGCGATTTAGTATTTTTCGCGTTTGAAATTTTCCAGATGCGCTTTATAAGCACCATAAAAACGGCAATTCAAAAAAGAGGATAAAAAATATCCGCTTTAAGCTTTCTTTGAAGAGCAAGATTATATAATTCCCATTTTAACGATAGTAGTTATTAATCTTAATCTTAAGGAGAGTGTATGAAAAAAATTATTTCAGGTGCGCTTGTCACATCTATTTTGGCTGCTTCGGCATTTGCTTTTAGTGTAGATGGCAACCCTAGCGTCAAATTCGTTGGTTATAAGTTAGCTAACAAAACAGCCGTCGAGGGTACGTTTAAAGATCTTGGCTTTAAAAGCGCGGAAAACGCAAATTTTGCCGATTTTCTAAAAACCTTTGAGTTTAACATCGATCCTAAAAATATCGATACAAAGTTGCCCGATCGCGACAAACGCATCGGTATGATCTTTGACAGCAACGCAATAATGGCTAAAATTGTATCCGTAAGCGGCGACGAAAAAGCGGGCGAAGCTGAAGTCGAAGTTAGCGTAAAAGGAAACTCAAAGTCTTACAAAACGCAGTATACGGTGGAAGATGGTAAACTAAAGGCTAAAATCGGCATTGACTTGTTGGCTGATTTGAAACTCAATGAGACATTTGAAAAATACGCGGCTTCAGCCAAGCCTTTTCATGGTGGCAAAAGCTATCCGGATGTAGAAATCTCACTCGAAGCTAAAATAAAATAATCTTTAAATTCGGCGCTTAAAGATCTGCTTGCGCCGAATTTTCTACTTTATTATTATTTTTTATTCTGTAATGCCGAAAAATCGATAACTTAAGATATAATGAGCCATAAAATTTAATTAAGGCGAAAAAATGACGACGAAAGAAAATAAAAAAGGGGCGGTAAGCGCGCTATTTTTGGCGGTTGCGCTGTTTGTGGCGGGGTGTGCGGGGTATTTTTATTACGGCATAGGCGGGACGGGCGTTTTTACGATGGTCGTTGCCGTGATCTGCGCCGTTTTTTGCGTGAAAAAGATATTTCAAGTTAGCTTTTTAAGCATCGATGACGACGGATTTTTAGTACAAAAGGGCGGCAAGAATGCCAAATTTTACTTTAAAGATATCGAAGAAATCGGCGTTCGCATGGTAGACGCTAAACGCAAAATCGACGTTTTAAACGTGAGATTTAAAAGAGGCAAACTAGACCGCGACGCCGCTGATGGCCTCATACAGCCTATCGGCGACGACGATGCCGTGATATACGATAAATACGAGCTATCCAAGCATGAAGTTTTTAAAATTTTAAAGCAAAAATTTGAGGCGCTAAATACGCAAAAAAGCGAAAATAAGAAAAAGTAAAATTTACGCAAACGCAAAAAGGGGCCGCCGTGAAAGAGGAGTTTGAAATAGCCCGTAAAAGGGTCGCAATCTACCACATAGGAGCACAAAATTTGACGCCAAAGGCAGATGATGGCAGCCCACAAAATGCGGCTCGTGCGCCGATAGTATTTTATAGCGCATTTGCCAACGAGGCGGACGAGATCGCGCGAGCTTTAAGCGAGCTTGGCGGCGTAAATCTTACGCTCGCGGCAGTGGGCGGACTGGAGTGGAGCTCCGAAATGACGCCATGGCCGATGCCTGCTCTTTTTAAGAAGGAGTCGCCTTTTGAGGGCGGGGCGGATGAATATTTGCAAACACTAACGCAGCAGATCGCGCCTGCAGTGCTAAAAAGAACGGGCGATGCGGCATGGCTTGGGATCGGCGGATACTCGCTAGGCGGACTTTTTGCGCTTTATTCGCTTTATAAAACGCCTATATTTACGCGCGTCGCTAGCGTTTCGGGCTCGCTTTGGTATAAGGATTTTCGCGAGTTTGCGCTTGGTTCGCATCTTGCGGGTAAGCCGGAGCGCGCGTATCTCTCGATCGGCGACCGCGAGAGTATGAGCAAAAACGAATACCTAAAAACGGCACTAGAGGCCACGCGCGATATCGCTGCGCACTTTGAGAGTTTGGGCGTTGGAAGCAAATTTGAGCTAAATCCGGGCAATCACTACGCAGACGAGATAGGGCGCACAGTAAAGGCGCTAACGTGGCTGGTTGGCGGTGAAATTTAACTCTAAATATGCCGCAAAACCGCCATCAAATTTGAAAATTTAGCTGCAACAGAAGTTAAGATGGCGGGCTAAATTTGCTAACGGACGGAGTTAAATTTAAATTAGAAATTTGGACACACTATAATAAGGCAAAGTATCGCTAGATGGATTGTGGTCGCAACTGCTAACAAAAGCAACGAAATTTATAAAAATTTGGTGCAGGATTTTTCGCTTAGACAAGGCGAAATTCGATTTTTAAGCGGAGCGTATATGCGATACGTGAGCATTAAAAATCAAATTTCAACGAAGTATAAGTAGAAAAAGACAAGCCGCTAGCTAAACTTCATACCTCTCGCCCGGTTCCATTTCGATGATCTCCCACGGCAAGCCCTGCTTATTTAGCTCGTCCATGAAAGGCTTAGCGTCGAAATTTTCCATATTAAAGACGCCTTTTCCGCTCCAAATGCCCTTTGCCACCATCATCGAGCCGATCATCGCAGGCACGCCCGTCGTGTAGCTCACGGCCTGCGCGCCCGTCTCGGCGTAGCAAGCCTCGTGGTCGCAGACGTTGTAGATATAGACCTGGCGCTCTTTGCCATCTTTTAGGCCGCGTATCACGCAGCCGATATTGGTCTTGCCCTTCGTGCGAGGACCTAGGCTTGCAGGGTCAGGCAGCAAGGTTTTTAGAAACTGTATCGGCACGATCTTTACGCCGTTGTGCTCGACTTCGTCGATGCGTAGCATGCCGACGTTTTCTAGACACTTCATGTGAGTTAGGTAGCTCTGTCCGAATGTCATAAAAAAGCGGATTCGTTTTAGCCCTTTGATGTTTTTTACTAAGCTTTCCAGCTCCTCGTGATAGAGCAGGTAGCTATCTTTGACGCCGACTTTCGGGTAGTCCCATTTGAACATTATCTGCATCGGTTCGGTCTCTTTCCACTCGCCGCGCTCCCAGTAGCGACCTTTTGCGCTTACTTCGCGCAGGTTAATTTCAGGGTTAAAATTCGTCGCAAACGGATATCCGTGATCGCCCGCGTTGCAGTCTAGGATGTCGATCTCGTGGATCTCGTCAAAGAGATTTTGCTGTGCGTAGGCGCAAAATACGTTCGTTACGCCCGGGTCAAAGCCAGAGCCAAGAAGCGCCATCGTGTTTGCGGCTTTAAACTCGTCGTCCTTCGCCCACTGTAGCTTGTATTCAAATTTTGCGGTGTCTGGGTGCTCGTAGTTTGCGGTGTCGATGTAAGGTATGCCGGCGCGAGAGCACGCGTCCATGAGAGTTAGGTCCTGATACGGCAGCGCGACGTTTAGTAGTAGCTCGGCGCCCGTTTTTTTGATTAAATTTACGACCGCATCGGTGTCGTCCGCGTCGATCTGGGCGGTATCGATCTGCACGCCTAGGCGGTCTTTGATAAACTTAGCGATCGCGTCGCACTTGCTTTTTGTGCGGCTTGCAAGGGTGATCTTGCTAAAAACGTCCGCGTTCATCGCGCATTTTACGGTCGCGA
>CAUQHH010000058.1:0-11058 GCA_963517705.1 uncultured Campylobacter sp.
GTTATACGTTTTGGGGTAAAGGCGTGAGCCAAGGCCACTCCGACGCTATCCGCAGAATCGAGGGCGTCGTGGATGCGCGCCAATACACCGTGCCGATAGAAAGCGCCTTGGAACGAGTTCGCGCTGGCGAAAACCCGAAACTTAGCACGCGCGAAAAGCACCTGCGCGAGTGCTACGTCGTAGCCGAGGACGGCGCCGATAAAGCGCGCATAGAAAAAGAGATAAAAACGATGCCAAACTACTTCGCCGACTACGACACGAGCGTGCATTTTATCGATCTTGCGACGCTTAAAAAAGAGCACGGCGGCATCCCTCACGGAGGATTCGTCCTGCGAAGCGGAGCGACTGGCGAGCGCGGAGAAAATAAACACTTGATCGAGTTTTTGCTAAAGCTTGATTCAAATCCCGAATTTACCGCAAGCGTGCTCGTAGCCTACGCGCGCGCGGCGTATCGTTTGGCGCAAAAGGGCGAGTGCGGCGCGCTTAGCATATTTGACATCGCTCCGGCTCTTCTTTCGCCAAAGAGCGCAGACGAGCTAAGGCGCGAAATTTTATAAATTTTAGTAGCGCTTCGGCGGAATTATGAATGAGGAAATTTGAGTGATAAAAATAGAAAATTTAAAGAAATTTTACGGAGCGACACAGATCATAGACGGCGTCAGCCTAACCGTAAAAAAAGGCGAAATTTTCGCCATCGTAGGCCACAGCGGCGCGGGTAAATCTACCCTGCTTCGCTGCATAAACGGCCTAGAGGACTATCAAGGCGGCAGCCTAAAGGTATTTGACAAAGAAATCTCGGCGCTAAAAGACAGAGAGCTAAGAGAACTTAGGCGAGATGTGGGGATGATATTTCAGCACTTTGCGCTGATGGCGAGAAAAACAGCGTTTGAAAACGTCGCGACTCCGCTTAAATTTTGGGGTTACTCAGACGGCGATATCAAAAAAAGAGTGAGCGAGCTGCTAGAGCTAGTCGGCCTTGCAAGCAAAGCCGCAAGCTACCCAGGCGAGCTAAGCGGCGGGCAAAAACAACGCGTCGCCATCGCCCGCGCGCTTGCGCTAAGCCCAAAAATTTTACTATCCGACGAGGCGACATCTGCGCTTGATCCAAATACGACAAATTCGATACTCGAGCTTTTAAAACAGATCAATCAAACGCTAAATATCAGCGTTGTTTTGGTTACGCACGAGATGGAGGTTGTAAAAAGCATCGCGCGCTGCGCAGTGCTGCTAGAAAGCGGCAAGATAATCGGTAGTGGCACAATCGAGGAGCTATTTTTAAAACCAGACGAAAAGATGAAGGAATTCCTCGGCGAGGATGAAATTTTGCCGAGCGAGGGCGTAAATATCAGGCTCTTTTTCCCAAAAGAAGTCGCGCAAAACAGCGTCATCACGCACATGGCGCGTACGCTAAACATAGACTTTAACATCGTCTGGGGCAAACTTGAAAAACTAAACGAAAATGTACTAGGCTCGCTCGTCATCAACGTCGATCCAAAAGACGAGGCTCGCGTGACCGAGTATATCAAGCAAAGCGGCGTATTATGGGAGGTGGCGTGATGTTTGGTATCGATTTTTCTAAATTTCTCGACGTTTTCGAGCGCATTTTGCTTCCGGCTATCGGCGAGACGCTCTATATGAGCGTGATTTCGACGCTTTTAGCGTTTCTCATAGGTCTAGTGCCGGCTATCTTGCTCGTTCTTTCCGCGCAAGACGGCCTAAAGCCAAACAAGCCGCTATTTATTGCGCTTGATATCACGGTAAATACGCTAAGGAGCTTTCCTTTTATCATCCTTATCATCGTGCTTTTCCCGCTCACGCGTCTGATCGTAGGCACCAGTATCGGCACTAGCGCGGCTATCGTTCCGCTTACTATCGGTGCTGCGCCGTTTATCGCTAGGCTTATAGAGAGCGCGCTAAAAGAGGTCGATAAAGGCATCATCGAGGCCGCCAGAAGCTTTGGTAGCTCAAATTTTCAGATCATTTTTAAGGTGATGTTCGTTGAGGCATTGCCGGGTATCGTAGCCTCCATCACGCTCACGCTTATCGTTATCATCGGCTTTTCGGCGATGGCTGGCGCAGTCGGCGGCGGCGGACTGGGATCTGTTGCGATAAACTACGGCTATCAGAGATTTCGCCCGGATATCATGCTCTATACCGTCGTGATTTTAATCATAATGGTTCAAATTTTCCAATCATTAGGAAATTTTATTTATAAGATCACAAAGAAATGATTTTTTACGTCTGATTTTATTTTCTTTTAAACTTTTTTTGCATAAAATCCCGAAATTAATTTTACAAAGAAAGGATAGAAAATGAAATCAGATATGTGCGAAATGCGTCGCTTCACTGAACTTAAGTCGTCGAAAGACTAACGCTAAGCGCAAAATTTCTTTTTAAGCGCTTAGTTTCGCTAAGCATTTAAAAAGAAATTTAAGCCTCCGCTCATATCCTTTTTTAAATGCTAGCCAAATTTTAAAAAGGATATAAAATGAAAAATCTACTCAAATACTCTCTAGTTGCTCTAAGCCTAACAGTCGCAGCAAACGCCGCCGAGAAAATCGTCGTAGGCGCTACTCCCGTTCCGCACGCTGAAATTTTAGAAGTCGTAAAACCAATCCTAGCAAAAGACGGCTTTACTCTTGAGATCAAAGAATTTAACGACTACTCTACTCCAAATTTAGCCACCGAGGACGGCGATCTGGACGCTAACTACTTCCAGCACCTACCGTATCTTGAGGAATTTAACAAAAACAAAGGCACTCATCTAGTTAAAACCGTAGGCGTTCACCTCGAGCCTATGGGCGTTTACTCTAAAAAGATAAAAGATATCAAAGAGCTAAAAGACGGCAGCACCGTAGCTATACCAAATGACCCTACAAACGAGAGCCGCGCGCTTGACGTGTTAGCTAGCGCAGGTCTAATCAAGCTAAACGACAACCCTCTAAAAACTCCGCTTGATATCACGGAAAACCCGAAAAAGCTAAAATTTGAAGAGATCGAGACCGCTCAAGTGCCTCGCACTCTTGATGACGTTACTATAGCAGTTATCAACACGAACTACGCTCTAAACGCCAACCTAAACCCAACCAAAGACGCGCTCGTGCTTGAGAGCAAAGATAGCCCGTATACAAACTACGTCGTGGTCAAAGTCGGCAACGAAAATAGCCCGAAAATCAAAGCTCTAGACAAAGCTGTCACGAGCCCGAAGGTAAAGAAATTTATCGAGGAAAAATATAAAGGCGCGATAATCCCGACGTTTTAACCAAATTTAGCCCCGCCCGCTTAAATTTAGCGGCACGGGCAAATTTAGTAAAACGACGATTTCAAATTTAGTTTAGAGACCGCTCTTAAAATAAAACGGCGTAAAAGCTTTTACCTTTTTAGCGCCGTTTTTTATCAAAAAAGGAATAATAATGCAATTTTCAAAAATACTTCTGGGCGCGCTTTTAGCTAGCGGCCTGTATGCTAGTGACAAAACCATCACCGTAGGCGCATCCCCCGTGCCTCACGCAGAGATTTTAGAAGAGGTCGTAAAGCCGATCCTAGAAAAAGAAGGCTACAAGCTCGAAGTTAAAATCTTTAACGACTACGTGATCCCAAACCTCGCCGTTGAAAACGGTGAACTCGACGCCAACTACTTCCAAGGCCTACCGTATATGAAGTCGTTTAACAAAGACAACAACACTCACATCGTACCGACCGTGGGCGTACACGTCGAGCCTATGGGGGCATATTCTAAAAAGATAAAAAGCCTAGACGAGCTAAAAAACGGCGATATCATCGCTATCTCAAACAACGCCGCAGACTCGACGCGCTCGATAAATTTGCTCGAAAAAGCCGGCATCGTAAAGGCTAAAGAGGGCGAATACAAATCGCCGCTAGATATCACGGAAAACCCAAAAAATCTCAAATTTAAAGAGATGGAGTCCGCGCAGACGCCCCGCTCTCTCGATGATGTCACGTTAGCCTTTATCAACGTAAACTACGCCCTAGACGTCGGCCTCCAACCAACCAAAGACGCGCTGATCCTCGAAGATAAAGATAGCCCGTACACCAACTACGTAGCGACTAAGGCAGGCAACGAAAACAGCCCAAAAATCAAAGCTCTAGATAAAGCGATACTAACTCCAGAGGTTAAAGACTTTATCGTAAAGCGCTACCAAGGCGCGGTGATACCGAGCTTCTGATCGCATCAAATTTGAGCGATTTGCCATCGTAAAATTTAGTATTTAAAATCGCAACAGGCGTATTTTGCGTAAATTTTACGGCTCAAATTTGAAAAACCGAAAATAGTCGAGAAAAATCTCCAAAAACAAAACGGCGTAAAAGCTTTTACCTTTTTAGCGCCGTTTTTTAAAATAAAAAAGGAAAATATAATGAAAGTTTTTAAAATTTTAGCAAGTTTGGCGCTAGCCTTTAACCTCTATGCAGCAGACAAAGATCACACTATCGTAGTAGCCGTCTCGCCTGTACCTCACGCAGAGATCATGGAATTTATCAAACCCGTCCTAGCAAAAGAGGGCTACGATCTAGTCATCAAAGAGATAAACGACTACTCGATCCCGAATTTAGCGACGCAAGACGGAGATTTGGACGCGAATTTCTTTCAGCACTGGCCGTATCTAAAAAATCACAATGAAACAAAAGGCACAACTCTGATAACCGCCGCGGCGATACATCTCGAGCCGCTGGGCTTTTACTCAAAAAAGATAAAGAGCCTAAGCGAGCTAAAAGACGGCGCTAAAGTCGCGATCGCCTACGATCCGACTAACGGCAACCGCGCTCTAAACATCCTGCAAAAAGCCGATCTCATAGAGCTAGATAAGAGCGCCGAGCTCGCCACGCCAAAAGACATCGTGAAAAATCCAAAGCGCCTAAATTTCGTCGAGCTTGAGGGCGCGCAGATACCCCGCACTCTGGACGAAGTCGATCTAGCCGCCATCAGCACAAACTTTGTCCTTGATATCGGTATGAATCCTAAAAAAGACTCGCTAGCTATCGAAGGTACGGAAAGCCCGTACGCCAACATCATCGCGGTCAAAGCGGGCAATGAAAACAGCCCGAAAATCAAGGCTCTCGTTAAAGCCGCAACCAGCCCCGAGACGAAAGAGTTTATCCTAAAAAGATATGACGGAGCGATACTGCCGGTATTTTGATTACGCACAGCTTGCGCTTTGACGCAGGCCGAAAGCTTTTTTGGCCGATTTAAAAGTCGGCCGATAAAATTTGAGTCAAATTTGACTCTCAATCGGACGCGGTTAAATTTACAAATCAAATTTAACCGCTACGCGCCGATTTATCCATCTTAAAACCAACCAAATAAACGCAAAAATTAATCCTATCTCGCGCACGCCCCTCGCGCCGTCAAAATTTGTTTTGCAGCTGTATAAAGCTAAAATTTACCGTAGTTTGCTAAAATCATAATTTTAAATTTAAGGAGAAAAATGCTAGGCGATTTTATAAATTTTATCGTCCAAACCGTCGGCGAGTGGGGATATGCGGGCATATTTTTGATGATGTTTTTAGAGAGTTCGTTTTTTCCGTTTCCAAGCGAAGTGGCGATGATACCCGCGGGCTACCTCGCGCACCAAGGACAGATGAGCCTAGTGCTAGCGTGGTGCGCAGGCACGGCGGGCAGCCTCGCAGGAGCCGTGTTTAACTACTATTTGTGTTACTTTTTTGGGCGCGAGCTCGTACTAAAATACGGCAAATACGTCGGCATTACAAAGGTAAAAATGCGTAAATTTGAGGCGTTTTTCAAAAGGCACGGCGAGATTTCGACTTTTAACTGCCGCCTGATCCCGGGCATTCGCCAATACATCAGCCTGCCTGCGGGCCTTGCTAAAATGAATCTTTTTAAATTTAGTCTCTACACGACTCTTGGTGCGGGCATCTGGGTCGCCATACTGCTTGCAGTGGGCTGGTATCTAGGCAAAAACTACGACAAGAGCGCATTTAGCCACATCGTAGTCGCCCTACTCGCCGCAGTCGGCCTACTGACAGCGCTTTATATCGTTTACGTAAAACGCCTAAGTAAAAAATCAAAAATCGGCGCACGAGAACTAGAATAAACCGCCGAGCAAGCCGGCAAGTAAAGCCGAAATTTAAATTACGGCTTTACGTTGCGAGGTCTACTTTATCAAATTTAACCGCAAACCTTCGTCGTGTCGAAAAGCATTCAGAATTTTTACTAAAATTTTAACTTCACCGCTATTAATCAAAAAGTAACAGAGCGTTTTTTATCTCTCAAATTTACAAAAATAGCGTTTTTTAGAGACTGTATAAAAAGTTTATGCGTTTAAATTTTACGCCTTAAGGCAATAAATTTGATTACTTTTAAAGCTTCTTTAGTGAAATTGAAAAATGAAAATTTGGCCCTTTTTACGTCTTTGTTTTTCAAATAATACCCGCGCAAATCAAGCGCCAAAAGCGCAACAAGGGAAGGAAACATGTAGATATTTATGGCGATAAGCACGATGCGAAGCGTAACGGTATCTTTTAAAATAGCTTGCAAATTTAGGCTGTTTTCGATACTAACGTAGTAAACGCCGATCACGGCAAAAAGTGCAGCGATACGTAAAATTTTAGATACGATTTCGTTGCCGAGTTTTGAAATATTTTCACTCACGGCTAGCGACAAAAATAACCAGCAAAATATCCAAATAAGCGCAAAAACGGCGTCTAAAAGCAAATTTTCGTCGTAACGCTCGCGTACGACGATAGCAAAAACGGGCGAGAAAATCAGACTTAAGACGAACCAAAAAAGCGAACGAAATGCAAGCAGGACAAAGCACGCGTAGATACAAGCGCTAGCGGCAAGCAAAAGCCACTCGACCCTAAAAACGAGCGCGAGCCCGTAAACACCGACGCAAAGCGTAAAAAGGCCGCAAAAGAGCGAATAATAGCCCTCAAGCAGCCTCGTAGCCTTTAAATTTATATTTTCAAAAAAGTTTAGCACGCGTGGATCACGAAATTTTCTTTTGTTTCGGGCGAAAGACCTTCATTACGCTCTCATCAGTCTCGATAAATGCGCCGCCGATCAGGTCGATGCAGTACGGAATCGCTGGAAATACGGGCTCCAGGCACTCCCTGATCGCCTTTGGCTGGCCCGGTAAATTTACGATGAGCGCGTGCCCTCTGATACCTGCAGTTTGGCGCGATAGGATCGCTGTAGGTACGTATTTTAGGCTAGCAGCGCGCATTAGCTCGCCAAAGCCCGGCATCATCTTTTCGCACACGGCCTCAGTAGCCTCAGGCGTCACGTCGCGAGGAGCCGGTCCCGTGCCGCCGGTCGTTAACACTAGATCGCAGCCCACAACGTCTATCATGTGTTTTAGGCGCTCTTTTATAAGCTCGATCTCATCGGGAATCACCTCGTAAAAATACTCGCGCTCGCTCGTTATCCAGCCATCCAAAACCTCTTTTATCGCCGCGCCCGATAGATCGTCGTATTTACCCTCGCTAGCGCGGTCACTCAGCGTCAAAATGCCTATTTTTGCCTTCATATTTTCTCCTTAAATTTAGTTGTAATACTCTTTGATAATTTTGCCCAGCGCGTCTTTGTCGATACTTTCATATATCTCTATATGCTCGCTGATACGCTCTAGCTGCGTTTTCATGCCCGCTAAAAACGTCCCTACTTCGGCGTATGCCTCTTGCAGTAGCTCCTCGGCCTCAGCCGCACTCGGCGTAAAGGTATGCCCCATTCCGTACTCAAAAACCATGTTTTGCGCTATCTCGCGAGCCTTTTGGATGTCGGCGTTAGAGTTTGAAAAGGTATCGTCTTTGACCATCTTTAGCGCGCTCATACCAGCCAAACAGACCTTGATACGCGCAAACATCTGCGAGCGCGACTCTATCTCTCGCTCAGGGCGCATAAACTGCTCCTCGACGAGCGAAATTTTTTCAAATTCTATCCCGAACCAATACGCCGCCAAAGCCTTTGCGCCCTGATATAGCGCTTGGATACGCTTTTCCTCGTCGTTGTAGCTTAAAATCCTTCTTTTACCGAGCAAGACTTTGTTTAAAACGCTTTCAAAATCGCTAAATTCGATTATCTCGCCGCCGCGTCTTAGCGCGTTTATCGCAGCTTCATTTACCAGCGTAGAAAGAGCCGCCCCGCTAAAACCGACGCTGATACGCGCCACGTCCTGCGCCTCTACACTCGTGTTTTTGTCTTTTAGATAGGACTTTAAAATCTCGACCCTATCGGTAAAATCTGGCATCGAAAGGAAAATGCGTCTATCAAATCGTCCCGAGCGTAGCAACGCCTCGTCTATCATCTCGATACGGTTGGTCGCGGCGATCACGATGACGCCCGAGTTATCCTCAAAGCCGTCCATCTCTGTTAGCAGCTGATTTAGCGTGGCCTCGCGCTCGTCGTTTCGGTTACCGCCGCGCACCTTGCCCACAGCGTCGATCTCGTCGATAAAGATGATGGATGGCGCATAGGCTTTAGCTTTTAAAAACAGCTCATGCACGCGTTTTGCGCCCATACCGACGTAAATTTGCACGAAGCTCGCGCCGCTTTGGTAAAAAAACGGCACTCCCGCCTCGCCCGCGACGGCCTTTGCCACCAGCGTTTTACCCACGCCTGGAGGCCCAACCATCAGCACGCCTTTTGGCATTTTGATACCGAATTTTTTATATTTCGTCGGATTTTTTAGAAAATCCACGATCTCGCTTAGCTCAAATTTGACGTCTTTTATGCCCGCCACGTCGTCAAATTTGACGCTTGAGATAGCAGGAGACACTGAGCTAGCGGCGATATTATCGTACTCGTAGACGTTTGCTTTTTGATTTTCGTTTTGTGCGGCGAGCTTTTGTTTTTTAAACCTCGCATAAACCGCAAGCCCCGCAAAGCAAATAACAAGCAGCGCCAGTACGGCTAAAATTTCATCCAGCACGGGCGTCTCTTTTTTTAGATCGACGGGCACTTTTTGCACCAAAGCGCGCATATCCACGCCGTCTTTTACGATGATATATTTGTTGCCGCCCTTAGTCGTGAGCTCCAGTTCGCCGCCGTTTACGGTCGCACTTGCGATCATATCGCCTTCTAGCAGCTTTTCATAGCTTTCGTACATTATATTTTTAGGCTGGTTTCTGCCCACTGCAACGGCTAGCAAAACCGCCAAAATAGCCGTCAAAATCACGATGATCTTTTGTTTATTTAGCTTAAATTTGTGCATAGTCGCCCTCGCTTTTTACTTCAAATTTATCTATGACCGCCCACTCTTTTAAAATTTGCTTATCCGTTTTGATTTTTACTTTGTTATAAAACTGATCGAAGCCTTCGTAAAATTCGCCGTTTAGCTGCTCGACTAGCACGTTTAGGCTACCGCCCTTTTTGGCGTGCTCTTGCCTAAATTTAAAATTATTTTCCGCTACGATTTGCTTTAAAATTTTAAGTCTAGCCTTCGCCACGTCGCCGCTAACGTCCATTTTCATATCCGCCGAGTGCGTACCGCTTCGCGGCGAATACGCAAAGCAGTGCAAATGCGTGAGCGGAAATTTTTTAAAATTTACCAGCGCCTCGCTCCAAATTTCCTCGCTCTCACCGGGATGCCCCACGATGTAGTCGGTTCCTAGCGCAAAACCCATCTGGCTAAGCTCCAAAAACAGCTCCAAGTCCCTAAAGGCCTGATTTCGCCGCCTCATGATACGCAGCATCGCCTCGCTCGTGTGCTGAAGCGCGATATGCAGGTGCCGCTCCAGCCAGCTCTCTTTTAAAATCTCGCGAAAGCTCTCGTCTATCTGGCTAGGCTCTATACTGCCTAGCCTTATGCGCTTTATGCCGCCTATTTTACCGAGCCGCCCTAGCAAGCGGCCCAGGCTTGAGCCCGTATCCTTGCCGTAGCTACCGATGTTTGTGCCAGTTAGAACAAGCTCGTTGTAGCCGTTATAGGCTAAAATTTTAGCCTCACGCAAAATAGCTTCCTCGTCCATACTGCGCGCCTTGCCGCGAACGGCGGGGATGATGCAGTAACTGCAGGCAAAGTCGCAGCCCTCTTGGATCTTGATAAAGGCTTTGGTGTGATTTTCGTAGTTTGTTACGATATTTTTGTCTATGCTTTTTAAATTTCCAAGCTCGAAAAACGGATCTTGCGACTTTAGCAGTGCGTTTATATCCTCTTTTTTACTAGCGCCTATTACGCCAAAAACCGCGCTTTTGTTAAACAGCTCCTTGCCCTTGCTCACCGCGCCGCAGCCCGTTAGTATCACTTTGGCGCCGCGTTTTTTTATGCCGTTTATGTAGCTGCGAGCGCCGCTATCGGCGGAGTTTGTGACCGTGCAGGAGTTTACCACTACGATGTCGGCTTCGTTTTCGTCGCTAACGATATCATAGTCTTTGACGTAGCTTTTCATCAGCTCGGTGTCGTAGATGTTCGTGCGGCAGCCGAAGGTTTTAAAAAATACCTTCTCTCGGCGCGGCTCTTGCGGGGTCAAATTTGAGTTAGGATTCATGCTTTTCCTCGCCGCCTTCGCCCATCGGCTTTGACTCGCCGGCTTTTACGCGTCTATCCATGTATAAAGTCTGCGTCGGATAGGCGATCACGATGTCGTCGTGGCTAGCTATAGCTTCCATTATCTCCGCACTTATCGTACTTCGCAAAGATAGCGTGGCAAAGGTGTTTGCCATATACCAGACCGAAATTTTCACGCCGTAAGGCTCGATAAAAGTAAATACGCGCGGCTCGACGTTTGGATTTTTTATGCTGTATTGATTTCGCAGCTTGCTCATTTGTTTTTTGGCGATCTCGGTGTAGCCTTTGGAGTATTTTCGCGCGATATCCTTGATGATGTGGGCGGCTTTTTTGTGGTTAGAATCAAAGCTGCAAACCACGTCTATGCCGTCCCAGACGGTCTTCATGCCGTGGTGCGAGTAGTTTGCGATCAGATCGGTGAAGATATAATTATTCGGCACGAATATAATGCGCCCGGCTCTGCGGTTTGAGTTTACGGTGACTATCGTGACGTCCTCGTAAATAGTCATCCTAAGCAGCGAGATATCGATGATGTCGCCCACGACGTCCTCTCCGTCCTTGCGCACCTTGATGC
>CAUQHH010000059.1:0-10908 GCA_963517705.1 uncultured Campylobacter sp.
CAACTACACACCGCCGAGACCGAGACATACGCGCACGTGACGTTTTTCTTTAACGGCGGCGTAGAGGAGCTTGCCCAAAACGAGACGCGCGTGCTTGTGCCAAGCCCCAAAGTAAAAACCTACGACGAAAAGCCCGAAATGAGCGCACAAGCTGTGTGCGAAGCGGTGCTAAAAGGCATGGAAGACGGGCAGGATCTTATCGTGGTAAATTTCGCAAACGGCGATATGGTAGGGCATACGGGCGAATTTGACGCAGCGGTAAAGGCGGTCGAGGCCGTGGATGCGGTGCTGGGACGCATCGTGGCAAAGGCAAAAGAGAAAAACTACGCGCTAATCATCACGAGCGACCACGGCAACTGCGAGCAGATGAGGGACGAACAGGGTAATTTGCTAACCAACCACACGACTTTTGACGTATTTTGCTTCGTGATGGGCGAGGGCGTAAAGGCTGTAAAAGCGGGCGGCCTAAACAATATCGCCGCGAGCGTTTTGGCGCTGATGGGTATCGAAAAACCGGCAGAGATGGACGAGGCGCTGTTTTATAAAACCTGATTTATTTTTGTTATTCTAAAATAAGTCCGTTTTTAAGCTTCTTTAAGTTATAGGCCAAGTTTTTAGGACTATATTCTAAAAACTTGCCTAGCCTTTTAAAATGCCTTTATGTTTTTAATTTTTCTTAAATCTCGATGTTTATATGAAGTTTAGAGGACTAGTTGCTACGCTTTTATTTTGCGACTTATATATCAAAGCATCTAGGTTTATGCAAAATATATCGCAATTAATGATACTGTGAGCGGATGCTTAGCGTCTTTATTGATTATGCAATTTTAATACTAGACAAAGATAAATTTGGGTTAAATTCTAGTAAAATACATAACTAAATTTTATTATAAAATTCGGACGTTTTTTAGTCCTATTTTTGCGCTAAAATAACATAAAAATTTATCAAAGGAGTAAGCATGCAAATCAAAGAAATTTGCGACAAATATGGTATAGATGGCGTCTATGAGCGTTTTGCTTCATCTTGCGAGGATAAGATTGAGGTTGGATTTTTAGGCGAGTTTTCAAGCGGTAAGTCAAGCTTGCTAAATTCCATTTTAGGGCAAGATCTGCTAGTGACCGCTAGCAAGCCAACGACTAAAACCGTTGTTAGCGTAAGTTTTGGCGAGGAGGAGAAGTTTTTTAAAATTGAGGGCGGCTATGATGAGCAGATTAGCAAAGATGAATTTATTGCACTTCAAACCCAGAGCGCAGAGTCTCGTCTAAAGGCTCAAATTCCCGTGGGGGGGGGGCGCTAATAGCCTAAATTTCACCTACATAGATACTCCCGGCGTTTCAAGTCTTGATAAACTTGATTTTGACATTACGTTTGGTTATTTACCTCGCCTTGAGTGCGCTATCGTTTGCCAAGATATCAATCAAGGTTCGCTAACGCAGTCTATCTTAAATTTCATCTCGCAAAATCCAGAAATCCTACCTCACATCATCTTTGCTATCACCAAAAGCGACTCCAAGTCCGCATACGCAGCGCAAAGGATAAAAGAAGCCGTTTTAAATCAGCTTAGCGAGCTTTTAGGCGATGCTGATATGCAAGATATCGGAAAGAGGATAGTTTTTACCGACGCTAAAAGCCAAAATTTGGAGTTAAAAGAGCTGATAGACGAGAGATTTTATAAAAATTTCGAGACGCTAAAAGCAGTAAAAGTAGCCAAGTATGAGTTAAAGACCAAAAAAGAGCTCTTAAAGATACTAAAAGACAGACTTGAAAATACGAGTTTTAGTATCGCCGAGCTAGATGCTAAAGCCGCCGACATAAACGCCAAAATCGCAAAGCTAAAAGAAGATATAAACAAACAAAAGTTAAATTTAAACGATTATGTAAAAAACCTCGAGATAAAGATAAAAAACGCTGCCGTAAGAAGCGCCGATATGTTAAAGGCAGGCGATGCTAGCGGGTTTAGCGAGGAGATAATAAGCATAGTAGAAAGCAACGTTAGCGAGTACTTTAGCGGTCGGCTCCACGTCGATGACGGACTTATCGATATATCGCATATATCTGAGCTAGTAGAAAAGATAAATTTTAGAAAACAGATTTTGGATATATTGCCGAGTATATCGGGCGGTATAAGCTCCATGCTGGATAAAGTCGATAACTATCTGATTGCGGTGCCGCAGCTAATGATAATCACCAAAACAGTTAAATGGGGACTAAGAGGCATTACGATATTTGGCGATACGGTGTCTGATTTTTTCACCGGCAGGAGCTATAAAAATGCCGTAGACGATATCGCAAATCTCATCTCCGCCGCTACGAAAAAGTACATAGAGGACTTTGCTAACGAACAGATATTTGCTCCGCTTGAGATAAGCCTAAACGACGAGCTAGATAGCGCAAACGACGTGCTACGCCTAAAAAAGGAAAACATCGACTCTGTAAATGCGCTAAAAGAACAGCTAAGAAACGATATCTGGGATCTTGAGCTTGAGGTTGCGGGAAAATAACCGTATCTAAAATCAAATTTAATAAATAAAGGATGGAAATGAAAATAGCAGTTTGCGGTCTCAACGATTATCCGGGCAGAATAAGAGTTATTGATTTTATATTTACGGAACTTTACCGTATATCTACAGGTGCTAACTTCGATAGGCGCAAATACGACAATGGCATCGTCGTTGATGATTTTATCGTTTTACCTAACGTAAAAACGGATTTGCAATGTAATGATGCACTATTTTATATCTTTAGCACCAACGATTTGTCGAATGGATTTAAAGAATTAAGCGATAAAGCTATCGATTTCTTGAAAAATGCAAAGAAAGCAAATCCGAATTTACACATTTTTGTCATCATGGGATCTCGCGGCACCAATGATAACATAGAAGAAAATCATAACGGACAATATGTCTATATCTCCGCGTCATCCGATATTTCTGAAATTGACGGCCTCCGCAAACAACCAAAAAATATACTTAAATTTAAGTATATAAAGAAGTATATTTTAGACACGCTAGATGAAATAAAACCACAAAAACAATCTTCAAAAGAAAACCGAGAGAGCGGAACGCAAAGTCAAATTCAAAGCAAGAAAAGTCAAAGACAAATAAAAGACGAATATATAGACGTAAAAATTCAAAAACCGTATGAACCACTAATCTCATCTGGCATCAGCGAGGATTTTGATAGCTTTATCGAGTATATATCTTTTATCAAAGATATTTCAAACGATCACGGCGTAAGCTCAAACGAGGAGTTAAGGCAACATCTATCCTCGCTAGCCGGAGTCGCCAAAGTCATCATTAGCGATGAGGTAAAGATGCTAGACTCAGCCTACAAAGCCGAGGTAGTCGTTATCGGAGACTTTAGCGCTGGCAAGTCAAGTTTTATAAACTCACTCATCGGCAAGGAAGTTTGCCCTGTAAATAGCGCTGCTACGACATCGTCGGTTACGAAGTTTATATTTTCCTTTGACGAGAGGATACTAAACAAAACCGACGGCAAGACGATAGACGCAAAAGAATACAAAAAACTGGTAACTCACCAAGGCAACACCAAGGCTACTTACGAGCTAGATTATTACTACCCATTTACGCCTCTTCGCGGTGTAAATTTATATGATACTCCGGGCTTTGCTAACGCTACCGGGCAGGGCGATACGCAACTAACGATGAAAAAGGCCAAAGAGGCTGACGCTGCACTATTGCTCGTAGATATAAATACGGGTTCGGTAAATGATGCGCTCAAGGGCAAAGTAGGCGAGCTACAAAAGGCAAATCCCGATATGCTTTTTTATGCCGTATTAAACAAAGCCGATACGAAATCCCCTAGCGCTAGGCAAAAGGTAAAAGACGAGGTAATGAAAAATTTCGATTTCTTTAAAGGATGCTACGTTTATAGCTGCGCCGTAGATACAGAGGGCGTTGATGTGGAGACTGCCAAAAGAGAGATTATGGACGATCTAACGCGGATAAGCGAGGCTAAATACAAAATAAAAACTCCTAAATTTAGTAAGGATAAAGCAGAATTTGAAACTGACTTCTTGTCTACGCTAAAAGACGTCAAAGACAGACTAACCGAACTAACCGAATTTAACCTCGAGCTAAAAATCGAGGACTGGAGCGAGATAGAAGAGGCGTATGAGGAGATGGCGGATAATGCCGTTAGTAAATGCGAAGAAAAAAGGGTTTTAAACAAAGGAGATTTTGACTTGCATATTTTGTTGAACGAGGAGCATTTTTGGCAAGAGGTTAATACTTTTTGGCACAACATAGTTGATATATTTATAAGGCAGCTCGACCGACAGACTGAAGAAAAATATGGCAATATCGATCATATTCTTACAGAAGATATTATTGATGATTTTTTTGATGCAGTTTTTAATAAATTCGATGATAGTATATATCAGATATTACATTCGGTGAACGATGATCCATTTAAGCTTCTAAATATAGATGAATGGGAAAATGCAGAGGCTTTTGGCGAAAAAAGAAATACAAAAAATAAAATCAAGCAAATGGTTATGGATGACTTTGAATTTTTTCAGCGTAGGATAGAGGCGGCATTTACGGAATTCCACTTGCAGTTTAAAAAACTATATGACAAAGACGCTCAGCACTATCAAAACACCATTGACAAGATAGACGAATTTATAGCATTCATAAAGCAAAACGAGAAAAATAGAAAATCAAATTTAAAGGAGAAAGCATGAGTTTAGAGTCAAACGATTTTTACGATATAGCAGAGGAGTTGCTGGAATATTTTGCGTTTTTAAATACGCTAGAAAACGACTATGCACTTAGCTGCGAAGACGGTTTTACCGGCGGTATTTTCCCCGTGCGTCAAAAGATCAAGGATATCTTGGCGGCAGCGGCCGTAGGAGCTTCAAACGAGGCGGATGGATTAAATTTATCCGAAGACGTAGAAGAGCTTAGAAGCGAAATTTTAGACATAGCGCAAAAAGCCAAGCAGATAGTCGGCGGGTATATCGACTTTACGCCTAGCGTTAAGATAAGAAATTTTAACGCTATAAAGAGGGCCTTAAGCGAGATAGCGCAAATGCTGGGCGAAAAAGTTTTGCTTGAAGAAGATGAAAACGACAAAGATATGCGCGCGTGCCGTATAGATGAAAATTTATTTAGAAAGGAAATTTTCGAGGGCAAATTTTTGGATATAACGCGAGAGCAAGTTTGGTTTAACGGAGGCAGCAAATTTGAAGATATTTTCGTTATATTGCTTCTTGAAAAGCTAAATATATTTATCCTGTCCGTACTGGAAGATAACTTTTACGGATACGTTAGACTCGGCGATGAGGAGCAAATATCAAATTCCGGCAAGATGATTGCGGATTTCGTAAGCAAAAACGGCGAATATTTACAAAATTTAATCCAAGATGCGGTAGATAAATACGACTATATAATCCAAAACGTCATAAAACCGCGAGACGATGAGATGAATAGATACCTAATCGAAAAAATAGACGACGTCGTCGACGCTCTAAGTAGATAAAGGAAAAATAGATGCTAGAAAATTTTAATGCCAAGAAACAAAAACTGCTAGATGCCTACGTGCGGCTAGCTAAAAGCGGCTTGGTCTTTAGCGACGGCTTAGATGAAAATACGCTAAAGGATAGAGCAAGCAAGCTAGAAAACGAGGAATTTATCCTAGCGATCGCAGGCCAGATGAAGGCGGGCAAATCAACGCTTTTAAACGCATTGGTATTTGGCGGCGAGCCTATCTTGCCCGCAGACGATACTCCTTTGACGGCGAAGATAACCGAGATCCGATATGCAAAGCAACCAAAGCTAAAGGCTAATTTTTATTCAAAATCCGAGTGGGAAACGCTAAAAACGTATAAAGACGAAAACGGACGAGAGTTTTTTAAAAACGATATAGTGCCTACGATAAAAGATAAAAGCGTAGAGGCAAGAGTCCTCGGAACAAGCAAAGAGGACAAGATAGAAAATCTAGGCGAGTACGTAGCAAACAAGGGGCTTTATACGCCGTTTGTAAAAACCGTGCAGATATATCACCCAAGCGAAATTTTACGCCAACTGATAGTAGTCGATACTCCCGGCACTAACGACTCGAATAAATTTCGCTCACAAGTAACCCTGGACTGGATAGGTAGGTGCGACGCGGCTATATACGCGAGCTATGCGGGAAGGATGCTTGACGAAAACGACTATAAATTTATCACGAACTATCTACTGCATCTAGCATCGTCAAAGCGCATCATCGCGGTAAATAAAATCGATACCGCAAATAGCGAAGAGGAAGTAAAAAGCGATCTAGAACGCATCAAACAAGACGATAAATTTAAAGATACTATCTTTAACGACAAGAGTAAATTCGTCCTAACCGCCGCGCTGGCCGACGTCATAAAATTTAAAGAAAAAAACGGCAAGCTAGACGAGGATGATGAATTTTACAAGAAAAAGCTAGTCAAAAAAGGCTTTTACGAAAATAGCCGAGTAGAAGAGCTAAGGGAGCTAGTAGCTAAAAAGCTCGTAGAAAATAAAGGCGACGATCTTATAACTTCGCATACGGACTTTATCATGCAAACCTTTGAAAGAAAGAAAAGAGAGATAGACGATAGACGCGCTAGCCTGCAAAACGCGCTAAGCGTAAGCATAAAGTCAAACGAGGAAATAGAAGCGTCGATAAAGAAAGTAGAGGGAAATATAGAAAAAATCTACCAAAGTCAAGAAAAGCTGGCAAATGAATTTGATGAACGTATATCAGATATCCAAGGCGAAATAGAAAAGGCGACCGCGAATAAATTTACTAGCATACGAAATGCTCTGGAGGAAAAACTAAAAGACTACAAGAGTATCAACGACATCAGATACCGAATAGAGTGGGACGTCAAAAATGCGCTTGAAGATAACGCTATCTTTAAAGAGATAGCTAAAGTCGCCAGAGAAAGCTTGGAAAAGAATATCGAGGCTTTTAAATACGAAGTTATAGGTGAGTTTGGCGAAATGACGGGCTTTGAGCAATCTCTCATCGAAAATCGCGTAAATCACAAAACCTTTACTAGCGTAAGAGATATGCAAGACCAAGTAGGCGCGCTAGCTATCAGTAACCGCACGGTAGAAAACGCTCTAAGCGATAGTACGCGGTTTTGGCAGAGGTGGTTTGACACGCAAAAAGGCCAAGAAAACTACAAAGCAAAGCTAAGTAGCGCTATACAAGATAATCTAGCGAAAATCCAAAACATGGTTAAAGACAGGATAAAAAACGCCATATCCCAAAATGCCGACGAGTTTATAAACGATATAAAAACGGCTATGCGCGAGTGCGAGGAAGAGAACAGAAAGCTATACGAGGAAATAAGCGTCAAAGGGCAGCTAAAATCGACCGAAGTAGCCGTGATAAAAGAACGTATCAAAGATATCAAACTCGAGCTAGAAGGGCTTGATAAATTTAAAAACGAAATAGAAAAGGAAATAAAATAATGGAGGAAAGTATGCTAAGCATAGGAAAAATTGCGGCGGTAATTTTAGTGGGCGCGATAGCTTTTTGGGCGAGTAGAACCGTAAAGACAAAGAGAGAGCGAGATGAAAAGCCAGGTAAAACAGCCGAGAAAACAACTCAAAAAAGCTCAAATTTAAGTGAACTAGCGGCTAAATTTAAGCACGATTACGTAAATCAAAAGCTAAGCGAATACGCAGACGTAAGCGGCGTCGTGGACGAAATCGTAAAAAAGGTCTATCCAAGCTACAAAAAAGACCTAAACAACGCATCGATAAAATGGACTGAATTTAACGGTGCGATAAGCGAACTAGAAGAGAGGTTGGCGAAATTTGACGGAGACGGATCGACGCCTCAAAGAAGATTCGTAAATATGCTCTCAAGCGAGTGCACACCCGAGATAGACGCGCTAATCGCAAAAATCAAGGAGATAAAATGATAGCCCTAGCAATCATCAAAAACGGCAGCCTGTATGTTTATGACGAGAAAAATCGTCAGCTTTTTACCAGGCCGGCTAGCGGGCTTACGCTACTTGGATTTACGGCATCAAACGTGAGCGTCGCAAGTAAAACGACCGCATATGTCTATGACGAAAAAGGTAGGCAAATAAGCTCTCGACCGCTTTGAATTTAGTTTTTTGCGCATCGGTGAGTAAAATTTAGCCCTTTTTCGCTACAATTTGATTTTTATTAAAATAAAGGCTTGCGGAAATCCGTTATGCCAATTCAAGGAGAAAAAATGAAATTTAGCGGAAAAAACGTGTTAATCACCGGCGCAAGTCGCGGTATCGGCGCGCAGATAGCCAAAACCCTAGCGCAAATGGGACTAAAAGTCTGGATAAACTATCGTTCAAAGCCAGAAATCGCCGATGCATTGCAAGCTGAAATCGTAGCAAACGGCGGACAGGCCGCGGTGGTTAAATTTGACGCGACGGATGAAGATGAGTTTATAAAGGCGATAAATTTGATCGCAGACGCCGACGGCGAGCTGGGCTACCTCGTAAATAACGCCGGTATCACGAACGACAAGCTCGCGCTTCGTATGAAGACGGAGGATTTTACCGGCGTGATAGGCGCAAATTTGACCTCGGCCTTTATCGGATGCCGCGAGGCGCTAAAAGTAATGAGCAAAAAACGCTTCGGCGCGGTCGTAAACGTAGCCTCGATCGTGGGCGAGATGGGTAATGCCGGACAAGCTAACTACGCCGCGAGCAAAGGCGGAATGATTGCGATGAACAAAAGTTTCGCCAAAGAGGGCGCGGCGAGAAACGTGCGCTTTAACTGCGTAACTCCGGGCTTTATCGAGACTGATATGACGAGCGAGCTAAGCGACGAGATCAAAAAATCATACAGCGACAACATCCCGCTAAAGCGATTTGGAAGCGCTAGCGAAGTGGCCGAAGCCGTGGCGTTTTTATTAAGCGATCACGCCAGCTACGTGACCGGCGAGACGCTAAAGATCAACGGCGGACTATATATGTAAACGCGTAAATTTTGCGTTTTTGCGAAATTTTAAGCTAAAATATACTAAAATCACGAAATTTTTAATTTTTAGGAGAAGAAAATGGCAATATTTGATGACGTAAGAGACGTAGTGGTTGAGCAACTAAGCGTGGCTCCTGATGCGGTAAAGCTTGATTCTAAGATTATCGAAGATTTGGGCGCAGACTCGCTTGACGTAGTTGAGCTGGTTATGGCTCTTGAGGAGAAATTTGAAGTAGAGATACCTGATAGCGACGCCGAGAAACTAATCACTATAAACGACGTCGTAACCTACATCGAGAACCTAAATAAATAAGTTTTTGTAAGGAGAGATCTTGAAAAGAGTCGTAGTAACTGGGATTGGGATGATCAACGCTTTAGGGCTCGACAAGGATAGTTCATTTAAGGCTATCTGCGAAGGTAAAACCGGCGTAAAAAAGATAACCTCTTTTGACGCAAGCGATTTTCCGGTTCAGATTGCTGCCGAGATAACGGACTTTGACCCCCTTAGCGTGATGGACGCCAAGGAGGTAAAAAAAGTCGATAGATTTATCCAGCTCGGATTAAAAGCTGCTAAAGAGGCTATGGCTGATGCAAATTTCGGCGAATTTGACGCTGAAAATTTCGGCGTTAGTTCAGCTGCTGGCATAGGTGGTTTGCCTAATATCGAAAAAAACTCCAATATCTTGCTTGAAAAAGGCTCGAGACGTATTTCTCCATTTTTTATACCTTCTGCTCTAGTAAATATGCTGGGCGGCATAGTTTCGATAGAGCACGGTCTAAAAGGGCCCAATATCTCTAGCGTAACAGCATGTGCGGCATCTACTCACGCTATCATCGAGGCGGTCAAAACTATCATGATCGGCGAAGCGCAAAAGATGCTAGTCGTAGGCTCTGAGTCTACGGTTTGTGGCGTGGGTATCGGCGGATTTGCCGCCATGAAAGCGCTTTCAACTAGAAACGACGATCCGCAAACGGCATCAAGACCTTTTGATAAATACAGAGATGGCTTTGTCATGGGCGAAGGTAGCGGTGCGCTCGTGCTTGAAGAGTATGAAAGTGCTAAGGCTAGAGGCGCTAAAATTTATGCCGAGGTTGTTGGTTTTGGAGAGAGCGGCGATGCATATCATATAACTTCGCCTTCACTCGAAGGACCGCTTTCTGCGATGAAAATGGCATGGAAATTGGCTGGAATTGTGCTGATCTACTACATTAATGCACACGGCACCTCGACACCGACCAATGATAAAAACGAAACTGCAGCATTAAAGGCTCTTTTTGGCGGCAATGTACCGCCGGTTAGCTCTACTAAGGGGCAAACTGGACACTGCCTTGGCGCGGCTGGCGCGATAGAGGCTGTTGTATCCATAATGGCTATGCAGGAAGGTCTTATACCGCCTACGATAAACTACGCAACCAAAGACGAGGAGTGCGATCTAGACTATGTGCCAAACGTGGCTAGAAAAGCTGAACTAAACGCCGTTATGAGTAACTCTTTTGGATTCGGCGGTACGAATGGCTCTATTATATTTAAGAAGATATAATGGCAAGTTATCTAGACTTTGAACAAGGTATCAAGCAAATAGATGATGACATCGCAAACGCGAGGATTCGCGGCGATGAACATGCGGTAGAAATTCTAAATAAAAATTTAGAAAAAGAGACTGCTAAAATTTACAAAAATCTCAACGAGTTTCAGCGCCTTGCCTTAGCTCGTCATCCGGATCGCCCTTATGCTATTGACTACATTAAGGGTATGATGAGGGATTACTATGAGCTTCACGGCGATAGAGCGTATCGCGACGACGGGGCGATAGTTTGTTTTATCGGCTATATAGGCTCTAAAAAAGTCGTCGTGATAGGCGAGCAAAAGGGTCGAGGAACCAAAAATAAACTAAAAAGAAATTTTGGTATGCCTCATCCCGAGGGTTACCGTAAAGCCTTACGAATAGCTAA
>CAUQHH010000060.1:0-10851 GCA_963517705.1 uncultured Campylobacter sp.
TATCAAAAAATATCCAAATTTAAGTTGTAAATTTCCTCGCTTTAAATTTTACTTAAATTAAGCGGATTTTAAAACTGATTTTTATATAATCACGGACTAAAATTATGACAAAAGGGACATTATGGCAAACCATAAATCTTCTGAAAAAAGAGCCAGACAGACTATCAAAAGGACTGAAAGAAACAGATTTTACCGCACTAGGCTTAAAAATATCACTAAAGCCGTGCGCGTAGCCGTTGAGGCAGGCGATAAAGAAGCCGCGCTAAACGCGTTTAAAGTGGCAAACAAAGACTTCCACAGCTTCGTTAGCAAGGGCTTTTTGAAAAAACAAACAGCTTCTCGCCGCGTAGGACGCCTCGCAAAACTCGTAAACAAACTATCTGCTTAATCTAAATTTTAATGTTAGCCGACAAACTGCAGCCTTTTTTGGATCGCTACGACGAGCTCTCTCGTCTGCTTAGCGATCCGTCTATCACAAACGATATCGCAAATATGACCAAGCTCTCAAAAGAGCAATCAAATTTAGAAGATATCGCCTCGGCTGCAAAGTCCTATCTGCAAACTCTCGCAGACATCGAGGAGAACAAGGCTCTGCTCGATGACACCGAGCTTGGCGAGCTAGCCAAAGAGGAGCTCAAAAATCTCGAATCCCAAAAAGAAAATCTCGAAGAAGAGATTAAAATTTTACTCCTTCCAAAAGATCCCAACGACGATAAAAACGTGTTTTTGGAGATCCGTGCGGGAACAGGCGGAGATGAAGCGGCGCTTTTTGCGGGCGATTTGTTTAACGCCTACGCCAGATACGCCGAGCTTCGCGGGTATAAATTCGAGATCGTGAGCCAAAGCGAGGGCAACACGGGCGGCTTTAAAGAGATTATTTTGCTGATAAAGGGCAAGGGGGCGTACTCGAGGCTCAAATTTGAGGGTGGCACCCACCGCGTCCAGCGCGTGCCCGAGACCGAAAGCCAAGGCCGCGTGCATACCTCGGCCGTCACCGTCGCTATCATGCCCGAGGTTGAAGATAGCGAGATCGAGATAAATCCAAACGACCTTCGCATCGACGTTATGCGCAGCTCGGGCCACGGCGGACAGTCGGTAAATACGACGGACTCGGCGGTGCGTATCACTCATATCCCGACGGGCATAGTCGTAACAAACCAAGACGGAAAAAGCCAGCACAAAAACAAAGAAGCCGCGATGAAGGTGCTAAAAGCGCGCCTTTACGAGATACAAGAAGAAGAGCGCCTAGCCAAAGAAACCAGCGAGCGCAAAAGCCAAGTCGGCACGGGCGACCGCTCGGGGCGTATCCGCACCTACAACTTCCCTCAAAACCGCATCAGCGACCACCGCATAAATTTGACGCTTTACCGCCTCGACGCGATAATGGCGGCTGGGCTTTTTGATGAGATTATCGAGCCGCTGATTGCTCATTATCAAGCTGAAGCGATCTCGGACGCTGAAATTTAATCCTGTATCTATTTATTTTGCAGGACCTACAGCTATTATCGCATCCTTTATTTGTATGCAAAATTTCTTTTTACAAGTATTATTTGGGCAATTTCTTGTATATGTTGCGTTAAAATTCACTGAAATTTCTTTCTTTTCTATTAAATACCCGCAATAGCAACATTTTATAATTTTTTCTACTTTTTTGTCTTTTTCTTATTATTTAAATGTAAAGGTCCAAGAGCCTAAATTTGTCTCGACGGTTACTTCATGTATATTGGTGCATAGAAATTTACGCCTTATCCAGCCGCTATATTCTAATTCTATAGGAAATGGCTTGGCTTTGCTAAAACTATCTTTAGGGCATTTTCCTCTATTAACGGTTATGTCGTTTACGCTTATTTTGTCCGCCAGAGACGTTACTGTAACTACGAAACCTGTTTGAAATTGACCGCCGTTAACGCCGTTAAATGATCGGTATTCAACTTTCAACGGCGGTTCAGTATTGGAAGCATTTCCGCATCCCGTAAAAAATGACAATAAAGCCAAAACAAACAATTTTTTCATTTTATCTCCTTTTTGTACGAATATATAAAATTATAGATTATCGATACTTAAATTATTCTTTAAATATAATACTTGTCCATATAATTAGTTAAAATTAAAATGAGCGATTATATGAAAGTAGTTCAGCGGATAAATGAAATTTTAAAAGATAAGAAAATCAGCAAAAGAGAGCTTGCGAAGCGCCTAATAAATTTAGATATGAAAGCCCATAAAACAGGTGAAACACCGACGGAATCAAGCATATACGCCTACTTAAACGGCAATATCGAAATAAAAGCCGATATGCTTCCTTTTATTGCGGATGCGCTTGGGGTATCGGAACAAGATTTTTTTACGGATGACTACAAACAGAGTCAAAAGATATTAAAGAGACTCTATGATAAAGAAAATATATACTACAAATACCATAATATTATAGAACTTCTAGAATATTTATCGCCGAAAAGTCTTGAAATTTTAGAAAAAATGCTAATCAAAAACAAAGAAAACACCGAAGAACTTAATCAAATAATTAGCAAAATCGGACATTAGATTAATTTAAAATTTAAGTCGGTAAATGCTTTTTGTTCAAAATAAAACTAAAATACTCTTCCGAATTTTCTATAAAAGAAATAACTAGCTGCTTCACTTCGCTAGTTCAAGTATATTGCACGCTCGCTTGGAACCCAGATCGCAGGCTTTTTTGAGTCGCTCGCCAGATAGCTCAAAGCTTTGCGGCGCAATGTCGCCTTTTAGGTAAAATACCGACTCCTCGTAGCAGCTCTCCGCGCTCCCTGCGGCGCAGGCGTCTTTGTAGATCGCAAAGGCTTTTGCGCCGTCTTTGTAACCAGTTAGCCCTTTGGCGTAAAACTCCGCGGCAAAGTAACATGCCAGCGCGTCGCCGCTCGAGCAGCTTTTTTCTAGCCCAGTGAGCGTTTTTTCGCAGCTTGCGGCGTCGCCTTTGTTGATGCAGGCATTTAGCCCAGCCTCGTTTATAGTAGCATTTGCGAGCGCGACCGCGGCAACGAGTATCCAAATTTTCCTCATTTTTTCTCTAGTTCCTTTAAATTTTTAAACCTATAAATCCCGTTTTTCACTCGCTCAAAAATTTTGCGATTTTCAAGCAGCCTGATGGTCTGCGTGACGGTGGGTTTGCTGGCACTCGTCCGCTCGCAGATATCTGAAATTTTAACGGTTATGAAGCCGTTTTCATCCACATTTTGGGCTAAAAACAAGATGATCTCCATCTTTTTCTCGCCCAAAATTTGACCGAAAATCTCCCTCTCTAACTCCGTCATCGCGCTAAATTTACTTGTATTCTAGCAGTTTAAAGTATTTTTTCGCAATAGGATCGAGAAAAAAGGCATCGTATTTATCGCCCGGGTCATTTCCCATAAGTTCCGGTCTCATGTTGTATTTATACATTTCTCGACCATTTTCATTTTCGTCTTCATGATAAACGTAAAACGCGCCGTCTAGGACGACTTGTCCAAATTTACATTTTTTGCTCTCGCTTTCTTCATTAGGCCATTCGTATTCCCATTTGTATATTTGCCCAAAATTTGAATTTCCGACTTTTAAAAATATATTTTTGAGATGATTGCTGTTAGGCTCGTCCAGCATTAGTTCGCCGTATTCAATGCCTGTGTTTACATCTCCGTCATATCCTTCGCCAAAGTCGTAATTTTTTCCTTCGTAGGTTATTTTGCTGCCGTCTGCCATAACGAAATTTTCGCTCAAATGGCTATAGTTTTCGTCCTCTTTACGCTTGCTTGCCTCGGCTTCTAAGTATTGCATACTGTTTTCATTGACGCAGTAGCTGAGTTTTAGCTTTACGATATCGTTTTTATTCTTTTTTAAAAACGATTTTAACGCGTGCATAGACTTGACGTCTGACAAAAATATCTTGGCAGTATCTATCTCTTTCGCACCCAAAAACGCGGCAAGTGCAAGCGATAAAACGATGATTTTTTTCATTTCTTACTCCTTAAAATGATCCTAATTTTACTAAATTTTAGCTTATTTTACGGCTCTTGCGATACAATACGCCAAATTTAACAAAGGATCAAATTTGAAACTAATCAGCTGGAACGTAAACGGGCTGCGCGCGGTCGCCGCCAAAGACGGCTTTGCTTGGCTAGAGCAGCATAGACCCGATTTTTTGGGTCTTCAGGAGATCAAGGTGCGCGAGAGCGACGTGCCTGAGGAGATTTATAAACTCGGATTTAACGAGATCAGCGTAAATTCGGCAGCCAGGGCCGGGTATTCTGGAGTGATGAGCCTGGCTAAATTTGGCTCCGCTACGCAAAAAGCGGCATTTTTCGACGACGACGAGGGGCGAGTTTTGGAGCATAGATTCGGCAACGTCGTACTTTTTAACATCTACTTTCCAAACGGCCAAAAAGACGAGGCGCGCCTAGCCTACAAAATGGACTTTTACGCTAAATTTCTAGCCTACGCGGACGAGCTCGTAAAGCAGGGCAAGGACGTGATATTTTGCGGCGACGTGAACACCGCACACCGCGAAATAGACCTAAAAAACCCCAAAGCAAACGCCAAAACATCGGGCTTTTTGCCTATCGAGCGCGCGTGGCTGGACGAGGTCGTCACACGCGGCTTTATCGACACCTTTCGGCACGTGCACGGCGACGCGGCGGACGCGTATTCGTGGTGGAGCTACCGCTTTAACGCCCGCGCCAAAAACGTCGGCTGGAGGATCGATTATTTTTTCATTTCGGCAAGCCTCAAAGACCGCCTAAAAGACGCGTTTATCCTGAAGGGTATCACGGGCTCTGACCACTGCCCCGTCGGCATCGAGATCGATCTGGAGGGGCTTATTTAAATTTGCTTTTTTAGCGGCGCAGGTTAAATTTGAGCCAAATTTACGCTTTTTACTGCGAGCAAAACTGGGGTCAAATTTGACTCGCCGCGCGATTTGCCAAATTTAAGTCCAAATTTTACGCCCGCTTTTCAAAAACCAAACGCTTAAATTTAAGCCGCGATATATGCGTATATAATTATAATATCTAACGAAAAAGCGGCAAACAGGCGAGCCAAAAGGCTTTTACGTAATCAAATTTAAAGGAAAAAACATGATAAACAAAACTATCTTATCGGCTATTTTAGCCGGAGCTACCCTTTTAACCCTAAGCGGTTGCTTTGATTTGGGTGTTAAAGACAATAAATCACCAAAGCCTAGCGGAAAGATAGCAAAGAGCCTAAAAGAAGTTTGCGATAATCCAAATACTAAATATGACGCTTTAGTAGCAGATTTAAAAGTAAAAATGCTTAACGATGATAATAAAGGCAATAAATGGGTTTTCTTTTACGATCAAGATAGCCAAGATTTTAAAACTACAATAATGCTTACAACAACACATTATCAAATTCAACACCTAGTTATTCCGCAAACAAAATTTTCAAATGTTCATTTAGAAGCACAAGAGCCCAAATGCGAAATCGAATCAAACCCAGATAAAGAAAAGATATTACAAGATAAAGATATAATCCACAAAGAAGCGGCAGAATATGAAAGAGTAATCTCTATAAAAAATATCACAAACATAAAAGAAATATAGATAATATAAACATAGGAAATTTATGCAAGAAAAACGGCGCTTACTGCGAGGCGCCGTCAAATTTGACTCAAAAACCCGTGATCTAAAAGGTGCGTGATTAGGATTTTAAAACCAAGAGCGATGAGGATCGCGCCGCCTAAAATCAGCGCCTTTTGCTCCAAAAACTCTCCCGCGAATTTACCGACGTAAAATGCCGCGACGCTAAGCGCAAAGCAAACTATCCCGATCACGGCGGCGCTAAAGTAGATGTCAGCAGCCGTAAAGCTCAGCGTCACGCCCACGGCTAGCGCGTCGATGCTGGTGGCAAACCCGCCTGAGAGCAGCATCTTCGTATCAAGGCTCACGGCCTGCGCGGGCTCGTTTCTACAGGCCTCGCGGATCATCTTTACGCCCAAAAAGCCTAAAATAGCAAACGCGATAAAATGATCGATCTGCGCGATAAATCTCGCAAACGCTGCGCCCAAAAAGTAGCCCGCAAGCGGCATCGCAGCCTGAAAAAATCCAAAAATAAACGCGATAAATAAAATCTTTGATAGCGCGAGATTGCGGTATTTTGCGCCGTTTGCGATACTGAGCGCCGCCGCGTCCATAGCAAGCGCGATAGAGAGAAGTAAAAGCTCCATTTTGCCCTTTCAAAAAGGCTAATTTTAACTCAAAATTTGCCTCTTGCGGTTAATCTCGCTCAAATTTGCGGCTAAATTTGGCGTTTGAAATTTGGAGCCGAACGGACGAGCGCGCCATATAAATTTGCGCTTAAATTTAGCCCTTAAATCACAGCACAAATTTGCGATTTAAATTTTGCAAATTTAATCCTCCGCGCCGTAAAAATGCGGGTAAATTCGCTCTAAAAAGGCCAAATTTACCCGTTTAAAAGCTGCAATTTAATATCATAACCGCCGAATTTTACTTTAAGGAAAAATCGATGAAAAAAAGTTTGATCTTATGCGCTATTTTACTCGCCGTTTCGGCTCAGGCGGCCGGCTGGCAAGAGACTCTAAATCAAGGCGCGCAGATACTGGGTGCAGCAAACTCGGGCGACTATAAAAGCGCGGTCAGCTCGGCTCTAAACGCGGCCGTCAAAGAGCTGTCAAACGGGGGATTTCTAAAAAACGCCACGGCTAAAATCCCGCTGCCAAAGAGCCTAGAAACGGCGGCAAATTTGGCTAAAAAAGTGGGCGGCGAAAAGTGGGCGAACGAGCTAGTAACCTCGATAAATAACGCAGCAAGCGCGGCCGTGCCGGGGGCTGCGGATGTATTTTCGGGCGTGATAAAAAACATGAGCGACGCGGACGTGAAAAAGGTGCTAGAAGGCGGAAAGGATAGCTTTACGAAGTTTTTACAACAAAACTCGAGCGAGAAACTGCAAGCCGTGTTTAAGCCGATCATTACCAAAATGATGAGCGATAATACCTTTGCTACCGCGTATAATGGGCTAAATTCGTTCGTCGCGGGCAGCGCGCTGGCAAAATCAGATACCGCAAAGCAGCTAAAAGGCATCGCAACTAGCATGGGCGCGGGCGAATACATCCCGCAAGAAAACGAGGATCTAAACGGCTATATCACGCGCAAGACGCTAGACGGGCTCTTTAACGTGATGAGCGAAAAAGAAAGCTCGCTACGAGGCGGCGCCGTGGAGCAGGGCACGAAAATCCTGCAGGGAATTTTCAAGTAAAATAAGGGAGAATAGTGAAAAATAGTTTGGAATTTCGCGCCGATGTGGGCATGATATTTGTTGCGATAGTCTTTGGTCTGGGCTATCTGCCTACCTCGCTAGCGCTTGCTACTAACGGCGTTTTTGGCGTTTTGTTTTGGAGATTTTTGCTAGCGGCGATCATAGCTGGCGCGATATTTTATAAAAAGCTAAAAGAAGTAAGCGCGTCCGATATAAAACCCGGCGTGATTTTGGGTCTGTTTTTGTTTGCGGGATTTGTCAGTCAGACTTTCGCGTTTAAGTACGCCGACACCTCGTCCGTAGCCTTTATCATCGGGCTAAACGTGGCTTTGGTGCCTTTTATCGCGGCGGGGCTTTTTAGACATAAAATTTACTCCTATGCGTATGTGGGCGTGGCGTTTGCGGTGGCGGGGCTTTATATGATAGGCGATACGAATGTGGGCTTTGGCCTGGGCGAGATTTTGGCTCTAGTTTGTGCCTGCGCCTACTCTTTTCACATCGTGTTAACAAACCGCCTAGTGCAAAAATGCAACCTCGTAAATATGGTTTACTTTGAAATTTTGACCCTAATTGCGCTTTGTTTCGCGGCTATTTTGGTTTTTGAGGACGCTAAAATCGCTCCCGTCGTGGACAAGGCGTTTATCATAGCGATGCTAGTCGTGGGCGTGCTGGGCACGGCGTTTGCATTTTTCGCGCAGGCATTGATGCAAAAATTTACCACGCCCGTTAAAACGGCGATATTTTTCACTCTAGAGCCCGTAACCGCCGGAGCGATGGGGTATTTCATCGGCGCCGAGGACATCAGCGCTTATAGACTTTGCGGCGCGGCGCTTATCTTAGTCGGAGTTTTGATTAGCGAGATAGGCAGCTACCTGCGCGCTAAAAAGGAAAATTTAGCCTAAATTTAGGCGGGTTTTGCTTGTCGTTTTGCTCAAAGCGCCGACCCGCCGTAAAATCAAATTTATAAATTCGCCTCTTAATCTACTCTCGCGGCGATTTTGACGCAAATCTTTTAAAATCGCCTCTTAAATTTAGCTTTAAATTTATCGCCGTTTCGCCCGCTGGCAAGAGGGCGGCGACTTTTAATTTGACGTGATAAAGCCCGAATTTAGTCAAATTGCGTTAAATTTGCACCTTAAATTTAGCTAAAGAAATCAGATGAAAAAATCAACCGAATTTAAGGCCGACCTCGCGCTGTTTGTTATCGCGGTGGTCTGGGGCGTGACGTTTTTGCCGATGGCGCAGACGCTAAAGACCAACGGCGTTTTTACGCTTTTGTTTTGGCGGTTTTTGATCTCGGCCGTTTTGATGGCGCTCATAAGCCTCAAATTTACGCGCAAGATCGATCCTAATTCCCTAAGATTCGGCGCATTTTTAGGCGCGCTTTTGTTTGCGGCCTTTACGCTTCAGACCTTTGCTCTAAAATACGCCCCAAGCTCCACCGTCGCGTTTATCACGGGACTAAACGCGGTTTTTACGCCGTTTATCGCGCTTGCGTTTTTTGGGCAAAAGGTCGTCGTTTATGCATTTATCGGCGCGTTTTTGTCGGCGGTGGGGCTTTATTTGCTAACGGGCAGCGAGCTGGGTTTTGGCGTCGGCGAGGGGCTTAGCGTCGTTTGCGCGCTAGGCTTTGCGCTACATATAATTTTCACGGGCGTTTTGGTGCGCAAGTGCGAGCTGTACTGGATGGTGAGCGCGCAGTTCGCGGCCGTGGCGGCGCTTTGTTTCGTTGCGGCGCAGATTTTCGAGCCTCGCGGCGTCGCGCCCGTTTTAGACGAGGCGTTTTTCGTCGCTGTCGCTGTGACATCGGTGTTTGCGACGGTTTTGGCGTTTTTTGTGCAAACCGCGGCGCAGCGCTACACGACGCCCGTTAAAACCTCGCTCATATTTACCTTTGAGCCCGTGAGCGCGGGGATAGTGGGGTATTTTTTTGGTGGTGAGATACTAAGCGGCGTGCAGACAGCAGGAGCCGGGCTCATACTCTTTGGTATCGTCGTTAGCGAAGTCGGCAGCTACTATAAAAACAAAAGATCGCGGGAAGCCGGCTCGTAAGGGCGGCCGAATTTTGCGGTTAAAATTAAGGTTTTAACGGCGAGTTTGAGCGCCGAATTTTGCTCAAATTTGGGCGTATCGAAAGCGAAATTTGACGTGCGCGGCCCAAACTTACGTTTAAATTTAAAAATTTCGGCGTAAATTTGACCGCAAAAAGGAAGAGAAAAATGAACGAGGATGAAAATTTAGCGGCGCCAAAGCGGATGGAGCTTAACGCCGACGAGAAAATTTTGTGCGAATTTGAGCTCGCGCATACCGTCCACAAAGAAGTCGGCTCCGCGCTTTGTCTTTTGATACTGCTTTTATACGCGCGCGACAAGAGCTTTGACGTAGGTGTCTTTGGGTCGCCATGACGGTGAGCTGCGCATTTTTATTTTGCCCTTTGCGCGCCAAAGCGTGAAGACCGCAAAGGCCAAAAAGCTTTACGTCACTAACAAGCGCTTTATAACGCAGCGCGATACGGTCGGTATCGGCGACGTGTATTTTAGGTATTTTAACTCTGGCTATTCGTGGGTATCGTTTAAAGTCGAACTTTGTTTTTTATGAAAATAAAAAATTTCTCTTTTACTGCGTAGTGGACGAGGAGAGCGACGAGTATAAAAATTTGATAAATTCGCTATACGAGATTTCAAAAAACGACCGTCTCATGCAAAAGCACCTAGGCTACTACGTAAAGCAAAAGCTAATCAATCCGCAAATTCGGGAGTGCCGCGCAGTCCGTCGCTGCGGATTCGAAAGCCAAATTTAACACAAAACGCCGAATCTACCGCCTCTTTACCGCCGTAAATATAAAAAAACAAACCGAAGCGATGAGAATGATGCTAGCACCGCTGGTTAAATTCGCCTCAAAGCTCAGCCACAGCCCGCTCACGCAAAACGCGGCCGAGATGAGTGCGGCGTTTAGCATCATCGTGCCCAGGCGGCTTGATATCGCGCCCGCGATGTAGGGCGGGATCGTGAGTAGCGCGATAACGAGTATGAGCCCGACCGCGCGTATCGTCATCACGACGCTTAGCGCCATCATACACGTTAGCGCGTAGTAGAGTAGCGTCGTGCGCACGCCGCGCAGCCTCGCAAACTCCGCGTCAAAGCTAAGCGCCTCAAACTGGCGGTAAAATAGCGCGACGGATGCGAGTATGACGCAGTTTGCGATCGCCATGAAAACAAGATCGCCCTGCGGTACGGCTAAAATCGAGCCAAAAAGATAGCTCATTAAATCAACGTTGTAGCCGGGCGCTAGGTCGGTGAGGATGATGCCAAACGCCATGCCAAACGCCCACAGCGCGCCGATGACAGAGTCCATCTTGCTCTTGTCTTTGAGCGTGATCGTGGCGATGAGTAGCGCCAAAAACAGCGAAAACAGACTCGCTCCAAGCAGCGGCTCGAGCGAAAAATAAAACGCGATCCCAAGCCCGCCGTATGCGCCGTGAGCGATACCGCCCGCGATGAAAACCATGCGGTTTATGACCGTGAGCGTGCCGATCACGCCGCAGGCGATGCTAACGAGTATGCCCGCCAGCAGGGCGTTTTGCATAAAATTTAAGCTAAGAGCTTCTA
>CAUQHH010000061.1:0-10756 GCA_963517705.1 uncultured Campylobacter sp.
GGAGTAGGCGGTGCGGGAGTCGGAGGCGCTTGCACTACTTGCGGTTCAGGCTCAGGCTTTTTAACCGGCTTTGGCGTAGGCTTTGGCTTTGGTTTTTCCACAGGCTTTTCTACGGGTTTTGGCTTCTCTACCGGTTTTTCTATTGGTTTTGGTTTTTCTATCGGCTTAGGCGGCTCAACCGGTTTTGGCGGCTCCGGCGGCGTGACGACAGGTTCAGGCGGAGGAGGCGCAGGCGGTGCCGGAGGCGGCGGGGCAGGCGGAGTTGGTGCCGGCGGGAGCGGAGCTGCTGGCGGCGTAAAGGTATTTAGCGCTATCTTGACGCTTTTTTCTTCCGGCATCGGTTTTAGTTCTTCGTAAAATTTGATAAAAGATCCGATAAGGATAGAGTGCAACAGGATAGAAACGCCAAGCCCCGTAAAGCTGGCGCGTCTATTCAGTTGTTGTCGTGATAGCGAAGTTTTCATGATTTTTTTCTTTTAGTATGTCGATAACCTTGATAAACGAGTCAAATTTGCTCTCTTTATCGCTTTTAAGTTCTATTAACGTTTCGTTTTTTATCTCGTTTAGCCTTTCTTTCAAATTTTCCTCAGCGATTTTATCTTCGCCTATAAAAAATTCATTATCTTTATTAATTAAAACCGCGATTTTATCGTTTTCGTCTTGCTTTTTTTCCGCGCTTTCGCTGTTTGGCAGGTCGATTTTGATATTGCCCTGAGCGATAAAAGTCGAAACGCTAAGCACGATAGCTAGCAAAACGAGCATAATATCTATGAGCGGGATTACGTTTAATCCCTCTTTTTTAGGCATTCTCACGTGAAGCCTTGTATCGGTTTACTAAAACGTCCACTTTTCTCATAAATGCGTTGTAGATCATTAGCGTTGGTATCGCGACGATTAGGCCTAGCGCGGTTGCTTTTAGCGCGAGAGACAGGCCGACCATGATGCTTTTAGTGTCGATGCCGCCGCTCATGCCCATGTCGTAAAAGGTCACCATGATGCCCGCGACCGTACCCAAAAGTCCGATATACGGCGCATTTGAATAAACTATATAAAGCGTTGTTAAATTTCTGGTTACGCTCTCTTCAAAGTCGTCTTGATTCTTGTAATTTTCAAATTTAACGTTTGCGTAAAAAATCAAGCGCTCTATCGTGAGCCATACTACGACAAAGCTCATAAGCCCTAAAATACCGATGATAACGTAATCGACGTTGTGTTTGAGAAATTCCATTTAATGCCTTCTTATAAAATTTGCGCGTGAATTATATCAGATTATGGTATTTATTGTCAATAACGAATAGGCAAGTAATATTTTATATAAATTTATCTAAAATTTAGTCTTAGGATTGTAATATTCGTTTTCAAAAATTTTGGCAGATTAAAGAAAACAAAATTTAAATGTTTTTCTAAATCAGCGCAAATTTTCGTAAATTTAAAGAGGAGAAAAAATGAGTTTTAACAATGTTGCGAAGATTTCTTTCGTAGCGGCTTTAGCCATCGGCGCAAATGCCGCCGAGAACGTAACCTTAAGCGGCGTAGAGGTAAGCAGCACCGGCGGCGGCTACGGCGTAGACGACGTAAAAATAAGCACGAGAAACGCAGGCATACTAAAAGACGTCATGCGTGATATCCCGGGCGTTTACGTAGGCGGCACGAACGGCATGAATCAAAAAATCTACATGAGAGGCGTGAGCGACCGCGGCCTAAATATCACGATCGACGGCGCGAAACAAAATGGAAATACCTTTCATCACAACGCAGACCTCCTGATCGACCCCGATCTAATCAAGGCCATCGACGTTGAGGTCGGCTCGCGCTCTGTGGTAAACGGCGCTGGGGCTCTGGGCGGTTCGGTAGCCTTTAGGACGGTGGATGCTAGAGATCTGCTGGAAGATGGCGAAATCATCGGTGCGAAAATCAAAACGGGCTATGCCTCAAATAACGACGAATTTTCGCAAGGACTCACGGTTTTTACCGCGCCCGTCGAGGGGCTTGACTTTTTAGCTGCGATAAATCACAAAGGCTACGACTACGGCAAGAGCGGCAACGGTAAGAAAATCGGCGGCGACGGCAACGATCTTAGCTATCTTTTTAAGCTCGGATATAGCTTTTTAGACGCGCACAGGATATCGCTCTCTCACGAACACAACCACTACAAGGGACTTTATCCTTTAAGAGCAGAATTTGGTAGTTGGCATACAAATGATGACTACCGCAAATACGAGCGCGATACGACGACGTTAAAGTACGAATTTACGCCGAGCGAACTGCTAAATCTCGACGTAACTGCGTATCATACGAAGCATCAGAGAGTCGACGGTAGCAAATGGGGCGTAAAAACTAGAGGCCTAAGCGCGAAAGCAAAAACAGCGGTAGAAACAGGCGACGTGAAGCAGACTCTAAGATACGGCGCGGAGTACTATCACAGCGAAAACTTTAACAAACCGCAAAACAACCGCCCTGAAAAAGTAAACAACTACTCGTTTTATTTGGAAGACGCGATCAAATTTGCAGGACTTACCGTGACTCCTGGCATCAGATACGAGCGCCACGAGCTAAAGACATATAACGGCACGGGCGCAAATATCGGCGGATACAAATACAAATTTGACGAATTTTCGCCGGCTTTGGCGCTTGATTACGAGTTTATGAAAGGGCTTGGGGTATTTGCTAGCTACGCTAAGGTGTTTAGAGGACCGGACGTTATGGAGTCCATGCTAGCTAGCGGCGCTAGTAGGGGTACGGCGCTAGGATACAGAGCAAACCCTGATCTAAAGGCCACTACGGGCGATAGCTACGAGATCGGCGGACGCTACAAGGGCGAGTTTAGCGAAACGGGACACGTTAGCTTCGTAGCTAAATACTTTAAAACCAAATACAAAAACCTAATCGTAGATAATAACGCAGCGGGCGGGCGTGTAAATCCGGTGCTTTATAGGATCAACGCAGGCGGCGCGGATATCGACGGCGTCGAGCTTTTGGCTAGACTAAACCTCGACGCGCTAAGCTTAGGCGCTAGCTACACTCATCAAAAAGTAAGATACAAAGACCGCGTGAGTAACGGCAGCGGCGGCTACTACACGTCAAATATCATCGGCTACCGCGACCAGGGCGACAAATACACCTTTAACGCCGAGTATTCGATAAACGCTATCGATACGCTTGTGGGTTATAACCTTATTTATTTTGCCTCGAAAGACACGACGAGTGCTGGCAACGACGCTGCCGTACATATCCCGAGCTACGCCGTGAGCGACATCTATCTCACTTATGCGCCAAGCGGCGGTAAATTTAAAGGACTTGAGATAAACGCGGGCGTTTATAACGTATTTAACAAAGCCTACGTCTCGCACTCTCAAAGAATAGCCCAGTACACGGGCGATGCGAACGCGATCGACTGGGAGCCGGGCAGAAACTTTAAGGTTAACGTCTCTTATAAATTTTAATTTTATTCTAAACCTGCACTTCCGGGGGCTTAAATTTAAGCCCCATTTTTTATATCTTTTATCAAATTTACTCAAATTTAGCGTTGTTTATTTTTGCTATTTGCGGCAAAGGATTGTTGTTTTAATACGCTGAAATTTACGCAGCTTTAGCTAAGCGAGTAAAATTTACCGCATATCGCAAAGGTAAATTTGCGGAGTTAAATTTATGAGCGCGCGGCGTCAAATTTAACGGATAGTTTTAAATTTGCATTTTCAAGATGCGGGTTTTCGGAGGAGGAGGGTAAATCTAGAAGCAAAAAAGCGAGCCGAATTTGACTCGCCGTAGTAAATTTAACGCCGAATTTAAAGGCGTTAAATTTGATGTTTTATATTAGCGTTTTCTGCCCATTCTCTTTAGATTGTCGCATGCGGAGGTGTCACCGCTAAAGCACGCCGAGCGGTAGATGCTTCTGGCTTTTGACTCGTCCTGCGCTACGCCTAGGCCGTGTTCGTAAAGCACCGCCGTGTTCGTGCAGCACGGCACGTCGCCTAGTTTGCAGCCTCTATCGTAGGCCGACATAGCGTTTACGTAGTCGGGCTCCTTGCCGTCGGCGTTTGAGCGGTAAAACTCGCCTAAGTAGTAGCAAGAGTATGCTCCGCCGTTCGTGCATGATGCGCTATAGATTTCAAGTGCTTTGTTTGCGTCTTTGCTCACACCAAGGCCGGTTTGGTACATGTTGGCGAGGTTTGTGCATGCGGCTTGATAGTTATTTTTGCACGCTCTTTCATAGTATTTTAGAGCGGTTTTGTGATCTTGCAAATTTTGATAACTGATGGCAAGATCGTTGCACGCGGAGTAGTTGCCGCTTTCGCATTTGGGTTTTAGTACTTCTATGGCGCGTTTGTTAAAATCATAGTCCGGGTTGTCGCTAGGGCCGCCGCTTGAAGCTGCGCATCCTACGAATAAAAGCCCGATAAAAGCAAGAAGTAAATTTCTCATTTTTTACCTTTCCGTCGTTTTTAAAATTGTCCAAAGAGGTCATTTAGCGCTTCGCTGATGCTAGGATGGGTGAAAATCTGGTTTTTAAAGAAATCGGCACCCGCGCCTAGAGCCATTGCGATGGCGATTTCGTTGATAAGCTCGTTTGCGTAAACGCAGTGAAATGCCGCGCCTAAAATTTTGCCGCTTTTTGCCTCCACGATCGCTTTTAAAAAGCCCGTTTCGTTGCCGACTACCTTTGCGCCGGGGACGGCTGCGAGCGGGAGTTTTAGGACTTTAAAGTCTAAATTTTGCGCCATGGCTCGTTTCTCGCTTAGCCCTATACTAGCTAGCGGAGTCTCGGTAAAAAGCGTGCTGGCGTGAGGCGAGCGGTTTAGCGTGCTACGTTTGCCCGCGCCAAAAAGCTTGTCAAATACGATGCGAAAATCATCTAAACTCGTGTAGGTAAAAAGCTCACCGCCGCGAATGTCGCCTACCGCGTAGATATGCGGCTGTGCTGTTTGTAAAAACTCGTTTACTAGCACGTTTCCTTTGGCGTCTGTTTGTACGCCGGCCGCGCTCAAATTTAGCTCCGCAGTTGCGGCTACTCGCCCGGTCGCTAGTAAAAACGCGTCCGCGTCAAGGCATTTAGCCTCGCCGTTTTGGGTGAAATTTAGCGTACCGTCTTTTAAATTTTTAACTTCGCAGCCCTCTAAAATCTCGATCCCTTGCGTTTGTAGTAGCGTTTTTACGCTCTCTTTTACGTCCTCGTCCTCGTTTTTTAGCACGCCAGAGCGAGCTACGATAGCGACCTTTGAGCCAAACTCGGCAAACATCGAGGCAAACTCAAGCCCGATGTATCCGCCGCCCACGATCGCTAGGCGCTTTGGAAGCGTTTTTAGATTTAAAATCCCCGTGCTGTCAAAAGCTAAATTTGAGCTAACCTCAAAGCTTGGTTTTTCATTAACCGAGCCCGTATTTATAACGATAGTCGGCGCGGTAAGTACGCTTTTTGAGCCGTCAACAGCCGCGACTTCGACGCTATTTTTATCTACAAATTTAGCCGTGCCGTTTATCACGTCGATGTTTGCGTTGCCGTCAAGCATAGCGAAATTTTTGGCTCTTAGAGCAGAGATTAGCTTGTCTTTCTTTTCGACGCTAAGCGTGAAATACTCGCCTAAGACGTTATTGTTGACGTATTTTGCCTCTTTGCTCAAATTTACTAGCTTTTTAGTCGGGATGCAGCCGATGTTTATGCACGTGCCGCCGTACATCTGTGCCGATTTTTCGATCACGGCGACCTTTTTGTTTAAATTTGCGGCTTTTACGGCGAGAGTTTTGCCGGCCTTGCCAAAGCCGATTATTACGATATCGTAGTTTTTCATATGTTTTTTCCTAGTATGTAGTGGGTATTTTCGTTTATTCTTTTTATGCTTATCTTGTTTTTTTCAGCCCAGTTTTCGATCACGTTTAGCGCGTCTCTTTGCGCGTCTGGCGTTTTGCCCGCGTTTTTTATCTTAAACACGTCCTCGCTGCCGCTCATCGCGACGAAGCAACCGAGCGGCTTTAGGTGGTCGTTTAGCGTGATAATGCTGCTTAAATTTAACCCGTCGCAGTTGTTTAGGATGCGCTTAACTTGCGCGGTGGTCGCGTCGTTTTCGTTGTAGCCTAGTTGGTTTAAAAGAGCTGAAATTTCCATATTTTTCCTTTCTAGTTTATGCTTTTTTGACTTACCAAAACGCCCTCGATGAGCTTTTTTATATCGCCGTCTAGTATCGCGTCGGTTTGGCTATACGCCTCGCCGCTGCGGTTGTCTTTGACCTGCTGATACGGGAAAAGCACGTATGAGCGGATCTGATGACCCCAGCCGATCTCGCTTTTTTCGATACTACCGGCGGCTTCTTGCTGTTTCATTAGCTCTAGCTCATATAGGCGCGATTTTAGCATTTTCATCGCGGTGGCCTTGTTTTTATGCTGGCTGCGGTCGTTTTGACACTGCACGACGATGCCCGTAGGCGCGTGAGTGATGCGCACGGCAGACTCGGTTTTGTTTACGTGCTGACCGCCTGCTCCGCCCGCGCGGTAGGTGTCGATTTTTAGGTCTTTTTCGTCGATTTCTATCTCGATGTCATCATCAATCTCCGGGCTTACCATCACGCTAGTAAAACTCGTGTGTCGGCGACCCGCACTATCAAACGGGCTGGTTCGTACTAAGCGGTGGATGCCGTTTTCAGCCTTTAGGTAGCCGTAGGCGTTTACGCCTTTAACGATAAAGCTAACATCCTTTAGCCCCGCTTCTTCGCCCTCTTGAAAGTCTAGGGTTTCGACCTTAAAGCCCTCGCGCTCGCAAAAGCGCAGGTACATGCGGTATAGCATACTTGCCCAGTCGTTGCTCTCAGTGCCGCCAGCGCCCGGGTGGATGGTGACGATAGCGTTTTTGCCGTCGTCCTCGCCGCTAAGTAGCATAGAAATCTCTAAATTTACGATCTTGTCCTCTAGCTCGCCAGCCTCGGCAAAGAGTGAATTTATCGTCTCTTCGTCGTTTTCGGAGTTGGCTAGCTCGTATAGATCCTTTGCGTCGTCTACGGCGCTTTTGGCGTTTAGGAAGTTGTTTAAGATGTTTGAAATTTTCGTTTTTTCCTTGCCGATGGCGCCCGCTTTTGCGATATCTTGCCAGAAATTTTGATCGTTTTCTAGCTCCTCGATCTCTTTTAGGCGAGCTTTGATACTCTCGGGCTTTACGACGCCAGCTATATTTTCTACTTTCGTGTTTAGGGTTTTTAGAAGTTCCGTATATTCGTAATTATCCAAATTTTAAGACCTTTTTTGTACTTTTTGGCGTGATTATAACATATTTGGATTAAGGTTGTTTATAAAATTTTATTTAGAGTAGGTATTATGAAATGTTTATCTATTATGGATATCAAGGCTTGCTTAATATTGCCTCTATTGATTAGGTTGAGCTCTGTTGAAAAGTTTGGTAGTGGGTCATTTAGTAATAAATTTAGTTTAGCCTCTTCGAGTTTTAGCTTTTTTTTATCTGTGTTTTTGTTCTCTAGCATCGATACCACTGTTCTTAGCTTTTCTTTTGTTATATCACTTTGCACGGAATACCTTGTATACGATAATCGAAGATAAAAAAGCTACAGCAGAGCAGGCAAAATACGCCCAAATTTCTCCGATAGTTTTTTCAAGGAGCGTGTGTAGCCCCAGTAAGAAAAATACCAAACCTATAATGCAGATTACGCTAGTTATCGTATTTAATAAAACCGAATTGGCGCTCCTTAAAAAAGAGCACCTAATGTCGTCGGCTTGAGCGTCTAAGAGCTCTACTACCGAAACTATAAATTCAGATATGCCGGCCATTATTTTTTTAGCAACCAAGCGGCTAAAAATCCAACGCCTGCAGCGATAGCAATGCTTTTTATCGGGTCTTGCTTTATTGCGTCGTTTACGTTTTCTATACCGTCTTTACCTTTTAGTCTTAGATCGTCTATATATTTTTTAATTTCGTCGCTATTTAGTTGATCTAGGATTTTGTCTTTAGCAGATTCTGCGCGTTGTGTACCTGCGTCTTTAATGGACTTTACAATGTCTTTTAAGTCTGTTTTTAAAGAGTCGATATCTTTTTTTAAAGACTCCAAATTTATCTCTTGAGTAGCCATTTTTGTTCCTTTTTTGTTATTTTGGAGCTAAAGCTCGTGAGAAGAATTTTATTATTTATTGATTAATACTCGCTAAACAGATTGATGCTTAGTCTTAATTTATACCTTTAGTATTTTTTGATATAATCTTTAACCTTATATTTTTATATTTTAAAGAAGAGAAAATGCAAATTTTAAGAACAGCAGAACAGCTGCGAGATTTCGTCGCGGCAAATCCCGAAAATATCGGCTTCGTACCCACGATGGGCGCGCTTCACGACGGACACGCTAGCCTCATAGAAAAGTGCGTAGCAGAAAACAAAACCGCGATCGTTTCGACTTTTGTAAACCCGGCGCAGTTTTTGGCGGGCGAAGACTTTGAGAGCTATCCAAAAAACGAACAAAACGACGCTAAAATTTGCGAGGAGCTGGGCGTGCACGCGATGTTTGCGCCTGAGGCTAGGGAGCTATATTTTGATACTGAGCCGCTAATCAGTGCGCCTGAAAATTTAGCAAGCGTGCTTGAGGGCAAGACTCGCCCTGGACACTTTGACGGCGTGCTTCGCGTATTAAATAAGCTATTTAATCTAACAAACGCAAAGCGCGTCTATATGGGCAAAAAGGACGCGCAGCAGCTGCTCATCGTGCGTAATTTCGTAAAGACCTGTTTTTTAAATTTAGAGATCGTGCCTTGCGAGATTGTCCGCGCGCGCGACGGACTGGCGCTTAGCTCGCGAAACGCCTACCTAGACGAAGGGCAAAAGCTAGAGGCGCTTAAGCTTTCGCATTCGCTTAAAAAAGCTTCAAATTTGATCGCGGCTGGCGAGCTAAGCGCACAAACGATAAAAGGCGAGATGCTACAAACCCTAGAGCCGCTAAACGTCGACTACGTCGCGATCGTGGATAGAAATTTAAACGAAATCTCGCTAATAGAACCGGACAACACCATAATCTTAGTCGCCGCGTACGTTGGTAAAACGCGTCTGATCGACAATCTGTGGGTATAAGATGGGCAAACTTCACTTAGTATCCTTAGGCTGTAACAAAAATCTTGTGGACTCTGAGATCATGCTCGGACGCCTCTCAAACTACGAGATCACGCCAGATGTCGCCTCTGCCGACATCATCATCGTAAATACCTGCGGCTTTATAAACTCGGCCAAAGAGGAGAGTATCCGCGCGATCCTAGATATGCACGAAGCGCGTAAAAAAGGCTCTCTGCTCGTGGTCACGGGCTGCCTCATGCAGCGATACCGCGAGGAGCTGATGAAGGAGCTACCGGAGGTCGATCTATTTACCGGCGTCGGAGACTACGACAAGATCGATGAAATCATCCTAAAAAAGCAAAATTTATTTAGTCCCGATACCTACCTGCAAGCAAGCGAAGAGCGCGTGATAACGGGCTCAAACTACCACGCCTACATCAAAATTTCAGAAGGCTGTAATCAAAAATGCAGCTTCTGCGCGATCCCGACATTTAAGGGCAAGCTAAAATCCCGCTCGCTCGAAAACATCGTAGACGAAGTGCAAAAACTCGTAAAAAAGGGCTACTACGACTTTAGCTTCCTCTCGCAAGACAGCAGCTCGTATATGCGCGATCACGCGGTTAGCGACGGGCTCATCTCGCTCATCGACGCGGTCGAGAAGATCGAAGGCGTCAAAACCGCGCGCATACTCTATCTCTATCCTAGCACGACCTCAAACGCGCTAATTGAGCGCATCATTGCCTCGCCGGTCTTTGTGAACTACTTTGACATGCCGATCCAGCACGCAAGTGACAAGATGCTAAAAATCATGAGGCGCGGAAGCGGCGCGGCGCGAATCAAAGAGCTTTTAAATTTGATGAAAAGCGCGCCGAGTGCATTTTTGCGAACGGGCGTCATCGTCGGACACCCTGGCGAGGGCGAAGCCGAATTTGACGAGCTTTACGCGTTTTTGCAGGAGTTTAAATTTGACCGCGTTTCGGCGTTTGCCTACTCCAAAGAAGAAGACACGCTCTCGTATGAGATGGAGCAGGTACCCGCCAAAATCATCTCAAAGCGCCTAAGCAAGATCGAAAATATCACTCGAGCTGCGATCGAGGCTAGCTTTGCGCAGGAGCTAGGGCAAAAATTTATCGTATCGCTTGAGGGCGAAAGCAGCGAAGGCGAGATGTTTTACGCCGCGAAAAAGGCTCTCTGGGATAAAGACATCGACGGTGAAATTTTGATCAACGAAAGCGACGTGGAGCAGCTAGAAACCGGTGGTCGCTACTGGTGCGAGATCACGCAGGTAGCGGGCAGCCAGGCGCTGGGCAAGATCACGGCAAAGGCCTAAAATGCTAAGCGCACCCGTTTTGCATAAGCTAAAATCGGGGCGAAATCTGCTTGCATTTTCGCACGGCGTCGATAGCACGGCGCTTTTTTACCTCTTAGACGAGGCGGGCGTGAAATTTGACCTTGCGATCGTGGATTATAACGTCCGTGCGCAGAGTAAGGACGAGGTCGCTTCGGCGCGAGATCTGGCGGCTAAATTTAATAAACAAATCTACGTAAAAAGCGTGCAGCTGGGCGAGTCAAATTTTGAGCACGAAGCGCGCGCGGCCAGATATGATTTTTTCGCCGAGATTTGCCGCGAGCAGGGATATGAAAATTTGATCTTAGCGCATCAGTTTGATGATAAATTTGAGTGGTTTTTGATGCAGCTTGGGCGCGGCGCGGGGCTTAGCGAGC
>CAUQHH010000062.1:0-10722 GCA_963517705.1 uncultured Campylobacter sp.
TCTTTAAAAAACGCGACTTCGTATTTAAAATAATCAGGCGGCATCTTTGAGATAGGTAGCTCGAAAATATTTTCCTCGGTTTTTGGCTCGTTTTCGCCCGCCAAAAGCGCAAACGGCAGCACGCAAGCCGCGATAAAAAGTAAAATTTTCCTCATGATTTCACTCCTATTTGGAAATACTTAAAGCCCAAATTTGCCAGATTTTTCGCGTCGTATTGATTGCGCCCGTCAAAGATCACGGCGTTTTTTAGCCGCTGTTTCATCTCCATAAAATCAGGCGACCTAAACTCGCTCCACTCGGTAACAAGCGCGAGCGCATCGGCGCCGTTTAGCGCGTCGTATTTGTTTGGTGCGAATTTTAAATTTGAGTTAGGTAGGTATTTTTTAGCTTCGTTTACGGCCTTTGGATCGTAGGCGACGACGTTTGCGCCCGCGTTTTCTAGCGATTTTATGAGCACTAGCGAGCTAGCCTCGCGCATATCGTCGGTGTTTGGTTTAAACGCTAGCCCCCAAATCGCCACCGTTTTGCCGCTCAAATTTCCGCCGAAAAATGCTGAAATTTTTTCAAAAAGTACCGTTTTTTGCGCTGCGTTTCTAGCCTCAACCGCACTTAAAACCTGCGGCTCAAAGCCGTTTTGCCTGGCAGTGTAGATGAGCGCCTCGACGTCCTTTGGAAAGCAGCTACCGCCGTACCCGCAGCCAGGATAGATGAAGCTATAACCGATGCGAGAGTCGCTGCCGATGCCTTTTCGCACCAAATTTACGTCCGCCCCCACGCGTTCGCAGATACCCGCGATCTCGTTTATGAAGCTGATTTTAGTCGCTAGCATCGCGTTTGCGGCGTATTTGGTCATCTCGGCCGATTTCACGTCCATAGCGATAAAGCGGTCGTGATTTTTCATAAAAGGCGCGTAAAGCTCGCGCATGACGCTTTGCCCCCACTCGCTGCTAGCGCCCACTACGACGCGGTCTGGCTTTAAAAAATCCTCGACCGCCGCGCCCTCTTTTAAAAACTCGGGGTTTGAGACGACTTCAAATTTTATATTTTCTCCGCGTGCTTTTAGCTCGCCCGCGATCACTTCAGTTACCTTCTCCGCAGTGCCCACGGGAACGGTTGATTTATCCACGACGATTAGCGGCGAGGTTAAATTTTGCCCGATGCTTTTTGCGACTTCTAGCACGTATCGTAGATCCGCCTGCCCGTCCGCGCCCATAGGCGTACCGACCGCGATAAATAGCACGCTAGCGTGCGCCAAGGCCTCTTTTATATCGACGCTAAATTTGAGCGCGCCGTTTGCCCTGCACTCGGCCACGATTTCAGAAAGTCCAGGCTCATAGATCGGTATAACGCCGTTATTTAGCGCGTTTATCTTGGCTTCGTCCACGTCCACGCATATGACGTCGTTGCCCATTTTAGCTAGGCACGCGCCGCTAACTAGCCCCACGTATCCCGTGCCTACGACTGCGATCCTCACAGCCGTTTCTCCCACTCAAGCGCGGTTTTTATGATGAGCGCGAGATCCTCTCTCTTAGGCCGCCAGTTAGTTAATTTTCTTATCTTTTCGGGCTTTGCGATGAGGCACGCCGGATCGCCCTCTCTACGAGGCGCGCTAACTACTTTAAAATCAACCCCGCTTACTTTTTTAGCCGTTTCTATAACCTCTTTTACGCTAAAACCGCGGCCGTAGCCGACGTTAAAGGTCTCGCTTTTTTCATGCTCGTTTAGATACTCCAGCGCGCTTAGATGCGCGTCCGCTAGGTCGCTCACGTGGATGTAGTCCCTCACGCAGGTGCCGTCTGTCGTCGGATAGTCGCTGCCGAAAATCCCCATGCTTTCACGCTTGCCCAGAGCCGTCTGCGTCGCGACTTTGATTAGATGCGTGGCGTTTGGATAGTTTTGCCCGATGAGCCCCTCCTCGTCGGCGCCCGCGACGTTAAAGTAGCGCAAAATCGCAAATTTGAAATTTTCATTTGAAGCGGCGTAGTCTTTGATGATCCACTCGCTCATTAGCTTGCTTCGGCCGTAGGGATTTATCGGATTTGCCGCGGTTTGCTCATCAACCTCGCCGATCTCGGGCTCGCCGTAAACCGCCGCCGTGGAGCTAAAGATAAATTTATTTACGCCGTACTGCTTACAATAGGTCAAAATTTTAGCGACGTTTGCGGTGTTGTTTAGGTAGTATTTTAGCGGCTCTTGAGTGCTTTCAAAAACCTCGATAAATGCGGCAAAATGGATAATCGCGTCAAATTTGCCCTCCGCAAAAATCCCGCTTAAATCATCCTCTAAATTTGCCTTTATAAATTTAAAATTTCCTATCTTTTGGAGTGCCTCAAGTGCTTTTTGCGAGCCCTTGCAGAGATTGTCGATGATAGTTATCTCATCGCTGCCTTGCTTTAAAAGTGCTTTTACTACGTGGCTGCCGATGTATCCAGCTCCACCTGTTACTAAAATCTTCAAGTTTAAGCCTTTCATAAAAAAGTAGTTAATTTTATCAAAAATAGAGTAAAGCAAAAGTAAAGTAAGGTTAATTTTTAAATTTTGCCTAAAAGCTGCAAAATGGATATCTATCTTTAGAAATTTAAAATAGACTTACAATTTATTTAAAATTTAATCTTTATAATTCCTCATCTACAAAAAAGGATAAAAATGAATGTCTCAATCTTAAATTTACTACCGATAAAACAAGGCGGTGACGCAAAAGATGCGATAAATGCGGCCCTCAAACTGGCTAAATTTGCCGAAGATATCGGCATAAAGCGCTACTGGGTCGCAGAGCATCACAATATGAAAAACTTAGCTAGCTCAGCCACGCAGCTCATCATCGCACACATCTTAGAGCATACAAAAAGCCTGCGTGTGGGCTCTGGCGGCGTGATGCTACCAAACCACAGCCCCTATTCTATCGCCGAGCAGTACGCCACTCTTGAGACGCTATTTCCAAACCGCGTAGATCTTGGACTAGGCAGAGCTCCAGGGACTGATCAAGATACGGCTGCAGTGCTTAGACGCGGTGCCAGAGAGATAGAATTTGATATGCAAATAAACGAATTAATGGACTATTTTAACGCCAAAAGAGCCGTAAAAGCCTATCCAAAAATTGAAAATTTTCCGCCTATTTACATACTTGGTTCAAGCATATATAGCGCATACGTGGCGGCTGAGTTTGGCCTGCCTTACGCCTTTGCGTCGCACTTTGCACCGCGTGCGCTAGAAAAAGCGGTAGAAATTTATCGTCAAAATTTCAAATCATCGCCCTTTTTAAAAGCGCCCTATGTCATCGCAGGAGCAAATGTGATAATAGCCCAAAGTGACGAGCTAGCAAGGAGTTTAGCCACTACGCAAACGCAGTTTTTCTTAAACGTAGTAACTGGCGAAAAAGAGTATTTGCAACCACCAAAAAAGGATAACGACGAAGTCTTTGCTACGTCTTACAAAACAGGTGCCAAGGCTCCACATTTTGGGCCGATCGACTTTAGGCAAATAGAGCTAAAAAATAGAGAAAGAAGTGTCACAGAAGAGATGATGGCGTGCTCTTTTATAGGCTCAAAGCAAAGCGTTAAAGAGCAAATTTTAGAGTTTCAAAATAGACTTGAAGTCGATGAGATCATGGCTCAAAGCTTCATTTTTGACGAGGATGCGCAGCTTGACTCTTTTAGGGCATTAAAAGAGATCGCGGGCGAAATTTAATCCTCTCTAACCCTTAAAAATATAGGAAATCTTGGCTTGCCATTAGAGATTAAATTTTGAAATTTATATGTGATGATAGAGCCTATCTTTGGTGGCTCTTGACGATTTTCATCGCTTAGCCCTGAGCCTATTTTAAAGATAGTGCCCTCTTTTGGCTCGCCAGCTTTTTCTTTATCATCTTTGCTACCAAGTGCCTTGCAGGTGAGCGAGCCAGCAAAATTGGCGTATTTGCCGCTACCTTTATTTATTGAGATCACCTCACACTCGGCGTCTTTAAATTTTTTGTATTTCAGCGCGTTTTTGCTTCGTTTTCGCTCGTAGGGCGCGTTTGGCTTTCGCGCGACCGCGCCCTCGCCGCCCTTTGCGATGACAGCCTCTGCAAATGCCTCAAATTCGGAGTTATCTCTTACTTTTACTTGCTTGATTATCTTTAAATTTTGCCCGGCTTGCGGGTTCTTTGCGATAAATTTTTCAAGCTCGCTAAGCCGCTCTAAAAGTCCGCCGCTAGTCTCAGGTACGTCAAAAACGTAAAATTTGATCTCGCTCCACGCTGCCTCATTTGGCGCTTTATCCATCACGATCGATTGTATTTTTTCAAATTCGCCCCGCGCCGTGTAAAGCTCGCCGTCAAGCGCAAATGACGGAAAATGCGCGCTCCAGCCCTCAGGCACGGCTAAAATTTTACCGTTTCGCGAGCGCAAATTTCGCCCGTCCCAGTAGGCGCGCACGCCGTCTAGCTTCTCGCTAGTTAGCCAGCCGCCGACGTTTTGGCCTTTGTATTCGCTAAGTTTTAAAAGCTCAAATTTATCTTTTTTAGCGGCATCTGCGCTCGCCGTGCTGCTTATATTTTCGCTCTGCGCCGCTAGAGCTAAATTTAAAAAGGCGGCCAGCAATAGCGCGAAAAATCTCAAATTTTAACCCCGTAAAACTCGCAGTACCACTCGATAAACCTAGCCACCCCATCATTTACGCTAGTTGCGGGCTTATACTCAAAGTCCGCCACCAGATCGCTCACATCCGCAAAGGTTGCAGGCACGTCGCCGGCTTGAAGCGGGAGAAAGTTTTTCTCTATCTCGCGGCCGATTTTTAGCTCGACGGCCTTGATGTAGTCCATGAGCTCTACGGGGCTATTGTTGCCGATATTATAGACCTTAAACGGCGCGCTTGAGGTGGCGGGATCCGGATGCTTCGCGTCCCACGCGGGATTTGGCTTGGCTGGGTTATCGACGCATTTTATGATGCCCTTTACGATATCGTCCACGTAGGTAAAGTCGCGCTTCATCTTGCCGTAGTTAAAGACGTCGATTTTCTTGCCTTTTAGCGCGGCGTCTACGAATAAAAACAGCGCCATATCGGGGCGTCCCCACGGACCGTAAACGGTGAAAAATCGCAGCCCCGTAGTCGGCACGCCAAATAGATGCGAATACGTATGCGCCATCATTTCGTTGCTTTTTTTGGTCGCGGCGTAGAGGCTGATCGGGTGATTTACGCCCTCGTGCGTAGAAAACGGCATATTTTCGTTTAGGCCGTAGACCGAGCTCGAGCTTGCGTAGACTAGATTTTTAGTTTGGTTGTGGCGGCAGCACTCTAGGATGTTCATAAAGCCCGTGACGTTGCTGTCGATGTAGGCTTGCGGATTTATGAGCGAGTAGCGAACGCCTGCCTGCGCGGCCAAATTTACGACGCAGTCAAATTTCTCGCTCTCAAAAAGCTTTTTCATCGTCTCGCCGTCGGCTAGATCGGCTTTTATAAATTTTAAATTAGGCTGCGTTTTTGAGCTTATCAGCTTGCCGTAGTCTATCTCGCTCACGTCAAAGCCAGCCGTTTTTAGGCGCGCGAGCTTTAAATTTACGTCGTAGTAGTCGTTTATCACGTCGTATCCGACGACCTCGTCGCCTCTTTTTACGAGGGCATTTGCCAAGTGAAATCCGATAAATCCCGCCGTTCCGGTTACTAAAATTTTCATGTTTTTTCCTTTGTGATTTGACGCTATTTTAGCACAATCTCATTTATTTCGCCGTTAGCCTGCGCGCCGGAAAGTAAAATTTGAGCAAATTTGCGCAGCTATGGGCTAAATTTAGCGCTTAAATTTGCAAATTTAAGCGGATATTCTTAAACGAACTTTTAATTTTTTTACTATTTTACTGCTATAATCAACTAGTTAAATTTACACGAGGAGACGACGATGCCTAGTATCAAAAAAGCCGCTCTGCTTTGCCTTTTTAGCGCATTTGCCCTGCTCGGACACGCAGCCGAGCTCTACGTCTCAAAAGAGCTCGGAGATAACGCAAACATCGGCACCAAAGAAGCGCCGCTAAAAAACATCGAAAAAGCCGCCCAAATAGCCCAAATAGGTGACAAAATCTACGTCGCCGAGGGCAACTACTACGGGCTAAGAGACAAGGGCTTTATCATCGTCAAAAAGCCCGTCGAGATCTATGGCGGCTACTCCAAGGACTTCGCCGCGCGCGATGTTTTAAAGTACCAAACCCGCATCATGCCGCCTGCGTCCGTTAACGGCACGGGCTCGTCAAATCCGCTAGTCGAGCTAGACGTCGTCGCAGCGCCAGGAGAGAGGCTTGTTTTTGACGGCATTATCTTTGACAAGGGCGACTCAAACGCCTATGACGCGAGCAGAGGCAAGCCAAGAGGCGTAGAAACCGGCATGCTAGTCCTGCCGCCCGGAGTCGGTCAAAACGGCAAGACTACAAACGTCATCACTGCGGCAAAACCGCTTTTGGGCGGTAAATTTTTAGGCGGCGGCGAGCTTACGATACGAAACAGCGTCTTTAGCAACGGCAACAACTCGGCGGTTAGACTAGGCGCTCACGGCGAGGTAAATATCGCAAACAACGTCTTTGTCGCAAACGCCATCAGCGCCTGCGAAATCTGGGGCGCGAAAAATCAAGCCGATGCCGTCAAAATCGACTTTAGCTACAATACCATGCTTTTTACGTGGCCGCGAACGGCCGACTTTGGCGACGGCGGCCAAGGCTTTAAGGTCATGACTAAAGCAGACGTCGTCATCCGCCGCAACATCATCGGCCTATCGGCCTTTGCGGCGATAGAACGCGCCCGTATCGATAGTCCCGCAGCCATGGAAAAGGGGCGAAAAGTGCGCGTAAACGACAACCGCTTTTTCCTCAACAAAAAAGCCGACGTCATCCTGCCGGGGCTCGGGCTTTTCGAGACGATATTCGCCAAGGATTTTGCAGACGTGGATCTCTTTGACGAGGCGGTCGGCAACGCGGAGCTAAAGGACGATAAAACGCTAAGAAAAGCCATAAACAAGGCGTATATGGAAGGATTTTTGGACGCTTCATACAAAGAGAGAGTAGACTACGATCCAAATTCGTTTGCAAACGAGCTAAGAAGGGTGCTCGGGATAAATCAAGTAGCCACTGGACAAAGCAAAGTATCGATGTTTGCCAACAAATATCCGCTAAAAGACGCGGTTAAGCTCTTTGGCGCGGTAGATGGATACGGCGCACAGGAGATAAAGTACTAATTTGCCAGGCGTTTTGTCTATAAATTTGACGTTTGCGGGATTGTTTTCGTGCCGTCTTTGTCAAATTTGATTTAGTAGCGGTCAAATTTGCGGATTTGCAGCTATTTTTGCGGCGTTAGGTTGCGTGTATTTTTCGTCAAATTTGACGCCGTAGCCGTTAAAGCGAAATAAAATTTGACTAGTAAAAGCCCAATTTATTAATCGCTCGCAAAACCGCGCCAAATTTGACCGCACCCTAAAAAACATACGCGTCAAATTTACCGAACCCATGCCGCTTCGAGCCGCTTTAGCTCGCCAAATTTCGCTAACCTCTCACTGCTCGTCCAAATTTATCTCGGGCATATTTTCTTCGGTGTAGTACTCCTCTGCTCCGGCTTGCTCGTCGTCGTCATTAAGCTCCGGCTCATCCTCGTAGTTTTGCGTTTCAAGGCGTACGAGTTCGCGCTCGACCGCTTCGCAAAACACCGGCGTATAGCCCATCTGCGCGCAGTTTGCCGCGAGCCACTCGCTCATCACCGAGATATCGTCGGCGTAATCATCAAGCGTCAAATTTCCTCGCAAAAGCTCGTATTTTAGGAAAAGCCAGTATGTGTTTAGCACGTCGCTTTCGCAGTATTCGTTGATCTTTTCGATCTTACCGTCAAAAAATAGCTCCATCACCTGATCGCCGTGCACGTCGTATTTACCGGGTAAATTTAAGCTAGCGCAGAGCGTATCGAGCTTTAGCCCGCGCACGGAGCCAAACTCGCTTACGTGATCGAGTAGATCGAAGTGAAATTTGCCGCTATATCTGTCGCGGTAGTTGCCGTCCCATTTGCCTTTACCAAGCTCCTTGTTTTCGACCTCGTAAAAGCTCGGAAACGAGACGTTGTACCTCATCGCGCGAGTTAAAATCATCGGCAGATCAAAGCCCCGTCCGTTAAAGCTCACCAGGCGCGGGTTGTGCGAGTTTACGAAACCGATAAATTTATTTAGGATTTCGCGCTCGTTTGCGCCCTTCATCGTGCTTACGCGCAAAAATTTACCGTACTCGTCCGCCATCACAGCTGAAATCGCCACGACGCGGTGAAACATCACGGGCAAAAACTCGCTTCCGCTTGCCGCCTTTTGCGCGGCAAACGCCTGCCTCGCCACCTCCGCGTCGCTTCCCTCATACCCGTAAATTTTACGTAAAAGCGCGGTATCAGGCACCGTCTCGCAGTCAAAAACGCAGATATAATTTTTAGCCATTTCAAACCTTTTTTAGCTATTTTTGCCTAAAATGATAGCTAAAAATCTTTATAAAAGCGGTAAATGAGTAAAAATTTAAGCCCAAACATCGCCGTTATCAAGCTCTCCGCCCTGGGCGATATCGTCCATGCGGCGACCGTGTTGCAGTTTATCAAAAAGCACTTGCCGCAAGCTAAAATTACATGGTTTGCCGACGCTAAATTTAGCGAGATTTTGTTCCTTTGCCCGCAAATTTCACGCGTCGTATCGCTACCGCTAAAAAACGGCGAATACAAAAAAAGCTTGCGGCTGATCACCTCTGCTAAGCAAGGGGGCGAATTTGACTACGTCATCGATCTGCAAGGGCTTCTTAAATCCGCCGCGGTTGCTAAACTTCTTGGCAAAAATAGTTACGGATTTGACAAATTTAGCGTCAAAGAGCCGCTTGCGGCGCTGTTTTATAGGCATAAATTTAATTGCGACTACGGCGAAAATATTATCTTGCGAAATTTAAAACTTACGGCTTTTGCCTTAGGCTTTAGTTTTAGCGAGGATGAAATTTTAGCCAAGCGGCCTTGCTTTAGCGCTTCGCAAAGTAAATTTGAGAGTTCGAAAAAGAAAATTTTGATAGCGCCTTTTGCTAGCGAGCCGAGTAAAATTTACGATAAATTTGGAGACGTTATCGCCCTACTAGACGAGCCGCAAAATGAAATTTTCGTCTGCTTTAACGGCGAAAACGAGGAGAAAAAAGCTCTAAATTTGATCAAAAACTCAAACGCAAAACCGCTGAATTTGGGCCTAAAAGAGCTCGTAAGCTTTATCTCGTCCTGCAACCTTGTTATCGGCAACGATAGCGGCGTAACACATATCGCCTGGGCGCAAAATCGCCCCTCTATCACGCTTTTCGGTAACCGCCCAGCAGAGCGAAACGCTTATGCTGGCCCCATAAATTTAACGCTGGATGCCGGCAAAAAAATAGACGCGAAAAAGATAGACAAAAGCGACTTTTGCGTGCGAGATATCGCGCCGCAGACTATCGCAAATGCGGCAAAAGGGCTACTTGATGCGTGATTTATTTTACCTTTGGCTTTATAGATTTTTTAAATTTATCTTTACCGTTACGCCCGCGTTTTTGCTAAATCCTTTTTTAAATTTCATCGCATTTTTGTTTTATAAATTTGACGCCAAGCACACCAAAATCATCAGAGCAAATCTAAATTTCGCTTATGCCGGCGAGCTAACGGCCGCGCAAAAAGAGCAGATCGTAAAAGACACGTACCGCAACTACGCCAAATTTGCGGTAAATTTTATAAAAAATCAAAACGCGAGCAAGGAAAAAATCCTAAAAAAAGTCGAATTTAAAAACGAGCAAATCCTGCAAAACGCGCTCGCATCGGGTCGCCCGATCATCGTGCAAACGGCGCACTACGGGCAGTGGGAGCTCTTTTCGCTGGCGATGGCGGCAAAATTCGGCGGCGTTAGCATCGTCGGACGCGCGCTTGATAGCGCAGTCATGCAGCGCATTTTGGCGGCAAACCGCACCCGCTTTGACATCGAGCTCATCGATAAAATGGGCGGCGCTAAGCAAATTTTAAAAGCGGTTAAGGCGCGCAGGCTAGTTGGCATCCTAGTCGATCAAAACACCGCCAAAGACGAGGGCGTAGAGGTTAAATTTTTCGGACGAAAGGTCCTGCATACGCCCGCAGTTAGCATTTTCGCGCAAAAAACGGACGCGCTCATCATGCCCGCATTTATCCGCGAAAAAGGGCCAAACCTCAGCGAAATTTGCTTTTTTCCGCCGATTGATGTTAGGGATTTTGATAAAGATGAGGCCGTGCTCAAGGCCACGCAAGCGCAAGCTGACACCACAGAGGCTGCCGTACGCGAGAAACCTAGCGAGTACTTTTGGTTTCATAAACGCTTTAAGCATTTTAACGAGGAAATTTATAAATGTTAAGCGTCGTTATCCTCACGCTTAACAGCGAAAAATACCTCGCCGAGGTGCTAAAAAGCTGCGAATTTGCAGACGAAGTCGTCGTGGTCGATAGCGGCTCGCAGGACGCTACGGAGCAAATTTGCGCCGGGTTTAAAAACGTCAAATTTCACAAGCAAAAATGGCTGGGATTTAGCGCGCAAAAGCAGCTGGGCGTCGATCTAGCGCGCAATCGCTGGGTTTTCGTGCTAGATAGCGACGAGGTGATTTTAGAGCCTTTGCGAGAGGAAATTTTGCAGGTTTTACAGCGTCCCGAGTTTTGCGCATACGAGGTGGCTCGCGCAAATATATTTTTCGGCAAAGAAGTGCGCACGATGGGGCTTTA
>CAUQHH010000063.1:0-10612 GCA_963517705.1 uncultured Campylobacter sp.
TTGATCTCGCTACACGCAGCAACAGGCTCGTGTTTTACCTCGGGCGCAAATTTGCAGCAAACAGCGCCGAGCGTCACCGACCAAGACGCGCTTTTGGCCGAGTTTAAGGCGTTTTTGAGTGCGCATTTACCGAGCTCGCCCAGCTTTCATCCGTGCTTTGACGAGGCGCTCTCATACACGCTAAAATCGGGCGGTAAGCACTTTCGCGCGATGCTGGTCGCAGGCGTCGTAGCGGCGGTGTGCCCCGAGCGCAAAGAGGCGGCGTTTCACGTCGCGCTGGCATTTGAGACGATGCACAGCTACTCGCTCATCCACGACGATCTGCCGGTGATGGACGACTCGGATCTGCGCCGCGGACAGCCTAGTTTGCACGTCAAATTTGACGAAGTAACGGCGATTTTAGCGGGCGACGCGCTAAACACCCACGCCTTTTATCAGATAGCAAATGCTCCGCTAGACGCGGACGCGCGCATAAAATGCGTCGAGATCCTGAGCCGCAACGCCGGTATCTACGGCATGGCGCTTGGGCAGGCGGTGGATTGCTATTTCGAAAATCAAAAACTAGGGCTTGAAGAGCTAAAATTTCTGCATATCCACAAGACCGCGTGCCTCATCGCGGCGAGCTTGCAGTCAGGCTGCGTCGTGGCGGGGTTAGACGAGATGGAGGCTGCGCGCATATACGACATCGGGCTTGATCTGGGGCTGGCGTTTCAGATCGCAGACGATATCATCGATGCGACGCAAAGTGCCGAAACGGCGGGCAAGCCGACACATAACGACGGCGCGAAAAACTCCTTCACCAACCTTCTTGGCGTGGAGGGCGCGGTGCGGGCTAAAAACGAGCTCATCGCAAAGATAGAGCGCGAGCTAGGCGGCGTGCATGCGGGTATCCGCGCTATCGTGACGGGTCTCATCGACAAGCATTTGCGGTAAATTTAGCTTAAATTTGCGTTTTGGTCGGTCAAATTTGAGCCGTTAAATTTGCCGTCAAATTTCGCAAATTTTATCCTTAACTACAAAACTCTATCCGCTCGGTATAAATAAACCATATCGCAAACCATGCCGATGCCGCCGTAAATTCGGCAAAATTCGGCTCTCTTTTTATGCTATAATCTTTTAAATTTATCAAAAGGAGAGATAATGAAAAAAATAGCCTTATCGCTTGCGCTTTTGTGTGCGGCGGCGTTTGCCAAAGAGTACGACTACATGCTAGCTAGCACCGCGCAAAAGACTTTTGAGGAGCCGACTTCTAGCTACGAAACCAAGCAAAGCTACGACGCCAAGGCTCGCCGCCTAGAGCTGGTGAGCAGCTCCGAACTCGCAGACGGCCTAAAGGGCAAACACAAAGAGGTCAGCTACTACAACAAAGCCGGCGAGATGACGAAATTTGAAGCCTATAGCTATGATTTTACCGCGAAAAAATGGATCAAAGTAACCGAATACAAAGCCGACTATAAAAAAGGCGTCCTCACGCAGGAGTCTAGTTCGTTTATCAGAGGCGTGCCGGAAAATGCTAGCAAAATCGTCACAAAGTACCTAAAAAACGCTAGCGAAGAGATCAGATACGAGCTGGTAAAGGGCAAATGGCAAAAAGCCGCGCTAACCAAAACCATCGAGAATGCATACGGCGAGAACGAGCTTATAGTGCTTAGCGTCTGGGACGGCAAAAGATGGCAGCCTAAGTCAAAAACGCAGCTACTCTACGGCGCGGACGGACAGACGCGCGGCTATGAGAGCTGGGATTACGAAAACGGCGCATGGCAAAACCGCGAAAGAGGCACGGTTGCGGGCGACGTGAAGGGCAAATACGAGCAGGTAAGAAGCGTATTTGAAGGCGGAGCGTGGCGCTACGCCGAGATGTCTAAGCACGACTACGACGCCTCTAGCGGCAAAGACGTGACGATAAACCTCATCTGGAACGCCGAGCAAAACGCATGGGAAAACAACAGCAAAAACGTCTCGGTCGTAGAGGGTGCGGACTTCGAGACGGCGGCGTTTTTGTGGGATAAAGAGCGCAAAGAGTGGACGCAGGAGTACTCCAACCGCAGCATATACGACAAGAGCGGCGAGCGCCTGCTAACTCAGCGATACGACACGATGGACGGCAGCGAGAAGTTCGTCTATGGATACAACGAGCGCGGCGATAACGTGAGCGTGGATATCTACGAGCTAGTTAGCGACGAAAACGGCAAAAGATGGGTGCAAAATAAGCGCCTGGAGACGACCTTTGATCCGCATATACTAGCCGACGACGTCGGACACGGCGGCTCACTGATGTCCTTTGAGATGCCTAGCAGATACGCGGTGAAGAGCTTTAAGCAGTTCGTTGCGGCGGACGGTAAATTTAAACTCGCTTCAGAGCAGACGTGGAAGTATAAAAAGGTCAAATGATCTTTTGCTAGTAGCCCAACTGCGGTAAATTTGACGCTTTGGATTCGGTCAAATTTAACGAGCGCCCGAGCGTCAAATTTAGCTCGTCAAATTTTGCTTTCGCATCAAATTTGACGCCGTTTGGGCGGCTAAATTTAAAAAGGAGCGAATGTGAGATTTTTTTGGAAAGCGGCGGCGATGGCGGCGATTTGGGCCTTGCCGCTAGCTGCGTCGGGCGAATTTTGCCTAAAAAAAACTATCTATAAAACGCAGGGCGACGCCGTGCCGCGCTACAAATACGAAACGAGCCAAGCCTACGACGCGAAGGCTAGAGTGCTAGAAAAAATCTACGACGAAATCAGCGATGACGGTAGGCGCAGGACGAAAAGCATTGTCAAATTTGACGAAAGAGGCGAGCGCGAGATAGGCAGCGTTGAGTACGATTGGGACTTTAGAGCCGAAAAATGGCGCAAAGCAGGGTTCTCAAAAACAGAGAGGGCAAAGGACGGCACGTTTGTTTTTATCGATACCCGCGGTCAAAACGGCAAACTAAACCAAGGTCAAAAAACCGTCGAAAAGCGTTCCGGCGCGACGGAAATCTCTCAAAATTTTACTCTAAAAAACGACAAATGGACGCCTGCGTATCTAACCAAAAGACTTTATGATGAAAACCACAAAACTACGCTCGTAGCGACCTTTGAGTGGAATACCAAAGCCAAAAAATGGACTCCGTACGAAAAATATATATATCGCTACAAAGGCGACGTTTATGCTAGCTCCGAGGGTTATAAGTGGCAGGGCAAATGGGTGCCGCAGACGAAGCACTCGGCCTTTACGGCTGCGGATGGAATGCGCACCGAGATAAATTTTACGTGGGGCGAGGACGCGTGGCAGCCGCAGGAGAGGACGGTGCAGAAAATAGAGCCCAAATTTAGGCGCTTTACCGATCTTAGATGCCGCTGGGACGCTGCAAAGAGCGAGTGGAACGGTTGCTACAAAAACGTGCGCGAGGAGACCGAGCAAGGTCGCCTAAAATACTCCGCATCGTCGTTTTGGCAGGGGGAGTCGCAGCGCTGGGAGGTCGTGTTTGAAAACGAGCTTAGCTACGACGCGCGTGGCAACCTGATAAAAAATCGCGAGATGTCAGACGGCGAGCGGCGCGAGTATGTCTACGCCTACGACGAGGCAGGAAATAACGTATCTTCGGCGCTTCGCGAGCCTGATGAGAGCGGCAAATGGCGCGAAACACAAAAGACGGTAAACGTCTTTGAACCAGACATCTTGGCGCACGACGTCATAGACCGCGGCTTCATCGGCGACTACGTGGCTGCGGGCGAAAACGCGATCAAAAGCAGCAAGCAGTATTTTTTAGACGGCGATGAGTTTAAGCTAAACGAGACGCTCGAGTGGTTTTACGAAAAGTGCGAGCAGTCTCGTGAATGAGCCGTGTATCGTTCAAATTTCGCGCGATGATGCGATGACGTTTGGCTGTGAGGTGGATTTTGGCATCTAAATTTGACGAGCGGCGGATGATGGTTTTTAAATAAAATTTAGGAGAAATATGCGAAATTTAGAGCAAATTTTAGCGTCGCTAGACGAGAGCGCGCAAAAGGTTTTGGTTTTAGGATGCGCAAAACACCCCGTTTGGGACGATGCGGACGAGGTTTTCGCAAAGGCGGTGGAGCAAATTTTAGATAAAAGCCTAGGGCTGCAAAAGGGCGCGGACTATAGCAAAACGCCTAAATTTTATGACGCTAGGCCGCTCGCGTTTATCGGCGTGCATGCGCAGATGATCGGGCGAAAAAGCATAGGGTTTTTGCTCACGAGTCGTCATCTTTTGGTTAAATTTGACGCGTCAGCCGTAAATGTCGATGAGGTAGCGGCGGCGTTTAGGCTCGATAAGTATCTGCAAAACGAGCTGGAAACTCTCGCGTGGCAAGAGCTGGAAAAATGCGAATTTGAAATCGAGGACGAGATGAAAGCGGCGATGAAAACTGCGCTGGAAGCGATCTTGCAGGCAGTTTTAGAGGAGGGCGTTAAGGCCGAGGAGCGTACGATCGCGGATAAAATTTTGGAGCTTGAGCTGGGCGAAGCGCTAAAAACGCCGCTTGACGAGACGAAGCTGCTATCAAAATCGCTTAGCGTCTTTAAGCCCGTCTCACCGATGCTTCACAGCCTTGATCGCTCGCTTTTGGGTAAGCCTTACGGCATGATACTGGACGAGCGCGGACTAATTAGCCGCGAGCTGATGGAAGAGCCCGTTTTTAGCTCGTGGCACGAGATCGCAGGCGCGTCCATAACGGTAAAAGATGGCGAAGAGGACGCCATAATAATCGGCGAAAAAGAGCATAAGATACCTTTTGAGCTAAAAGATAAAAAGGAAAATTTCGCCGAGTTTTTAAAATTTACGGCGGCGTTAAAAGCGTAAAATTTAAGCCGAATTTTCGTATAATCGCATAAAAACTAAGGAGAAAAAATGCTAAAAAAGATGGCTGATACGATAAGGTTTTTGTGCGCTGATATGGTGCAGCAGGCAAATAGCGGGCACCCAGGCGCGCCGATGGGGCTAGCGGACGTCATGGTCGTGCTGGCTAAATTTCTAAACCACAATCCTAAAAATCCAAACTGGCTAAACCGCGACAGGCTCGTGTTTAGCGGCGGTCACGCAAGCTCGCTCGTGTATAGCTTTTTGCATCTTAGCGGCTACGATCTTAGCCTCGAGGATCTAAAAAACTTCCGCCAGCTAGGCTCTAAAACCCCTGGCCACCCGGAGATCCACACCAAAGGCGTCGAGGTCGCAACCGGACCTCTAGGCCAGGGCGTAGCAAATGCGGTGGGCTTTGCTATGGCGGCAAAATACGCGGCTAATCTGCTAAACGAGCCTGAAAACGCCGTCATCGATCATAAAATTTACTGCCTCTGCGGCGACGGAGACTTGCAGGAGGGTATCAGCTACGAGGCCTGTGCGGTCGCGGGCAACCTGCGCCTAGACAACCTCGTGCTGATCTACGACTCAAACAACATCACGATCGAGGGCGACACGAGTATAGCTTGGAGCGAGGACGTGAAGGCGAGGTTTGAGGCGCAGGGCTGGGACGTCGCGCGCATAGACGGCCACGACTACGATCAGATCGAGTTTGCGCTCGAGCAAGCCGCCGAGAAGGAGCGCCCGTATCTCATCATCGCAAACACCCGCATCGCAAAGGGCGCGGGCGAGCTAGAGGGTAGCCACCACAGCCACGGCGCGCCGCTTGGCGAGGAGATCATAAAAGCCGCTAAAATTGCGGCGGGCTTTGATCCTGAGCGCAAATTTGCCATCGACGAAGACGTTCTTATTCGCTTCCGCGCCGCGCTAGAAAAGGGCGACCTAGCCGAAGCTCAGTGGAGCAAAAAGGTAGAAAATCTAAGCAGCGAGAGCAAAAATATGCTAAACGCGCTACTAAATCCTGATTTTAGCAAGATAAATTTCCCTGATTTTAGCGGAAAAAAGCTAGCCACGCGCGACAGCAATGGCATCATCATGAACGAGATCGCGCGAGCGTTGCCGGGCTTTATCGGCGGTAGCGCGGATCTGGCGCCGTCAAACAAAACCGAGCTAAAAGGCATGGGCGACTTCCCTAACGGACGCAACATCCACTATGGTATCCGCGAGCACGCTATGGCTGCGATAAACAATGCAGTCGCTAGATACGGTCTTTTCTTACCGTTTAGCGCGACGTTTTTTATCTTTAGCGACTATCTAAAGCCGTCCGCGCGCATCGCCTCGCTGATGAGCATCAGACACTTTTTTATCTTTACGCACGACAGTATCGGCGTAGGCGAGGACGGCCCGACCCACCAGCCTATCGAGCAGCTTAGCACGCTTCGCGCGATGCCGAATTTCTACACCTTCCGCCCGGCTGATGGCAACGAAAACGCGCTTTGCTGGAAGGCGGCGTTAAATTTACGCGCTCCAAGCGCCTTTGTGCTTAGCCGCCAAGGCCTGGCTCCGCTTGAAAAGGGCGAATTTGGCGGCGTAGAAAACGGCGCGTATCTGCTAAAACGCGCTCAAAACGCCAAAATCACTCTAATAGCTAGCGGCAGCGAAGTGGAGCTCTGCGTCAAGGCGGCTGAAATTTTAGCAGCTCGCGGTATCGGCGCAAACGTCGTCTCCGCGCCGTGCTTTGACCTGCTTTGCGAGCAGCCGCGCGAGTACGCAGAGCAGATCATAGATCCAGCGACCAAGGTCATCGCCGTAGAAGCCGCAAGCGCACTGGAGTGGTATAAATTTGCGGGTGAAATTTACTCGATGAAGAGCTTTGGCGAGAGCGGCAAGGCGGGCGCATTGTTTGAATACTTCGGCTTCACGCCTGAAAAGATCGCGGAATTTGCGAGCGAACGCGCATGAAAACGGCGAAGTAAATTTAGCCTCTTAAATTTGACGGTTTAGGCTAAGGCTATGGCCGTCAAATTTGAGGACAATATCGCTGTTTTAAGCGCAAATTTGATGACTCTTGACGGGCGAGACCCGCATCAAATTTACGCGGTTTGCTCGCGGCAAAATCAAATTTATAAAAAGGAAAAGTTTGCAAAAATATAGGCAAAAAGCAGGGCGATTCGCCAACGAAAATTTCATCTTAAATTTAGCTCGCGGCGCGGGTAAATTTGACGCGCAAAAAGGCTTGAGCGAGCAAATTTATGCTCAAGATAAAATCAAATTTAGCGCGCAAAATGCGATTAAATTTAACCAAAAGGCCGCGTGATGGAGCTTTCGCATATCATCGTTTTGGCCCTAGTTCAGGGCATTAGCGAGTTTTTACCGATCTCTAGCTCGGCACATCTCGTGCTGGTGCCAAAGCTGCTTGGCTGGGCGGATCAGGGGCTAGCCTTTGACGTAGCCGTTCACGTAGGTACGCTCGCGGCGATACTTTTTTATTTTAAAGACAGACTTGCGGGGCTTATGCGAGATTTTTTCGCGTCTATCGCGCGGCGCGAGAGGGTCGGCGACAGCACGCTCGTGTGGTCGGTCGGCTTTGCGACCGTGCCGGTAGGGCTTTTTGGTCTGGCGTTTAACGACGCCATCGAGCAGTACGCTAGAAGCGGGCTCGTGATCGCGGCGATGACGATAATCTTTGGTATCGCGCTCTACTTTGCGGATAAAAAATCAGGCCTAAAAACCGAATACGAAATGACGATCAAGCTCGCTCTCGTCATAGGTCTAGCGCAGGCGATCGCGCTGATACCCGGCGTTTCGCGCTCGGGCGTGACGATGACGGCGGCGCTGATGCTTGGCTTTAGTCACAGCGCAAGCGCGAATTTCTCGTTTTTGCTCTCGATCCCGGTTATCGTGCTAGCAGGCGGACTGGAGGCGGTAAAGCTGCTAAAAACCCCGGACGCGCTGCCTTGGAGCGACCTTGCTATCGGCGCGGCGGTTAGCGGCCTTAGCGCGTATCTTTGTGTGCGGCTATTTATGGCGCTGATCGCGCGTGTGAGCATGCTACCGTTTGTGATCTACCGCATGATTTTAGGCGTGTTTTTGTTTGTGATGTTTTTATGAAAATGGGCGAATTTGGGCTCAAATTTATGGTTTGCGGCCCAAATTTGCTTTGTAAATCTAAAGCGCAAATTTGACTAAGGTCAGTCAAAATTTAGCTTTTCTAAAACCTCTTTTATCCTCGCGCTTCTACTCTCTACGCTGTCTTCTTCGCTAAACATCCTATGTTTGCTATGTTCAAACGGCGGCAGGTCTTTAACGAAATCATAAATTTCCTTAAAGCTTAAAATCTTGCCGTGCAGGTCGTAGCCGACGTTTAGCGCCTTGCCTTTTACGTTTGCGATATTTGCATGGATGTGGCCGTAGAGATGGATAGAGCCGTAGTGACCCCTATTCCACTCGGATAGCGGATAGTGAAAGAGCACGAGGCGAAATTTATCCTGCCCGTGCTGCACCGTTATCTCTTTGTATTCGCAAATTTCCTCAAACAGCGCGTTTCCGTCTTGTTTTTTCATAGTTAGCAGCTCGTCTTTATGTTTTTTTATCGCATCGTCGTGATTGCCCAGCACTAGGACGTGCTTGCCGTTTAGCTTGCTAAAGATGGATATATTGGTCTCCATATCCTTATGAAAGCTAATATCGCCTATGTTATAGACCGTGTCGCAGGGGTTTACTCTATTGTTCCAATGGCGAATGAGTGCCCTATCCATCTCCTCTACGCTAGAAAAAGGCCTAAAGCACGGATGAAATTTCATGATATTGCTATGTCCGAAATGCAAATCGGAGGTAAAATAAATCATTTTTGCTCCCTTAAACTCACTTCAAATTTCTCGCCGCTTTTTATCTCCATGATAACTAGGCGCTTGAAAAACACGGCTCCTACGTCCATCGAAAAGACGTCGTTTGCGCGCCTGGTTATCCTATTTTCCTCGCTTGCGACGTGCCCGTGAAATATCCGCTTGCCCGTATTATTACCCTCCCAAAAGGGCTCTATACTCCACAGCACGTAGTCCTCGTCTTGCTCCTCTTCGCTTTTATCGCCGTCAAAGGCCGCGTGGACGAATATGCTTTTCTCCGAGCTCACGACATGGGGCATATCGTTGATAAAATCTTTGAGCCACGAGAGCGCGAAGCTGTTTAAATTTCGCTTGTAGATCGATCTTTTGGTTTTATCGCCGCCGTTTCTAAGCCAAATTTGATGATCTAGCGTATCGCCGCCGAAATACCCGTCCATCATCATCTTTTCGTGATTTCCTAGCACGTGGATCAGCGCGTATCCGTTTCTAACGAGCTCGGCGTATCTTTTGTAAAGTCCAATCGTATCCTCGCCGCGGTCGCAGCTATCGCCTAAAATAATAACCAAGTCCTTTTTTGTCAAATTTATCTTTTTAAGCATCAGGTTAAAAAGCCCGAGACTGCCGTGCAGATCGCCGAATACGAAAATCCGCGCGTAGTCGTTTTCGTTTATGTGTTTTATCTTTATCATTTTTGGTTCTTGCGTTAAATTTGTGGAAAATTTTTGGGTTAAGTTTTATAAGATTATGGCAGATGGGAAGGGATTCGAACCCTCGAAAGCTTGCACTTTACACGCGTTCCAGGCGTGCTCCTTCAACCGCTCGGACACCCATCTATGAAGCCTGGATTATAGCTAAAATTTAATAAGCGCAAACTTATATTTGGGTTTGAGCGTATTTTATGGCGGCGTCAAATTTGAGCGTGCATAAGGGTTTTAGCGTCATAAAGGTGCGGGTCGGGGTGCAAATCCGTCAAATTTGCCGCCAATTTTAGCTTAAATTTGAGCAAATTTACCCGCGCTTACCCAGAGCGAAAACAAACATCCTGCACGCCTCGCGAAACGGTTTTATATAGCTCAGCATGCGCGCGACAAATCCCCAGCGATCCTTGTACATATCCGTCATGGTGCCGATTTCTAGGCACTTGATGCGCTCTCTATCCCACGCCTCGACCTCGCCCGCGCCCTCTACGCTCATCTTAAATTTAACGTCTCCTTTCATAAATTTAAGCACGTCGTGCTTGCGCGCGTTTGACCTTGCGGCAAATTTGTTTATCAAATCTGTGAGCAAAAGCCCCTCGAACCGCTCGCTCAAATTTAGCACAAACTCCCGAAATACCGCCTTTTCAAAATACATCGCCACGCCCTCTAGTACGAAAACGAACTTCGCGCCCGCGTGTTTTCTAGCTAACTCGTCCATCCACGCGGTTTCTAGCATCGAGCACGCTAGGCTGTAGTTTCGCGGCGCTTTTGGCACGAGCTTATCGCGAAGGGCGATGACGTCAGGTAAATCAAGGTCGTAAAAGGTCGCCTCGGGGCAGAGTGGAGCTAGCCTAAGAGGCCTAGTATCAAGCCCTGCGCCTACTTGAACGATGATAGCGGTCGGGTGCTCGCGCGTAAATTTAAGTATGCAGTCGTCAAAAAACCTCGCGCGTATCACCGTGCCGACCCTGCTTAGCGTCGAGCGGTCAAATTTGGCGAAATCATAATCTATCTTGCTCACGACGTCGCCTGAAAACTCGTCCTTTAGTATAGGCGCCGCTTCTTGGTTTTCCTTGCTTCTAAAGTATAAATTTATAAGTAGCGTTTCTGAGACGATATCCTTAAACGCGATCTTTTTCATCTATTTTTCCCTTTTTATTTTGATAATCTTTATAGAAATTGTAGTGCAAACGGCTTTAAAAAATTATAAAATTTAGCATTTAACGCGCCGTTAATGCAATGTCGTTTATAATACGGCTTTTAAAAACGAAAAA
>CAUQHH010000064.1:0-10509 GCA_963517705.1 uncultured Campylobacter sp.
CTATCTCAAAGATGCCGCCTGATTATTTTAAATACGAAGTCGCGTTTTTTAAAGAAATAGAAATCGACTGCAACTTCGCCTTTTTGCTAGGCGGAAAGCTGGAGGAAAAAGAGGACGCGCGCGGGATTTATTACGAATTTAGCGGCGGTGACGAGCTAGCGCAAACGATGGTGCTCTGCAAGGACGGAAGAAAGAAAAAGAGACGGGTTTATTATGAGCTCACTCAAATTTTATCTGGCGTTAGTCCCGTTAAAATCATAACTCCGCAAGGCGTAGGCGCGGAAATAAGAGTGTATGAACGCGTAAAAACGATAGAACCAAAAAAATTAAAAAGGAAAAATAAATGAAAATAGCCGTTATCGGACTGGGATATGTAGGGTTGCCATTGGCGGCTGCATTTAGCGAGAAATACGAAGTCACGGGCTTTGACGTAAACGCTGCTCGCATAGAGGAGCTCAAAGGCGGGTATGATCGCACGCTGGAGCTTAGCGGCGAACAGATGAAAAAAGCGATAGAAAACGGCATGAAATTTAGCCTAAATTTGGACGATATAAAGGATTGCAATTTCTTTATCGTGACCGTCCCGACGCCGATAGACAAAAACAAGCGCCCGGACCTAACGCCTGTCGTAAAAGCCACGCAAAGCGTTGCAAAGGTGCTAAAAAAGGGTGATATCGTCGTGTATGAAAGCACCGTGTATCCGGGCGTTACGGAGGAGATTTGCGTGCCGCTACTTGAGCAAAGCGGGCTTAAATTTAACGAGGACTTTTTCTGCGGATACTCGCCTGAGCGCATAAATCCGGGCGACAAAGAGCACACCGTAACAAAGATCAAAAAAATCACTAGCGGCTCAACACCCGAGGTAGCCGACAAGGTCGATGAGGTCTACCGCTCGATCATAACGGCGGGCACTCACAAAGCGCCTACCATCAAGGTCGCCGAGGCTGCCAAGGTTATCGAAAACACGCAGCGCGACATAAATATCGCCTTTATGAACGAGCTTGCGATGATATTTAACAAGATGAACATCGACACGAACGCCGTTTTGCAGGCGGCGGGCACGAAGTGGAATTTCTTAAATTTCCGTCCTGGGCTAGTGGGCGGTCACTGCATCGGCGTGGATCCTTATTATCTCACGCATAAGGCCCAGGAGCTTGGCTTTCATCCGGAAATGATCCTAGCAGGTCGCCGTATAAACGATAATATGGGCAAATACGCCGCCGATCAGGTCGTAAAACTGATGATAAAAAGGGGCGTTTTGATAAATTCGGCTCGCGTTTTGGTGCTTGGGCTTACGTTTAAGGAAAACTGCCCCGACATCCGCAACTCGCGCGTGATAGACGTGATCGAGGAGCTTAGGGATTTTGGATGCCGCGTGGACGTCTACGATCCGTGGGCGGATGAAGCCGAGGTAAAGCGCGAATACGGTATCGTGCCGCTAAAAAGCTTTGACGAGGCGGACTACGACTGCGTCGTGATCGCCGTCGCTCACGATAAATTTAAAGGGTTAAAATTTAGCAAAGCTCTCGTTTACGATATCAAAAACATTTACGAAAACGCCGACGCAAGGCTGTAATGCTCGTAAATTTGATCAGCTCCATCGTCGTTTTTATCGTCTCGATGGGGATAAATTTTTTCCTCACGCCCCACATCCTAAAGAGCCTAGGCAACGAAGCCTACGGCTTTGTCGGGCTGTCAAACGCTATCGTGGCCTACGCCCTAGTCGTAACCGCGGCGATAAACTCCGTTAGCGGCCGCTTCGTCGCGTACGAGTGGCATAGGGACGATACCAGCGCGGCTAACGCCTACTACTCGTCGGTTCTAGTCGTAAATATCTTTTTTTGCGTTCTTATTTTGTTTGGCGCGGGCATTTTTATCTTAAATTTACAAAGCGTGCTAAACGTGAGCGACGCGCTGCTAGGCGACGTGCGGCTTACTTTCGCGTTTTATTTTATAAATTTTTGCGTCGGGCTTTTTAACGGCGTCATCAGCGTCTCGATGTTTATCAAAAACAAGCTCTACATCATCTCCGTTCGCAACGCCGCGTCTAGCGCTATTTTGGCTGCTCTCATCGTCGGGCTTTTTTATTTTTTCAGACCGATGATCGCCTATATCGCGATCTCCGCTCTAGTCGCATCGCTCTTTGTTTTTTTTACGAGCGTTTGGGTTTCGCGCCGTATCACGCCCGAGCTTAAATTTAACCCTCGCGAATTTGACTTCGCGCGCATAAAAGAGCTGCTAAAATCAGGCGTCTATAATAGCTTTAACGCCCTAAACCGCGTGCTTATGAGCGGTATGGATCTGTTTGTCTGCAACATCTTTTTAAACGCGAACGCGACGGGAATTTTAGCCGTATCAAAGGCGGCTCCGATCATTTTAGAGAGCTTCGTAGCGCAGCTTAGCGCGATATTTGCGCCAAAATTCGTCGAGTACTACTCTAAATCAAATTTGACAGCGCTCGTAGCGCAGGCTAAATTTTCTATGCGAATTACGGCGTTTGTTATGAGCGTGCCGGCGGCTATTTTTGTGGCGTTCGGACGCGAATTTTACACGCTTTGGCTACCGTTTAAAAGCGCGGACGAGATAAGCCTAATCTATAATCTCTCGATGATAACTCTGGCGCCGATTATATTTATTAGCTACGTTTTTTCTCTTTTTAATCTCGACAGCGCGACCAATAAACTAAAACGCCCCGCGGTAGCAAACACGGTTTTGGGCGCAGGTACGATTTTGGCGCAGATTGCCGTACTTAAATTTACGGACTACGGCATTTACGGTATGGCGATCGTCGGCGCCGCGCTTTATTCGGTGCGCATTTTGGGATTTGATCTCATAAACGCCGCCTTAAATTTGAGTTTGCCGCTTACTACTTTTTACGGCGTTTATTTTAAAAATTTAGCCGTTTTCGCGGCAGTTTACGGGCTGTTTTTTTGGCTGCGAAATTTCGTACAAATTTCAAGCTGGAGCGAATTTGCCTCGTATTCGGCGGTTTTGCTTGCAGTGGGATACGCCGCGAGCTTGTTTTTGATATTTGACAAAAGAGAACAACTAATCGTGATCAATAAAATCAAATCGAAGTTTAAAAGATGAAAAATTTAGTATTCGTTATCTCGCTAAAAAGCGATGAGGCGCGGCGTGAAAAGTTAAAAGAGCGGTTTAAAAACTACGACGAATTTAAACTCGTCGAGGCGACCGACGGCAGGGCGATGAGCGCAAAGGAGTACTACGGATACGCGCTGGCTAGCCTTGAGGCCTACGGCAGGCTTTTAAGCCCGTCCGAGGTCGGCTGCTCGCTATCTCACGTGCGCGCTTACGAGGAGTTTTTAAAAAGCGACGCCAAATTTGCGCTCATTTTGGAAGACGACGTCATCGGAGACGAAAACGGCGTGAAAAAGGCGTTTGAAACGGCTGCGAAGATGGATGAAGGTTCGGCACTCATTTGCGGCGCGCAAGACGGGCTGGAGGGGCGATTTAGCGCATTTGGTAAAAAGCTAGAGGAGGATTTTTGGCTAGTCTCAAAGCGCTCTTACGGCACGATTTACCGAGCGGCTGCTTACGTGCTTGATAGGCGCGCGGCGGAAACGGTTTTGCAAACGCACAAAAAGGCGCTTTGCGTGGCTGATTTTTGGCGGATTTTGCTTTTACAAAACGGCTTAAAGATGTATTTTAGCGATATCTTCGCGCATCCAACCGATCTAACAGACTCAAATATCCAAGCCGAGCGGGTGCAAAGAGCGCAGGTAAAAGTCTCGACTCTAGCTCGCCTAAACAGCTTAAAATATGTCGCCGCAACGCGCCTTGAAGCGGCAATTTTAGGCTATGAGCGGATATTTAAAAGATAGGAAACTAAGCGATTATAAAGCTCAAAATTTATAAAATCAATAATTTTGAAGATTTATTAAATTTTCGTGCATCGATTAAAATTTGGAGAGAGAATGAAGGTTTTATTTATAATTTCGACCCTGCAAGCAGGCGGCGCTGAGCGCGTGATGAGCTTGCTGGCGAGCTATTTTGCGAAATTTCACGACGTAACGCTTTTAAAATTTGACACCAAGCCACCGTTTTACGAGCTAGACGAGAGGATAAAGCTGATAGATCTGCCTTTTCCGATGGTGAAAAAGGGGTTTTTCGCAAATTTAATCAGGCGCGTGAAAAAGTTTTTTTATCAGCGAAATTTGATCAAAAACGGCGGATTTGACGTCGTTATCTCCTCGATGGATAGCACCAATATCAACGTGATTTTGTCGAATTTATTTATAAATAAGCCGCTTTTTATCAGCGAGCATTCAAGTGCCGATTTTTTCAAAGGGCGCGGCTGGCTGTTTTTGCGCCGTATGCTCTATCCGCTAGCTAGCGGACTCACGGTACTTACGAAAGAGGACTACGAGTACTATAGCTTCGTAAAAAATAAAACCGTGATGTATAACCCCATGTTTGAAGCCAAAAAACAGGGCTTGCCGAAGGAAAATATAATCCTTTTCGTCGGTCGCCTTATCTCGCTTAAGGGCTGCGACGTATTTTTAAAGGCTATGAGTTTAGTCGATAAAGAGCTATTAAAAAACTGGAAAATCGTGATAGCGGGTGCGGGCGAAGAGAGGCAAAGGCTAGAGCTTATCGCGCACGAGCAGCTTCATCTGGATGCCGAGTTTATCGGGCAAACAAGCGATGTCGCTTCGCTTTACGAAAGGGCTAAAATTTTAGTCTCAAGCTCTAAAACCGAGGGTTTGCCAAACGTGCTAATAGAAAGCGTATTTTTTAACTGCGCTAGGGTGGCGACTGCTACAAGCGGCGCAAAAGAACTCATCGAGGACGGCAAGGACGGATTTTTAGTACCGATAGACGACGTAAAAGCGCTCGGAAGTAAAATCGAACTTTTAATGCGCGACGAGGAGCTAAGACTAGAGTTGGTAAAAAACGCCAACGAGCGCAAAAACGCCTTTAAAACCGATCAAATTTATCAAAAGTGGATGGATTTTATCACGCAAAATATAAAGAACTAAAATGCTAAAAGTAAGCATAATAATCCCAACTTACAACCGCAAAGAGCTTTTTGAAGCCGCTCTAAAAAGCGCGCTGGCTCAAGACTACGAAAACAAAGAAATCATAATCAGCGACGACAACTCAAATGACGGCACGCGCGAGCTCGCGCAGAGCTACGTCGCTAAATTCGACAACGTAAAATACGTCCTAAATCAAACCTACGACCGCGGCCCAAACGGAAATAAAAACAACGGTTTTGACCACGCTAGCGGCGATGCTTTCGTGATACTAGACGACGATGACCTGCTGATAGAAGGCGCTATAAGCAAGATGGCGGCCGTATTGGAGCAGGGGTATGCTAGCGTCTGGGCGAACTGTTACTTTGAGATTGACGGCGAGCCGACGACGAAATTTTCGGGATTTGGACTAAGTAAAAGCGGGGAAATTTCGCCGCAGAACTACTATGACGGCAAGATAACGGGCGAGTTTTTGATAATGTTTCGCCGCGACGCCATCGGTCAGAGGCGCTTTGAAAAGGGACTTTACGGTAGCGAAAATACGCTTTGGATATATCTTTTTGATCTTCCTGCTTATTACCTACACGATGCGGTGCGTATTTACCGCTTTCACCGCAGTGACAGCGTCACGATAAACTCGTTTAAACGCCCGCTTTGCATAATGAAAGGCTACGCGATGACTGCGGAGCTTATTTTGCAAAAAATCGCCGAGAAAAACGCTCAAGCAAGCAACGCAAATTCGGCCGAGCCAAAATTTCGCGTAAACGACGCTCACATCGCGATCCTGTATAAAATGGCGGCGTATTATGCAAAATTTGGCGGCGAATACAAAAAAATGTACGAATATCTTTTTAAAAGCCTCAAATTTAAATTTACAAAAGAAGCGCTGGCGATGCTGATTTTAAGCCCGTTTCCAAAGTCTATGATTTTGTTTTTAACTAAAATTCGCGTTTGGATATACAAAAAAACGCGCGGCGAATGAAAAAATTAGCCGTTTTTCTCTACTCGATGGGGCCAGGCGGCGCGGAGCGCGTGGTCTCAAATTTACTCCCCGCTCTGTGTGAAAAATACGAAGTTCATCTCGTTTTGATGAGCGAGGTCGTGGCCTACGAGATACCAAGCGCGGTAAAAATTCACTTCCTCGAGCGCTCAGATCCCTATGAGAGCGGCGTCAAAAAGCTTTTTCGACTAGCTTTTGCGCTACCCTCTTTGGCTCTAAAATACAAAAAACTTTGCGAAAATTTGGGTATCGACGCGCATTTTGTCTTAATGAACCGGCCTTGTTATATCGCACTTTTAGCAAGGATCGCCGGAGTAAAAGGACGCATGGTGATAAGCGAGCGCAGCTGTCCGTCGGTCATCTATAAAAGCGGACTTAGCGGGCTGGCTAATAGAATTTTAGTTAAGGCGCTCTATCCTAGAGCCGATCTGATTTTAGCCAACGCGCAGGGAAACGCCGAGGATCTCGTGCGAAATTTCGGCTGCGACGAGGAAAAAACTAAGGTGCTATATAACGCGGTAGATTTGGCGGCGATAAAAACTCTCGCAAACGAGGCGCTAGAGGCTAAATTTAAGCCGTTTTTTCTAAACATCGGACGGCTTGATAGTGGTAAAAATCAAGCAATGTTAATAAGAATAATCGCAAATTTAAACGACGAGCGCGCGACGCTTGGGATTTTAGGCAAGGGGCCTTTGCAAAGTGAGCTTCAAAATTTGATCGACGAGCTTGGCGTAAGCTCGCGCGTAAAGTTGCTAGGCACGGATAAAAATCCGTTTAAATTTATCAAAAACGCGCAGTGCTTCCTTTGCGCTTCGAGGTTTGAGGGCTTTTCAAACGTGCTTTTGGAGGCGCTTGCATGCGAGAGATTTATCATCTCCACCGATCATAAAAGCGGCGCTAGGGAGCTTCTTGGCGACGATGAATACGGCATCCTCGTGCCCGTTGACGACGAAAAAGCGATGGAAACTGCGATGAGGCGAGCGCTTGAGGATGAAAATTTAAGGCGAGATTATGAAAAAAGAGCGTATGGCCGCGTAGCAAAATTTGATAAAAACGCCGTCGCGGCGCAGCTCATAGGATATTTAGAGGGTGAAAATGGCGAGTAAAATTTTAGAATTCCCCGGCAAATTTAAATTTTCAAAGCAAACTTGCTTATTGATACTTGCGGCGTTTGCTTTTAGCGTGGTTTGCAGGCTGTACTGGGTGTATTGGGCAGGCGAATATCAGCACTTTTTCTGGAACGATCAGCTCATGATTAGTACAAATGACGGCTACGCCAATGCCGAGGGTGCGCGCGATATGATAGCGGGCTTTCATCAGCCAAACGACCTTAGCTACTATGGCCGCTCGATGCCCACGCTTACGTACTTTTTGTATCAAATTTTGCCTTTTAGCTTCGAGAGCATTTTGCTTTATATGAGCGTGTTTTTTAGCTCGCTTATCGTTATTCCCGTGATTTTGATAGCTAAAGAGTACGAGATGCCCGGCATGGGCTTTGCGGCGGCGCTGCTAGCTAGTATCGCAAACAGCTACTACAACCGCACGATGGCCGGCTACTACGACACCGATATGCTCACTATCGTGCTGCCTGCGTTTAGCGTTTGGGCGATGATACGCCTCGCGCAGAAAAAAAACGTAAACGATCTCATTTTTATCCCGATTTTTATCCTGATAAACGACTGGTGGTATCCGAGCTCGTACTCGCTAAATTTTGCCATGCTGGGCGCATTTTTGCTCTACACTTTGATTTTTGATAGGAAAAACGCGCTAAATTACCAGGCGGCTATTTTGATGATAGTTGCGCTTACGTATATCGATTTTTACGCTAAAAGCGCGCTTGCCGTCGCTCTTTATCTAGCGATGAGATTTTATCCGCAGATCTGGGATAAGCGCGCTGTCGCGGCTTGTCTTGCTTTGGCCGTCGCGCTTCTAGGTTATAGCGGCGGGCTAAATCAAATTTTATTTCAGCTTAAATTTTACATATTTCGCGGGGTTTCCGAGAGTAGTGAGCCGGTTTTTCATTTTTATAACGTAAATAAAACGATAATGGAAATGAGCGATTATTCGTTTGAGTTTGAGTCGATAAACGCTTTTGCTAAGCGTATCAGCGGGCATATCGTTACTTTTGCTTTATCGCTCGTAGGAGTCGCGGCGCTTTGTCTTAAATTTCGCTCCTTTTTACTCGCGCTTCCGATGCTGCTACTTGGGTTTTTGGCGCTAAAAGGCGGGCTTAGATTTACGATCTACTCTGTGCCCGTGATGGCGATAGGATTTGGATATTTTGCGGCGCTTTGCGTGAGTTTCTTCAAAAAAGATAAAATTTTAGACAAATTTTGCACCGTTTGTTTAGCGGCGTTTTTTGCGTTTTTCTTTTTGTATTTTGATAAATATTACAGCCTTTTGCATGGCAAATCTCCCGTTTTTGCGCCAAATTTTGACGGCGAGGCAAGCTTTGGCGTATATCTAGCCACGTTTGCGGCGGCGGCGCTTATTTGCGGGGCGGCTTATTTTATGGTCTCAGGCCTCAGCTCGCTCAAAAAACACGCGCTTTTAGAAAAAATTTGTATCTTTTGTATCGCCGCGCTATCTTTGATGCCGTGCCTTGAGCACATTTACGGCTACAAAGTCGGCACGGTCTTTGCCAAAAGCGAGGTCGAGAGCCTGGATAAGCTACACAAGATCGCGGGGCGCGAGGACTATGTGCTGGCATGGTGGGACTACGGCTATCCGATCCGCTACTACGCAGACGTCAAGACCCTCATTGACGGCGGCAAGCACCTAGGCAGGGATAACTTCGCCGTGAGCTTTGCGCTAGCTAGCAACCAGCGTATGTCGGCAAATATGGCGCGCCTAGAAGTCGAGTACACCGAGCGAAATTTTAGCGAGAGATTTGGGTTAAATTTGAACCAAATGATGAAAGACTACAACGCCACGAGCGTAAATTCGTTTTTATATTCGCTAAATAGCAAGGACTTCCAGCCGCCGCAAAAAACGCGCGAGATTTATTATTATCTACCTGACTCCATGATCGATATCTTTAGCGCCGTTTTGCGCTTTTCAAACCTCGATCTAAACAGCGGCGAGGAGTATGGAGCGATATTTTATCCGGGCAAACCTTACTCGGTGGACGGCGATACGATAAATATCGGCGGAGGGTTTAGCGTATCGGGCGACGCGTCTAAAGTCTATATCGGCGAGCGCGAAATATCCGTAAATACGTACTTTGAAACAAGTTACGACGAAAAGGATAAACTGGTCGTCAAAAAGCACGAGATGGACGCGGACGGTAAAATTTATCTCATTTTTATGAAGGATTACAGGCGGTTTTTGGTGCTTGACGAAGCGGTGCTAAACTCGGCCTACATACAGCTTTTCGTACTCGAAAACTACGACAAAGAGCTCTTTGAGCCGGTCGTTTTAAACGGCGCGGTTAAAATTTATAGGTTGCTAAGATGAGGGCGCAAAATTTAAAGGAAAATTTTAAAAATGGCTAAATTTGGATTTTTGAGTCACGCCGATATGAGCATTTACTTCTTCCGCGCGCCGATCATGCGCGAGTTAAAGCGGCTCGGTCACGAGGTGTTTGCTATCGCGCCAAAGGGCGACTACACGGATAGGCTAAAAAGCGAGTTTAACTGCGTGACGTACGAGCTTGACCGCGCGAGCCTAAATCCTCTAACCGTGCTTGAAAACTCAAAAAAGCTCGCCGATATCTTGTGCGGGCTAAATTTGGATCTGCTGCAAACTTCGGCGCATAAATCAAACGTGTTCGGCACCTTTGCGGCTAAAAAAGCGGGCATAAAGCGCGTGATAAATTTGGTCGAGGGGCTTGGTAGCTTTTATATTGATAACGACTTAAAAACCCGTCTAGTACGCGCCGCGATCGAGACGCTTTATAAAAAAGCGCTAAATATGAGTGACGGCTGCGTATTCGTAAATGAGGCCGATCCGGCGTATTTTTTGAGCCTCGGTTTGATATCCGAGGAGAAAATTTTTAAGATAAAAAGCGTGGGCGTAGATACGCTCAAATTTGACGAAAATAGCGTGCCGGCCGCAAATTTGGGCGAGGATCTGCGCGGTAAAAAGATAGTGCTGATGATAGCGCGCGCGATGTGGCACAAGGGCGTGCGCGAGTTTTACGAGGCGGCCGAGCTTTTACGCGGGCGTGAGGATTGCGCGTTTGTATTTGCGGGCGAAGGGTTTGAGGGAAACAAAAGCACCGCCGACGCGAAGTTTTTAAAAGGCGGCGCCGTGCGGTATCTGGGCGCTAGAGACGACGTGCCGCAGCTTTTAAAGGCTAGCTATCTGCTTACGCTTCCAAGCTACAAAGAGGGCTTCCCGCGCACAGTTTTAGAAGCGATGAGTATGGGTAGGCCGGTTGTTGCTAGTGACGTGGCGGGATGTAACGAGGCCGTGACGAATGGCTTTAACGGCCTGCTTTGCGAGGTAAAAAACTCCGCCGACCTAGCCGCAAAGATAGAAATTTTGTTAAACGACGAAAATTTGGCCGCG
>CAUQHH010000065.1:0-10382 GCA_963517705.1 uncultured Campylobacter sp.
TGACGTGATTTTGAGAGATATCCTCTTTTTGGACAAGCTCTTTCATTATCTTTGCAGCTTCGTCAAGTTTGTTTTCGCTCATCAAATTTGCACCCTGTATGCGAAGTACGTCCACGTCGTCTTTTAGTACCTTTTGGCTGAGCGCTAAAATGCTTTTAAAATTTACGTTTTTAGAAAAAAATGCGAGCCTGAGCGCCTCTTTTAGATAGTCCGTGTTTTTAGTTTTTTCGTAAAGCTGCTCGTAAAGCTCGGTCGCCTCGTCGTGATTAGCGTTTTCAACCGCTAAAAGCGCCTTGATAACGTATAAATTCTCGTCAAAACCGTCTTTGGCGGTAGCAAAACAAACAAGCAAGGCCGCCAATATAAATTTTAAAATCGCCTTATTCCCGCGCATTCTTTCTCCAATTCATTGATTTTATCCTTAAAATAGTCCCAAAACGGAAAGGTGCGGCACTGGCTCGGGCGAAAGTCGTAAACCGAGCAGTTTTTTGCCGTTTCGTCAAAAAATACGCACGCAAATCCACCGTCGTAGGGCTTTTCTTTGAGGCTAAATTTATATCCGAATTTATCTAAAAATCGCGATCTAAACTCATCCTCGCTTATTTTTAGATGCTCCGCTAGCGCCGAGATTTCCGCCGAGCTTATCCATATATAGCCGCTCTCGCCAGTGCAGCATTTACCGCCGCACAGCTCGCACTTGCTAGCGTCAAATTCATAACCAAAACCGCTTTGTCTTAGCAAATTCACTCCGCAGCGTCCTTGCTTTGCGTGTTTGCCGTAGCGAAAATTTCAACCGCCTTTTTACTATAAACGCCGCCTACAAAAACAAAAATCGGCGGTAAAATTTGAGTCAATGATTTTGAGCTTTTTTTAGCCTCGATTAGTACCAAATTTGCCGCGCCGTCCGCTTTTGGATACACGAAACAAAGCCTGGTAAGCGTAAATTTAAATTCGCTCAAACAAAGCAAAATTTCAGATATACGCTTAGCGTCGTAGCAAAAGCTAAAAACTCCGCGCGGCTTTAGCAGCGAATTTGCGCTACCCACAAGCTCTCTAAGCGGTAAATTTTCGCTGTATCTAGCGGTGCGCAGATGCTCGTTCTCGCTTTTTTTCACGCCGTCGTGATAAAAAGGCGGGTTTGAGACGATGAGATCATATCTTTTTTCGCTCTTAAATTTAGCAAAATCAGCCGTTATAAACTCAGCCTCAAGCCCGTTGTGGCTAGCATTTACGGCGGCTAAATTTACGTTAGCTTCTAAAATATCGAGTAAGCTAAGCGAAATTTTGGGAAAATCGCGCTTTAAAAGTAGCCCCAAAACCCCGCTACCGCAGCCAACCTCTAGCACCTCGCCGCGCACTCCGCCCTCACGGATAAAGTCATACAAAAACATCGTGTCGCTGTTGTAGCGGTAGCCGTTTTTGGGTTGAGTGATTATCATCTATATACCTTGATGATAAATCCTTGCTTATCTTGAGAGGTGATGATGTCGTTACTGTAGGATATGCGCGAAAAGTCGCCGAATTCATCTTTTATCATCTCGCCGGCCACCTTGGCGCGCTCTTTGCCAATACCGAAATTTGCATATGAATCGATCTTTTCAAGCTCTTCTTGCGGGATCACTTTTGCCGCTTTTGACGTGGCGATAAAGTTACCGCGGCTAACTATCGGCGTGATTTCAAAATAATAATTTGAATTATAACTCTGCAAAAAGTCGCTTACCTTGTTTTTGCAAACTTGCGTCGGTCTGTCTGAGCCTGCGCTCATATCAGAACACTCGACCGAGGCGATGAAAACAACCTTTTTAGGCACTTCGGCTCTAAAATTTAGCTGGATGATCTTTTTTAGATTTTCATTTTCGCTCATCAGCTCTTCATTTTTGGTTAGTATCTGCGCCACTTCGCCCTTTGCGATGTTTTTTTGCGTACTTGTTTTAGCTAAATTTTCCTTCGTGTCGCTTAGATCTTTAGCTCCGTCTTGTATCTGTTTTCTTAGAGTCGCGAGCTCTGCGTCTTTTTGCGTCAAAAGCTCATTTAAAGCATCTAGTTGCTCTTTGTTTTCCTTGGCTGTTTTGATGTCGTTTTCAACTAAAGTCGTGATTTTGTTATTTAAAATTTTATAGTTTTGGATGTTTTTTTTACCAGCGGCGATCTCGTCTGCAAGCAGCTCTTTTTGGATATTTAGCGACTCGTTTAGCTCTGCAACCTTAGCTTCCGCATTTTGCAGTGAGCTATCTTTTTGCGAAATTTGATTTTCTAACTCATAAATTTTACTCTTTAGTTCCGCCACGTTTTGCTCTGTTTCTTGGCGCTCGTTTTCAATCTGATTTTTTAGCTTTTCAAGCTCGGTTTTATATATAGCCTCGTTTTGTTCAATCTCTTTTTCAAATCCTTGTTTTTCTTTCTCGAGCTTTGCGACTAACTCTTTATTCGTCGCGTTTAGCTCATCATTTATCGCTTTTAGTTTAGCTTTTGACTCGGCTTTTTTGTTTGCGTTTTCGAGGCTTGCTTCAAGCTCGCTTATTTTTTTCTTGTCCGCGTCTTGTTCTTTTTCTAGGGCGGCGATCCTATTTTTAGATAAATTTTGAGCATTTAGAGCCTGAGCGTTGTATTCGCTAGCGACCCTTTTTATCTCGCTATCTTTTAGGCCTAGCTCGTTTGCGAGCCTAGCATTTTCGCTCTTTAGTTTTGCGGCCTCCTCGGTCGCCGTTCTTAGTTCGCTTTCAAATTTGGCTTTAGTAGAAGTCGCTTCATTTTTTAGCTCGTCGTTTTGAGCTTCGAGCCGTTTTAGTGCATTTTGGCTCTCGTTTTGCGTTTTAGCGCTTGATTTGTCAAATTCGCTCTGCTTTTTTTCAAGCTCGGCTTTTAGAGTTTTGATCTCGCTGCGAAGAGAAGTCAAATTTTGCTCTAAATTTTTATTTTTCTCATTTTCCTCCTGCGCTTTAGCTAGCTTTTTGTTTAGCTCATCGATCGCGCTTAAACGCTGTTTGTCGTTAGCGCTGGCGGCTTGTTTTCGCCTGGTTTCCAGCTCGGCTTTTTGATCGCTTAAGATATTTGAGATTTCTAGATTTTTGCTCACTAGATCGACGTTATCGTCATAGAGTAGCTTATTTTGAGCGCGCAGGACGCGAATTTGCTCTTTTAGCTCATCCTCGTCGCCTAAAATAGGCGCGTCCGTATAGTTTGCGTCCAAATTTTTAGTATACTTTTCCTGCGGCAAAGCTTGACTTAGGATAGCCGAATTTGTCTCATTCGTAGTACTTGCGCCCTCATTTTTAGGCGCTTCTTCGACGTTCATTATTTGCACGGCGAGTTCCGTAGACTTTGCAGACGGTTTTGTAAACTCGAAATACAAATAGTACCCGCCCAGCGTAAGCAAACAACCGCAGATAAAAAATAAAACTAAATTTAACGCTCTCAACTCTATTTTTCCTTGATGTCTTGGATTACCTTATGCGCATGATTTAACGCGAGCACGATCGAGCCGCCGTTTTTTAGCACGATGTCGCCGCCGATATATAGGCCGGGCACGCCGCTTTCATAGTGCTCGTTTACGACCGGATCCTTATCCGCGTCGAGCTCTACTCCGCATTTTTGTAAAAAATCCACCGGAGTCGAGCCACCGATAGCGTAGACGACCCTGTCGTAGACCCTGATTTTTCCATTTGAAAAGTGCACTCTAACGCGTCCGGATTCATTTTCGATCTCGGCGATATCGTGATTTAGTCGCACTTTTAGCTTATTTGCTTTTTCTAGCTCCCATAGCGCCGTTACGTTTACGTCATTTACGCGGCTAAATTTATCCTTGCGGTACGCCAGCGTAGTTTTGTTGTATTGGCATAGCTCGATAGCGTACTCTACGGCAGAGTTTCCGCCGCCTACTACGAGGACTTTTTCGCCGCTAGAACAGGAGTTTAGGTTAAAATTTATAACATTATTTAGCGAAGGTGGGATTTTATAGTCCGGCTTGTTCGGACGCCCCATTTTACCGATACTTATCATCACGTTTTTGGCTTGATAGTTGCCCTTTGCGGTGTGCACGAAAAACAAACCGTCCTTTTTCTTTACGCTTTCGACCTCGGAGTTAAACACGGCCTCGATCTTTTCCTCGTCTAGCAGCTTATCGAAATAATCAAGCGTGCTCTCCTTTGTACCGTCCTCAAAGGATACGATGCCGTGGATGGTGCTATCTTGACCTTTATACTCTTTATCCACGCGCTTATTGTCTTTGTAAAATTTTCTTATAGTTTGGCTGTGGTTGTCGCCCTTTTCGAGAAGCAAAACTTTTTTTAATCCATTGGCTCTCGCCTCTACGACGGTCGCGATGCCGCAAGGGCCGCCGCCTATCACGATAATGTCGTAAACATCGCTCATTGATTCTCTCCGATTTGATAATTTTTCATTAATGTAGCGAAAATTGTATTAAATTTTAAGAAATTCGCGAAATTTGGGGTAAATTTAATTTAAAAAAGACAAAAACGGTCAAATTTGAAAGATAAAAAGCGAGCGGGGGCAAATTTGGCTCATATAAATTCGGTAAATTTGAGAGCCAAATTTAAAACGCACTAAATTTAAGGGCGCAAATTTCATCAAATTTACGCCCACTAAAGCTAAATTTTCTTTAAAAACTCGGCGTTTAAAATCGCATGTTCTAGCGACTGATCGGCGTTTTGGCGCTGGTCGCAATGCTTCTCTTACCTGTGGGCGAGACCGTCTTCGTTTAGTTTAAACGACCCGCCCGTGCACTCGGTCACGTCCTGACCCGTCATCTCTAGATGCACGCCGCCTGCATGCGTGCCTTCTGCTCTATGTATCTCGAAAAAGCTCTGCACTTCGGCTAGGATATTGTCAAATTCGCGCGTTTTGTAGCCGTTTGCGGCTTTTATCGTGTTGCCGTGCATCGGATCAATGCTGTAAACGATATTTAGGCCTTCGCGTTTTACTTCGCGTAGGATTTTAGGCAGTCGCTCGCCGATTTTGTCAGCGCCCATTCTGATGATTACGTTTAGTCTGCCCGCTTCGTTTTGAGGATTTAGCGCATTTGCGAGCGCGATGACGTCCTGCGCGGTAGCGTTTGGTCCGATTTTGACGCCCAGAGGATTGTGCACGCCGCTTAAAAAATGCACGTGGGCGTCGTTTACGCCGCGCGTGCGCTCGCCGATCCAAAGCATATGCGCCGAGCAGTCGTACCAGTCGCCGGTGAGGCTATCCTCTCTAGTGAGCGCCTCCTCGTACGGCAGCAAAAGCGCCTCGTGCGATGTGTAGACCTTAGTTTCGCTAAGCGCGGGAGTGTTTGAGGCGTTTATGCCGCAAGCCCCCATAAATGCTAGAGTTTGGCTCAGCTGCCTAGCTAACTCGCCGTATTTAGCGTCAAGCTCAGGCTTTTTGATAAAACCCAGATTCCAGCGATTTACCTCGTGCAGATCGGCTAGACCGCCGCGAGAAAAGGCGCGAAGAAGGTTCATCGTGGATGCGCTTTGATAATACGCTTCGATCATGCGGTTTGGATCGGGCACGCGAGCCTCGGCATTAAATTCAAAACCGTTTATGATGTCGCCGCGGTAGCTCGGTAGCTTTACGCCGCCTTGCTCCTCGTAGTCCGAGCTTCTAGGCTTGGCAAACTGACCCGCCACGCGCCCTACTTTTACGACGGGGCAGCGTCCGGCGAAGGTTAAAACGATCGCCATTTGCAACATCACTTTAAACATATCGCGGATATTTACGGCGTTGAAATTTGAAAAACTCTCCGCGCAGTCGCCGCCTTGGAGCAAAAACGCCTCGCCGTTGCAAACTTTAGCCAAATCTTGTTTTAGGTTTCTAGCCTCGCCGGCAAAAACTAGCGGCGGCATCGTCTTTAGCTTATCCTCGGCCTTTTTTAGCAAGACCTCGTCGGGGTAGCTAGGCTGCTGCAAGATATTAAATTTTCTCCACGAATCTCTGCTCCACATCTTTAAACCTTTTTTAAAAATAACGCCGATTTTAGCTAAAAGAACTTTTATTACAGATAAAATTTCAAATTTTAGCCCCAAATTTGCCCTCGCTGCGCATTTTTGAGCCACATAAGGTTTGATTAACGACAAATAAATATAATTTCGCCAAAAAAGCGGAAAAATGCAAGACAAAAATCAAACCAAAATCGGCTTCATCTACGGCCTGTCGGTCTTTATGATCTGGGGCATTTTTCCTATTTATTTTAAACAGCTCAGTGCGCTTTCGGCTACCGAGATCGTCGCTCATCGCATCCTTTGGTCGGTGCTGCTTTTGTTTTTACTGCTCAAATTTGGCCGCAAACTAGGCGCCGCGGAGAAAATTCTAAGCAACAAGAAAACCACGTTTTGGCTATTTGTCACGGGAGTTCTCATCGCCGCTAACTGGTGGATCTACGTCTACGCCGTAAATATCGGTAAGATCGTGGAAACTAGCCTGGGATACTTCATAAATCCGCTCGTAAATATGCTCCTTGGCGTGCTGATTTTAAAAGAAAAGCTATCGCGCGCGGGCAAATTTGCCATCGCTATCGTCTTTGTCGCTATCGGAGTGCAAATTTACGATGCAGGCGGCCTACCTATCATATCTATCATTTTGCCTATCACGTTTGGATTTTATTCGCTTATCAGAAAGCGCCTTAGCGTTCCCTCTTTAGAGGGGCTTTTCGTCGAGACCGCGCTCATCGCTCCTATCGCGCTCGTTGCGTTATTTTTTGTCGCAGCTAGCGGGCAAAATCACTTTAGCTTTTCGTGGTTTGGGCTTTTGATCGCTCTTTGCGGGCCTGCGACCGTCGTGCCGCTTTTACTTTTTAACTCGGCAGCTACTAGGCTAAATTTGAGCACGATCGGCTATTTGCAGTACATCTCGCCTTCGATGCAACTTTTGCTTGCCGTTTTTTACTACGGCGAGCAGGTTAGCGCACTCAAAGCGCTGTCGTTTTTACTCATCTGGAGCGCGCTAGCGGTGGTTAGCTTTAGCGCGATTTATAGTAAAAAAAGCAAAATTTCAGTATAACCGCAAATTTAAATCAAAAAAGGAAAAACAATGTCATCTATCGCATTTTACGCCGTCATCTGCGTCATAGCCGCACTCGTGCTATATACGCAAATACAAAAAATAACGAGAAAGATCGACGAGAACGGCACTCTAGCAAACAACTCACCCGAGACCATGCGTCAAATTTCAGTGCAAAAATACAAAGATTTTTGCGAGATCATTAACGGCGAGCTAAGAGAACTAAAAATGAAAGCGCTCTACGACGACGCCCTAAAAAACGAGGATCTAAAAGAAAAATTTTTAGAAAGTCTAAGCGAAATGAGCAAGAAGCTCACATTTATCGAGACGATGAACACCGCTAGAAACCCCGACAAATGGGAAAGCGAGCTCTTTGAGGTGCTTAGCCGCCTAGACGATCTCGTCACGGAAAATTTCAAAGACGGCGAGCGCGCGGGCGACGAGATTAGGGAGCGTCTGGGCGCGGAGTTTAGCAAGCTGCAAAATTAAACCTTAAGTAAAAACGGGGTAATATCGCTTTTTTGATTTAACTCTATCTTTCTAAGGAAAAAACGGATGAGCTATACCAAAAAAGATCTCGTAACCGCTGCAAATTTAACCAAAGACGAAATTTACCATTTCCTAAATTTAGCCAAGGAGTTTAAGGCATTAAACAACTCCGAGACCAAAAAAGCAAAGTCGCTCTACGGCAAAACGACCGTAAACGCCTTTTTCGAAAACTCGACTAGGACGCGAACGAGCTTTGAGATCGCCGCTAAGCGCCTCGGAGCCGACGCTATAAATTTCACCGCCTCAAGCTCCAGCACCAAAAAGGGCGAAACGCTCATCGACACCGTCCACAACATCGTCGCGATGAAAACGGACATCGTAGTCGTGCGCCACTACAGCTCGGGCGCGGCTAAATTTATCGCCGAGAATACGGGCGCTCACGTCGTAAACGCGGGCGACGGCCTAAACGAACACCCTAGCCAAGCGCTGCTTGATCTTTTTACTATACTGGAAAATCGCGGCAGCCTAGAAAATCTCACGGTCGCCATCATCGGCGATATCTTTCACAGCCGCGTAGCGCGCTCAAATATCTACGTCCTAAAAACGCTCGGAGCCAAGGTTAAGCTATTTGGTCCGCCTATGTTTTTAACGGGCATGGAGGCTTTTGGCTGTCAAATTTGCTCCGATATGCGCGAGGCCATCGAGGACTCGGACGTCATCATCATGCTGCGTATCCAGCTCGAGCGTCAGGATGATGAGATAGCATTTCCCTCCGTGCGCGAATACTCCAAATTTTTCGGCCTAACCCAAGCCAAAATGAAATACGCCAAAGAGGGCGTCATGATCCTGCACCCGGGCCCTATAAACCGCGGCGTCGAGATAAACTCCGACGTAGCCGACGATCCGCGCTACTCACACGTGCTAAATCAGGTCGAAAACGGCGTCGCTGTCAGGATGGCGATCCTAGATACTCTCATCAAAAACAAAGGCGCAAAATGAAAACTCTCATAAAAAACGGCACGATCGTAAATCATAACGGCTCGCAAAAAGCAAACGTCCTGATAGAGGGCGACAAGATAGCTCTCATCACGGCTGACGAACCTGCGGCAGATAAAGTAATAGACGCTAGCGGCAAGCTAGTAATGCCGGGTCTAATCGATATGCACGTACATTTTAGGGATCCCGGCCTTGAGTATAAAGACGATATAAACACGGGCTCCGAAACCGCGGTCGCCGGCGGCGTAACCACCTGCTGCCCGATGGCAAATACAAATCCCGTAAACGACAACGCCGTCGTCACGCGCGACATGGTAGCTAAAGCTAGAGCCCGCGGTCTCATCGATCTGCTACCAATCGGCGCGATAACGAGCAAGATGGACGGCAAAAAGTGCGTAGAGATGGGCGATATAACCGAGGCGGGCGCAGTAGCGTTTAGCGACGACGGCCTGCCCGTAGCCAGCAGCGACGTGATGAGATATGCGCTTGAATACTCAAAGCACTTCGGCAGCTTCGTCATCAACCACTCCCAGGACTGCTCGCTATGCCGCGGCGGCCATATGAACGAGGGGCGCGTCTCGGCGATACTAGGCATCAAAGGCATGCCGCGCGAGCAAGAAGAGATCATGGTCTCGCGCGATCTACTGCTAGCCAAGCTCACGGGCGGCCACATCCACATCGCGCACGTTAGCTCCGAGTGGTCGCTAAAGCTCATCGCGCAGGCTCGCGCAGCCGGCATAAACGTGACCTGCGAGGCGACGCCGCACCACTTTACCTACACCGAGGACGAGCTACTAGGATATGATACGAACTTTAAAATGTCGCCGCCACTTCGCACGAAATCAGACGTGGACGCGATCAGAGAGGGGCTAAAAAGCGGCCTAATCGACGTCATCGTCACCGACCACGCCCCACACCATAACGACGAGAAATTTTTAGAATTCGACAAGGCGCCGTTTGGAATACTCGGCCTACAAACCCTCGTGCCTATGACGCTAGAGTTGGTAAACGACGGCGTAATAAGTATAGAGCAGATGGCGGCTCTCACGTCCTATAATGCAGCTAAAATTTTAAGACTAAAGGACAAAGGTGTAATCGCAGAAGGCTACCTCGCCGACATCGCGATAATCGATCCGGGTTTCGAGTATCTATACGACAAAAGCCTAAATAAATCAAAATCCCAAAACTCCCCGCTGCTAGGCAAAATGCTAAAAGGCGCGGCGGTAATCACGATAAAAAGCGGCAAAACGGTGTTTGAGTTTCCAAATGTCGTAGCGTGATTTGCTCAAATTTAGCGTAAATTTGAAATTTGACTTTGCGGCGGCTAAGACTGCCGCGAGGTCAAATTTTTAGTGCAAGGATTTGTTTTTTACCTATACTTTTTCCACCTGCGCATGGGTCTGTGGTTTTGGCTTTAATGCGAGAAACGTTTTAAAAATTTTCCTAAATCCTATATAGATTTGTCGCGAAGTGCGTTACAAACGCAAGGTATGCGATAATTTGGCGCAAAAATATAGTTTTTAAAATATTTTTGCAGCTTTTTAAATTTGCGGTTTTGGCGTCGGCAAATTTGAGCGAAATGCAAGGCGTACTTTATATTTTGATCGCTTTTAAATTTTACAAATCTAAATTTTGCCGTCAAATTTAGACCACTTCGCGTGCGTCATTTTACTTAAATTTGAAGTCGCTTATTTTCGACGACTCCACTAAGAAGTTTTTATTTAACTAGACCGCCGAGTAAATTTGAGCGCAAAACGCAAATCGGCTTTCGCAAATTTAATAAAAAGCCGATTTACAAATTTATCAAAATTAAAAGGGATGGCGAGGAAATTTGCGTTACGACCAAATTTGCCAAATTTAACAAACTCGGACGGTTGTAAATTTGCCGAATTTAAAAC
>CAUQHH010000066.1:0-10307 GCA_963517705.1 uncultured Campylobacter sp.
TTACTCACGGCTCCAGGCACGCCTTGTACTTCGGCTTCTTTGCTACCCTGTCGTTTTTCTTCGACGTTTTGTTCGCTTCTAGCTACGGAGTTTGGATCAAAGGTCTCGCTTTGGCTATCTTTTCTAGCAAAGTCAAAGTCTATCGTTACTTTGGCTACGACCTTATCCGAGCCGCCCACGATAGGCGATAGAACGTTTATTATTTTTTCTTCGAGATTGTGCTCGGCATCGCGTTTATAGCGGATTTGTTGCGTAATCTGATCGCTATCGTATTCGCCGTCCTCCTCGCCTAGCGGTACTCCGTCCTGGCTCACGATTTTGACTTGCTCTGGTTTTAAATTTGCCACCGCTGCGGCGACTAAATTTTTAATGCCCGTGATTTGTTTTAAATTTAAGCTCTGTCCGTCCTTTAAATTCAACACGATAGAGGCGCTTGGTGGCGTGGCTCGCTCGGTAAAAATCGTTTCTTTGGGTATCGCGATACGCACGATGGCTTTATTTATCGGCGCTAGACTTTCGATCGTGCGAGCTAGCTCGCCCTCGAGCGCACGCTGAAATTTAACCTTTTGCTCGGCATCCGTCGCGCCAAATTCTTGCTTATCGAAAATCTCAAATCCGACCTTGCCGTCTTTTAAGATACCAAGCGACGCGATCGAGATCCTCTCGCGGTAAACGTCCGAGTTTGGCACCAAAATCGTGCCCTCGTTTAAAATTTTATACTTTACCTTATCTTTTTCAAGCTGCTGGATTATCAGCGCAGAGTCTGCGGCTGAGGTGTTTTCAAAAAGTACGCTATAGCCGTCGTAGTTTTCGTTTGAGCTTTTGTGAATGCTCAAAAACACTAAAAAACCGACCACGAGCACGACCGAGCCCGCGGCGACTAGGCGCTGCCTTAACGAGAGGTTGTGATAGACCTGTCCGATTTGTTGAATTGCGGTTTTGAAATCCATTTACTTTAAATTTCCCCCAATTTGTTTTAAAACTACATCGTTTTGACTAGGCAGTCCGATCGTTATGCGAACCGCGTTTAATCCGTAACCTTTTAGATCACGTAAAATTATACCTTTTTTTAACAGATTTTGAGCAAGCTCGCTCGCGTTTTGACGCTCAAATTCAAAAACTATAAAATTCGTAAAGCTAGGCAGACGCTTTATGCCGTGCTTATCGGCAAATTTTTCGTATTTTTTCATCTCTTCAAAGTTCGTCTCAAGCGTCATTTTTACGAACTCTTCGTCTTTTAGCGCTTCTACGGCCGCTTTTAGGCTAAGCGTCGTTATATTAAACGGCGCTCTTAGTTTTCCTAGCTCGCTCATCACGTTTTCTTCGCCGATGCCGTATCCTACGCGCATACCGCCAAGACCGTAAGCCTTAGAAAGCGTACCCAGATATATCGCGTTTGGAAATTTAGCTATGAGTTCGCGCGGTCTTATCTCTTTTTTCGTGTCTTTAAATTTAGCAAACTCCTGATATGCGCCGTCGATAACCACGAGAGTATCGGCGTCAATCTGCTCTAAAAATTTATAAATTTCCTCGGCGTCTAGGCAGCCTCCGAGAGGATTGTTCGGTACGCACAAAAATATCACGCCGATCTCGTCTTTGTTCGCCTTATAAATTTGCAAAAACTCGCCTAGATCATGCTCTTTACTCTTTGTTTTAAAGACCTTCGCGCCCGCTGCTTTAGCGTAAATTTCATACATAGCAAATGTTATGCCCGCGGTCAAAATTCCCTTGTTCGCGTTTGCTTTTGCATGCACGGCAAATTCTATTATCTGATCGCTTCCAGAGCCTATTACGATAGATTTTTCGCTGACGCCGAATTTACTCGCTAGCGCGGCCTTTAGCTCAAAGTAGCTGTCGTCCGGGTAGAGGTGCATTTTATTTACTATCTCGCCGACTGCTTTTACTACCGCAGGGCTCGTGCCGTACGGGTTTTCGTTGCTGGCTAGCTTGATGACATCTTTGGCGTCGATGCCGTATTCGCGCACGACGAGCTCGATAGGTTTGCCCGCCTCGTAGCTCACTAAATTTGCCAAATTTTCGTTAAATTTCATCTCACTCCTCCCACGCGACGTAGCTTCCTAGCCACGCGATCTCGTGGCCGTAGCTTATCGCTTTTTGTATCGCTTTTTGGACGTTGTCGTCGTCGATGTGCCCCTCGAAATCTATATAAAAATTCGCCTTAAATTCGCGCTGTTTTATCGGGCGACTCTCTAGTTTGGTTATATTTATACCCTCGTCTCTAAATGCCAAAAGCAGCTCCACTAGTCCGCCGGGACGGTGCTCGGTCTTTGCTAATATAGATGTTTTATTTCTTTGCGCTCGCTCGTTTTTAAAATCGCTTAAGATAAAAAATCTCGTGCGGTTTGCGGCGTTATCCTCGATCGTCTCAAACAAAATCGGCATTCCGTAAAGCTTGGCGGCGATCTTAGAACAGATGGCTGCGGAGTTTGGTTCGCTGCTGGCTAGCTGCGCGGCCTGCGCTGTTGATTTTGCCGGGATAAACTCGACTGCCGAGAGCATATGATCGTCTAAAAATTTGCGGCACTGATTGTAGCCTTGCGGGTGCGAGTAGATGCGCTTAATGTCTTTTAAATTTTCGCATTTGCTTGCAAAAATGTGGTGGATATCCATGTAAATTTCGGCTACGACCTTGACGCTATCAAACCGCCCAAGGCAGTCTAGCGTTGCGCCTACCGCGCCTTCTGTATTGTTTTCTATCGGCACGACGCCGTATTTAGCCTCTTTGTGTTTTAGTTTGGTAAAAACCGCCTCGATACTAGCTAGGGGCAAATACGCGCTCATCGCACCGAAGCGACTCTCTGCGGCTTGGTGGGTGTAGGTGCCTTCAGGCCCCAGATATGCGACTTTTTCAGGCATCTCGAGGTTTCTACTGACGGCAAAAATTTCAAGATAAATCGCCTCGATCGCGGCTTTATTTAAAAACGCTGAGTCTTGCCCCTCGAGGCGGTTTAGGATTGCTCTTTCGCGCTCGGGGCGGTAGATCGCGCTGCCGCTGGTTTGCTTTAGCTCGCCGATCTTTCGCACGAAATTCATGCGTTCGTTTAGGCGCCTTAGCACCTCGTCGTCGATCTTATCTATCTCGCTTCTAAGGTCGTTTATGTTTTGCATTTTCGCTCCCTAGCCTAGAAATTCGCGCTCCAGCGCCACTACGTCTTCAAAACTCTCGCGGCGCCTAATCAAAAAGTCCTCGCCGCCTTTTACCGCGACCTCCGCGGCGCGTCCGCGAGTGTTGTAGTTGCTACTCATCGCAAACCCGTATGCGCCGGCTGATTTGATGACGACGAGATCGCCCGCGTTTAACGGCGGTAAATTTCGGTCTTTTGCGAGGAAATCTCCGCTCTCGCATATCGGCCCGACAACGTCGCAAGGGGTAAATTTGAGCTCGCGAAGCTGCTCGGTCTTGCACTCGCAAAGAGTCTTGCCGCCGCTAAGAGCAAAAATTTTATGCCTAGCTTGATAAAGACTCGGGCGGATAAGGTCGTTCATCGCGCCGTCTACGATCACAAAGCGCTTTTCTTTGTTAAATTTCTCGTAAAGCACGCTAGTTAGAAAATATCCCGCGTTGCCGACGATAAAGCGTCCCGGCTCGCAAACTACCGTAACGTCCAGGCCGCTTAAATTTGCCAAAATACCCTGCGCGTATTCGTATAGATCAGGCTCGCTCTCGTCGCCATAAACGATACCTATGCCGCCGCCGACGTCAAAAAATTTGATGTCGATTTGCGCCGCTTTTAGCTCACGAGCCAAATTTGCCACGATCTTTGCCGCTTCGATAACGGGCTTGATGTCGGTTATCTGCGAGCCGATGTGGCTGTGGATACCGACCGGTTCTAGATGCGGCGAGTTTTTGGCGTGAAGGTACATTTTTTTTGCCGTTTGCAGATCTACGCCGAATTTATTTTCATTTAGTCCGGTCGAGATATAGGGGTGAGTTTTAGCGTCGATATCGGGATTTACGCGGATACTGATGCGAGCGGGCTTGCCGAGCTGCTTTGCGATATCCTCCAAGCGGTTCATCTCAGCCTCGCTTTCTAAATTTATCATCAAGATTTCATTTTCCAGCGCAAATTTAAGCTCGTCGTCGCGCTTGCCCACGCCGCTTAAGATGATCTGATAGCTTTTAGCGCCCGCTAGCAGCGCACGCCTAACTTCACCCACGCTCACGCAGTCAAACCCGGCTCCAAGCCCGGCTAAAAATTTTAAAACGCTTAAATTTGAGTTTGCCTTAACGGCGTAGCATACGAGAGATTTCCTAGCGTGAAACGCGTTTTTTAGCGCTTCGTAGCGGTGTGCCATGTAGTCAAAATCGTAAACGTAAAGAGGGGTGCCGTATTTTTGCGCTAAATTCGTAAAATCCATAACCGACCTTGTTTAAAAATAGTTAGATTTTACAGAAATTTTGCCTAAATCTCTCTTAACGACTCCCAAAACGTAGATAAAAAGCGTAAGCACCAAGTAAAATAATCGGTAAAAGCACGCCGACCTCGGGCGAGACGACGCCGTTTCTAGCAAATCTCATCATCACAAAAAGCGCACCCCAGACGCAAAGCGAGGCGATTGTGAAGATAAAGCTTTTTAAGGCGAGATTAAAAAATCGTCCGGTAATCGGCAAAAAATAGTAAATAATGAGCACCATAAACGGCGCAAAAAAAGGCGCAAAAGCGAGGTTATAAAGCGTAGTTTTGGTCGAATTTAGCCCGATACCTTCGTCTTTAAACGCCAAAATATAATCCACTGCATCAGGAATCGTGATCGCCGAGCTCTCCGCTGACGCGCTTTCTATGGTTTTTGGTTTAAAATTTTCAAGCGTTTTTAGCTCGCTTGGCGTTTTGATATCAAGCCCCTTTTCACCGAGCTTAATATTTTGCGGCAAATTTACGATTTTAGCATTTTTTAAAAGCCACGCATCGTCTATAAACTTCCCGCTTTCGCCAAAGGTAGCGCTGCGCAAGTTGCTGCTGTCTATGTCAAATATCCGCACGTCTTTAGCCTCGCCGCTAATAGGATTTAGGCTATCCACATAGACAAATTTGCCTTCGAATTTTAAGAAAATATCCGAACTCGTACGCGATAAATTCGAGAGTTTCACGATGTTTCGCCCGTACTCGTAGGCGTAGGCAAAAGGTGTGAAATTTAGCCCGACGTAAATAAACGTGATGGCAAGCGCGATGTAAAAAGGCGGCTTGATCAGGCGATTTTTATCGATACCCAGCGCGTAAAAACTAACTAGCTCGTTACTGCGGATCATGCTAAATTTGCTCGTTATTAGCGCAAAAATGAGCGCGAGCGGCAGGACGTAGTTTACCGCCGTAAGCGAGGTAAGGCCAAAATAAAGCAGCTTTAGGTTCGCGCTTGCGGGCATGTCTTTGAGGTTGGTTAGGATGTCGATACCGACGTAAAAAAGTGTGAGCGCGACGAATAAAATCACGAAATATTTAAAATAAAGCCAGCCGACGTAACGCGCGTAAAGGTTCATTTGAGGCCTTTTAAATCAAATTTTGCGTACGTGGGGCGGCGGACAAGATCGAAGCTCTCAAAAGCACTAAATTTAAACAGCTCTGTTTTTCGCGTGAAATTTAATAAACATAAGACTCTAGACAAAAGGCACGCCTGCAAAAAAACAGCATTTTTCGTAAATTTTATAAATTTGCTAGTAAAATTTTTAAGCAAACTTATAAAATTTACGGTAAAGAAAATTAGGAGCAAGGCTTTAAATTTGGACTCTAAATTTAACCGATTTTCGAGCGCTTTAAAAAGCCGCAAAATTTGAGAAACCGCAAAAGTCGCAAATACCAAATTTAACCCTCTCACAAAATACCTTTTTTGGTTGAGAATTTTTGCGAAACGGCGTCGATATCAGTTTTTATAAGCTCATTTAGCGCGTTTTCACAGTAGTCTAAAATTTTTTCCAATCCCTCTTTTTCCTCTGCATTAAATTCGCCAAGTACATGGCCGGTTACCGCACTTTCGCCTTTATGCGCGCTTCTACCGATACCGATACGCACGCGCTCGTAGTCTGCACCCATTAACGCGTCGATTGATTTTAGCCCGTTATGCCCGCCGTTTCCGCCGCCTTTTTTAAATTTAACGACGCCGAAATTTAGGTCAAGGTCATCGTGAATCACGATAATGCGCTCAGGCTTGTAAAAATCTGCGACGGCTTTTACGCTTCGTCCGCTTAGGTTCATAAAAGTAGTTGGCTTTAAAAAAAGTAAATTTTGAAATTTGAACAGCTCGCCTTGAAATTTGGTCGAGCTTACATCTGTAAAATTTGAGTTTTTGAGTCTATCTATCAGCATAAAGCCGACGTTGTGTCTTGTTTTGGAGTACTCGGGACCGGGATTCCCCAGTCCAACTATGAGTATCAAGGCTAGCCTTATTTAGCTTTTATTACGCCTAGAACCGCTACGCGGTCAGCATCGATCATAGTAACGCCCGCAGGAACGGTTATATCGCGCACTAGGACAGTGTCGTCTATATCAAGACCGCTAACGTCTATGTCGAATGAATTCGGCAAATTTTCAGCCGTGCATTTTACGGCTAAGCGTCTTTTTGAGACGATCAAAACGCCTTTATTTTTTAGACCCACAGGAGTTCCATAAGGTTTAACCGGAATCATATACTTTGAGACGACTCTTGGAAGCGCAACCTTTAAATCAACGTGTTTTAGCGCGTTTGTCACAGGGTCTTTTTGGTATTCGACTACTACGACTTTTAAGGTTTTTCCGCCTACTTTTACGTCAAACGCAAGGCTCTCTTTTTTGCGAACCTCTTTTATAAAATCATTGATTTTAAAAGCGGCCTGCACGTTCTCTAATCCCTTGCCGTAAATGTTGGCGATTAGATAACCATCTCTTCTCAAGGCTTTTGACGCCTTTTTACCGATACTCTCTCTAACGATACCTTCTAACATCGTTTTCCTTTCTTGAAAAATAGAAGCCGATGATACCCAAATTTATATAAATTTCGCCTTACTTGATATCTTTGAGTGCAATAACTTCGCTTTGAAATTCTTTTAAAAGCTCGGCGTCCTCTTCGATAGAGGCAACCATAGCTCTTTTTTTAGCAAGGTCAGCGCTCTTGATTTTGATATCGAGGTTTTCCCTTCTACTGGCGCTTTTTAGAGCTTCTTCTTTTGTTATAATTCCCGAAGTATACATGTCAAGCAAATGCTGCTCGAAGGTCTGCATTCCGTAGGTGTTTTTACTTTGTTCTATCGCGTCGTAAATTTCGCTATCTCTATCTTCTAAGATCATATCTCTTATTCTTATATTTTTTACCATTATTTCGCAAGCAACACGGCGTTTGCCGGCCGTAGTCACGACAAGGCGCTGAGATATGATAGCCTCCGCAACCGAGGCAAAGGTCATCCTTATGCGGTTTTGTTCCTCTTTAGGAAACATATTTATAACGCGGCCGATAGTTTCTTTAGCATCAAGGGTGTGAAGAGTAGCAAGCACCAAGTGGCCGGTTTCTGCGGCGTTTATCGCGGTTCTAACAGTCTCTAGGTCTCTCATCTCGCCTACAAATATAACATCCGGGTCCTCACGCAAAGAGGCCCTTAGCGCGTCGGCAAAACTATCGACGTCTTGACCGATACCGCGCTGATTTATTACGCTTTTGTCGTCGTTGTAGATAAACTCGATCGGATCTTCGATAGTGACGATATGGTAGTTTTTCGTGTGGTTTAGGTGATTTATCATACTAGCTAGCGTCGTCGTTTTACCGCTACCGGTCGGCCCCGTTACTAGGACGATGCCCCTATTTACTTTATTACAAAGCTTTTCAATAACCGGCGGTAATAGCAACTCCGACATCGTAGGAATTTTCGTCGGTATCGTTCTAAATACGAAAGATACGCCGTCCATTTGCAAAAAGACGTTTGAACGGAAACGGTAGTCGTCGTTTAATTTATATGTAAAATCCACGCTCTTTCTTTTCATAAGATTGTAATAATTCGCCCCTAAAATCTCCTTTGCAAGTAGTATCGAACTATCGTAATCTAAAATTTTATCGCCCATCGTAAATATCTCGCCGTTAAATCTACCACGAACTACTTTGTTGGATTTTACGTGCAAGTCGCTACCGCCAAGCTCGATAAGTTTTGCTAGATACCCATCCAGTATAACCTTCATTTCGGCTTTTTTTTCGTTCTCTTCGTCGCTCTGCGGCACCGTGGTTCTAACCGGCGCCCCGAAAGTTTCATCTTCCATACCGATGCCAAGCTCGGCTAAAAGCGCCGCCCTGTCCTTGTATTTAACCGGTCGCGCTTCAGGTTTTTTTAACGTATTTGTTTGGTTTTCTTGCTTATCATTTATAGTTTGCGCTTGTGCCGCAACTTTATTTGCGGCAGTTTGCATTTGTGCGAAATTCGGCTCTAAATTTTGCGCTTGCGATTCGCGCAAATTTATGGATTCGTCGATATTTTCTCGTTCTTTATTTTGCCGAGCGTCTCCAAAACCAACGTTTAAATTCGGCTGCACAGGGATTGCGTTTATCTCGTTTTTGTCGCTGGCGTCATCGTTATTGATTATGCCGATTTTATCCTCTATATCTTTATTTTCTTCATCTTGAACTATGCTAAATTCGTTTTGAAAAAAGTCTAAAATTTGATCCTTTTCGCTAGGGTGCTGTTGCATGCCGACCTCTTCTTGCGTAAATTTAATACCCAAATCATCCAAACTTACGTTATCTCCGCCAAATTTTACATCCGGCGTTTCATCGCAAATCAACTGCTCTTGCGCCGTAGCGTTCGCAGTCTCGTCAAACTCATCTTTTTTTGGCGGCATCTCGTCCAGTGCGTCTATTTCGCTCAGTGCTTCGTTGATAGCTTGGAGATTTTCGCTTAACTCGTGTTTTTTTGCCTCCAAATCACCGGGCTCGATAAAACCGTCAAATTTGACGGTTTCCGCCGCTTCTTTGATTTTTACGGGCTCGTCGTCTATGGGTTTGAGCGCAGGCAAGTTCTCAAAATCAAAATTTTGTCCAAATTTAAACACGGGCTCATGATCGCTCAAATTTTTATCTGTAACTTCGCCGATCTTCTGCTCATCTTTTTCAGATTTTAGCTCTATTATTTGCTCTTCTTGCGAATCTTCTTTATTTTTATCTCTTATTTTTTGTATATCGTTTTTTACCGCATTCGCTCTTAGATTTATGATGCGCTCAAGTTCGTCGTCTTGAGTGTCAAATTTAATACTAGAACCGATAGGCTCGTAGTCCATTGCATCTTCTTGCTGCGACGAAGTAAATCTCAAAGGCTTCATTTAAGCGCTTTCATTATGTCTTCAAATGCCGTCACGAACTGCTTTAAGCCGTCGTTTAGCAAGTCTTTATAAACCTTCTCCATGTCTATGTCGGCCCTTTTTACCACGCCGAAAAATTTCTCTATGCTGTCGTCGCTAACAGCTGTTTTTGGTTCGTTTTTGCTAGCGATAAATGCTTTAATAGTATCAAGCGGAGCAGTATTTACAGCGTTTTGATACATAAGCTCTTTTACGTAATAATCCCTTGCCAGCTCATCGCCCTTTACGCCCGTACTAGCAAACAGCGCGCGCGTCGTCGGCAGGCTTTTATTTTCTATGATTTTATAAATTTTAGTCGCGTTCATGATGCCGATTTGACCCGTCGGTAGCGAGTTCTCGCGCATTTTTTCATCTAGCAAGCGATCAAATCTACTAACAAAAATGCTAATCACGCTTTTTGGTAGCGGCGTTAGCGGAAATTTCTTCTCATAAGCCTTCACGCCCTCTTCAAAAACATCCAAACACGCTATGGCTTGCTCCGGCGAGAAAATCAGCGTCGCATTTACCGCGATACCGCGCGCGGTTAGAGCGCTCATCGCTTCAAAGCCAGCTTTTGTCGCGGGGATTTTGATCATGACGTTTGGCATGCCGATCTCTGCGTGTAGCCTAGCGCCCTCGTCCACCGTAGCCGCGGCGTTATCGCAAAAGCTAGGATCGACCTCGATGCTAACAAACCCGTCGTCGCCGTTTGCGTAATGCCTCAAAAGCTTGGTTGCAGCTATCTTAATATCTTGCACCGCAAGAGCCTCGTAAAGCGCCTTTGGATATTTTTTGCTCATTTGGCCGATGACGTCCTTGTAGGAGTCCGACAAAAAGGCGGCTTTAAAGATGGACGGGTTTGAGGTCACGCCGTTAATAGCGCCTATTTGAAGTAAATTTTCAAACTCGTCTTGCAAAAAGTCGCGCTCGATAAAGTCGCACCACAGTGAAAAATTTATATCGTTATTAAACATTTTTCTCGCCTTTTATATCAAATTTATG
>CAUQHH010000067.1:0-10210 GCA_963517705.1 uncultured Campylobacter sp.
TCTCGGTCGTGAGCTCTGTTTTCGTCCAGCCAAAATATCGCCTTTTGTCCCGTGATTTTCGCACGTTTTAGCGCTAGCTCGACCCAGTTTCGCACGGCGACGTCTTTAGTTTGCGTCATTCTAAATATATCGCCTTTTTCTAGCTCAAATTTAAATAAAATTTCGCCTTTTTCATTTACCACGCGCGCCTCGCCCGCTTCGCTCATTACAAAGGTCTTATCGTGACTACCGTACTCCTCGGCCTTTTTAGCCATCAGTCCGACGTTTGAGACGCTACCGATTTTAGCGGGATCTAGCACACCGTTTGCCTTGATATCCGCGATCGCGGCCTCATAAACGACGGCGTAGGTTTTATCTGGTATCACGGCTTTGGTTTCGCAAGCTATACCATCTTTATCCCACATTTTGCCGCCGTTTTTTATCATCGCCGGCATCGAGGCATCGATGATAACGTCGCTAGGTACGTGCAAATTTGTAACGCCTGCGGCAGAATTTACCATCGCTAAATTTGGCCTTATGGCGTAAATTTCATCAAATTTGGCTTTGATTTTTTCCTGCGTTGCTTGCGGTAAATTTAAAATCCGCGCAAAAAGGTCTTTTAATCCATTGTTTTCGCTGACGTTTACGCTTTTTAGCTCGCCTTTAAACTCCTCAAAAACCTCCGCGAAAAAAATCCTCACGAAATGCCCGAAAATCACGGGATCGCTCACCTTCATCATCGAGGCCTTTAGATGCACGCTAAAGAGCAATTTTTTTGCTTTCGCGTCCGCAATTTGCTCTTTTATAAAGGCGTCTAGCTTGTTTGCACTCATAAAGCTAGCGTCGATTATGTCGCCCTTTTCTACCGCCAAATTTTCTTTTAGTACACGTTTTTCGCCGCTTTTTGAGATAAACTCGACGCGTAAATTTTCGTCCGCCTCAAAGCTAATCGAGCGCTCGGAGGAGTAAAAATCTCCGCCCTTCATATAGGCTACTTCGGTTTTGCTATCTTTTTCAAATGGGGTGATTTTATATGGGTTTTCGCGGGCGTAGCGTTTTACTGCACCGACGCATCTGCGGTCTGAGTTACCCTCGCGCAGCACCGGATTTACCGCACTTCCTAGCACTTTGGCGTATCTGGCGGCCGCATCTTTTTCCTCTGGCGTTTTTGGCTCGGACAGGTATGGGGGCATATCGTAGCCTTTGGCGCGAAGCTCGGTGATAGCGGCGTTTAGCTGAGGCAAGCTAGCCGAGATGTTTGGTAGCTTGATGATATTCGCGCGCTTTTCTTGCGTCAAATTTCGCAGCATCTCCAGGTCGTCGCTCACGCGCAGATCAGGCGGCAGCTTGTCGTTAAAAGCGGCGATAATCCGCGCGGCTAGCCCTATATCGGCCTGGGCTATCTCTATACCGCCTGCGCGCAAAAACGCCTGCAAGATCGGAAACAACGAGTAGCTAGCAAATAGCGGGGATTCGTCGGTTCTAGTGTAGACGATGTCGCTCATCTTTTCTCCTAAATAAATTTCGCAAAATCTTATCCAAATTTATATTAAAACGCCTTTTGATAGGCTATTTTTGGGAATTTATCGCGCCCACGTGCTCCTCGTAGGTTACGCTAAATTTATGCTTGCCCGTTTTTTTATCGCGAACGAAGTACAAAAACTCGCTCTGCGCGGGCCTTATCGCCGCCCTGATCGCAGCTAGACCCACGGTGCAGACTGGGCTTGGCGGCAGGCCTTCGTTTAGATAGGTGTTAAATTTACTCTTGTCGCTTCGTATGCGTTCAGCCGTGACCATCTCGTGCGAGTAGAGTCCGTAGTTTAGCGTGCCGTCCATTTGCAGCTTCATGCCCTTTTTTAGGCGGTTTTGGATGACGGAGGCGACGAGCGGCATCTCATCCTCGTTCGCGGCTTCTTTTTGCACGACCGAGGCCGTCACGAGATACTCGCTCCAGCGCTTTTCGTTGTAGTTGCCGAGCAGCTCGGTCGCCGTTTTTTCGTGGGATTTTTTAGATAAATTTACCAGATGCGCCGCTAACTGTTCTTCGTTTACGCCAAGGGGTACTTTATAGGTCTCAGGCACCAAAAATCCGTCCTCTAGCGGAGCAAATTTAAAGTAAAATTCATTTAACTTCGCCTCGCTCAAATTTAGCTTTTTTGCGACCTCTTGTAAAAATACGGCCGTCGTTTCGCCAGGGATCAGCGTTATTTGCGTTAGGGCCGCTTTTGCGGTCGTGAGTTTATATAAAAAATCAAGCTTGCTAAGCTTTGCCGCGCCAAGGTCTATCCAGCCTGCTTGCACGTGCCCCATAGCGCGCAAGATCACGGCGTCGAATTTATTTGCGTCCGTATTTTTTTCGCTTAGATATGATATAATCCCAAGCGTACTGCCCTGAGGCACGAAAATGACCTCGCTCACGCTCACCGGGCGGCTAAGATAAACAAGAAAGCTCAGAAAAAATATGAAAATCATCTCGCTGATAATGAAGAAAATTTGGCGCATTTTGATCCCCGCGGTTTTGATATTCGTCATTTTTATAGCCGTCCTAAAACACGGCGTCGAGATAGAAAATATCGACGCGGGCGACTTTAAAATAGAGCAATTATATATAAAACTCGATAAAAAAATAATTTTACGCGCGCAAAATATCGAAATACCCAAGCAAAGCGCCAAAGATAGCTCCGAGGAAGCGCTACTAGACCTATCCAAAAACATCGTCTGGATCGATAGGTTGTTTGACGAAATCCTACTTGAGCGCGTCAAATTTCTAAACAGCGAGTCCACGCTATTTTACAGAGACGACGTTTTTTATCTTGATAGCCCGTTTTTGGCGGTTAGCTCAAATTTCAAAGATACCGAGGACGGCATCACCGCAAACGTTTATCTACTCGAGTTTAAGGACTTTAACATCACCTTAAGCGGCGTTAGCAATGCCGATTTGAGGCGTCAAATTTACGATTTTAACGGTACGTTTTCAAGCCACGAGCTAAACGGAAACGCTACCGTAAATCTCAAAAAAGGCGAGATAAAATACGAACTAAGCGACATAAACGCGACTAGCCTAAGGGGCTTTATGGACGAGCTGGGCACAAAAACGGGGCTAGATAAAGAGATAAAAAACTGGATCTACGGCTATATCACGGCGGATAACTACTTCGTAAAGTCGCTTCGGGGTAGATTTGACCTAAACAGCCAAGAGCCCTATCTAAACGAGCTTAGCGCACAAGGTTTTTCTAAAAACGTAAAGGTTAAATTTCACGAAAAGTTGCCCGCTGCGACTGCCGAAGGAGTCGATGTCGAGCTAAAAAAAGGCTCGCTATTTTTCACGCTAAAAAACCCGAAATGGCAAGGCAAAAATCTAAACGGAAGCAGTCTTGAAATCTATAAAATTTTCGAGGAAAAAGGCGCCGGACTCACGCTAAATCTGCAAACCTCGGCCCTCTACGACAAAAGCGTAAACTCCATACTAAAGGCCTACGATATCGAAGTTCCCGTTGAGCAGCTAAGCGGCAAAACGGACGCCAAACTCGCGCTTGATATCAAATTTGACCCACTAGAAGTGACGCCTAAGGGCAAATTTAAGATCACCGGCGGACAGACTCTGATCGCTGGAGCTAAATTTAACGTAGATACCGCAGACGTCGAGCTTTTAAACGACAAGCTAAAGGTAAATGCAAAAAACACGGGGATGGACTTTTTTAGCGCGGACGCGGCGGTAGACCTTGATCTAGGCAAGCTCGCAGGCGACATAAACGGCACGCTAAAGGGGCTAAATTTAGCCTTCGGCAAGAGCGAAATTTTAAAGCTGGGCGCGATGCCGTTTGCGGCTAGGCTTGATTTTAGCGGCAAGGATACGAAGCTAGATATCGCTTCGCCCGCCGCCGTAGGTTTAAAATTCGGCGCGCAAAACGAGATAAATTTGCCTGACGCAAAGAGCCTACTGCCCTACTCGCCGCTGTTAAAAAGCCTGAAAATATCGGAAGGCGGCGTAAATATAAAAACCAAAGATTTTGAAAATCTTAGCATAGAAGCTAACGACGTTAAATTTGAAACGCCGCTGTTTAAAAAAGACGGCTCGCCCTATGACGCGGATAGCTTTGTGATCGACATAAACGCCAAGGGTGCAACGGGCAAGAGCAAAAGCGGCGGGCTAAATTTCAAAATCGCGGGAGGCAAGACGGAGCTTTTTATAAAAGAGCTCGATCTTGTGCTTAGCGGCGACGAAAACATGACCGATAAGGAAGCCGACATCGAGTTTGAAGCCAAGGGCTCAAAGCTCGTTTTAAACGATTTTAACGCGACTCTAGATCTGCTAGCATATAGCGGCCAAAGCGCGGGCGGTACGGTGAGATTTGACGCCAAGCCCGCTCGCGGCAACTTTTCGCTCATAAAATCGGACAAAAAATTTGAAATGTGGGCAAACGACATCAGAGGCGAGTTTATCAACTCGATTTTTAACATCAAAAGCTTTGAGGGCGGCAGCTTTAAAATGCGCGTTTTAGGCGGCAGCACCGATGATTTCAAAGGCGAAGTGAGGCTAATCGGCGCCACGCTAAAAGACTATACGTTTTACAACCAGCTTCTGACGTTTTTAAACTCCGTGCCATCCCTGCTCGTGTTTAAGACGCCGGATTTTGGCGCAGACGGCTATCCCGTGAAATTTGGCAAAATTTTATTTGAGAAAAAAGGCGATGTGCTAAAGTTTCTAGCCATCGAGTTAGAGAGCTCAAGTGCGGATATCGGCGGTCACGGCACGATAAATCTCGCAACCAAAGAGATCGACGTGGATCTGGAGCTAAAGCTGCTAAAGGACGCCAGCTCCATCATCGACAAAATCCCGCTCATAAATCAGATCGTGTTGGGCAAAGACCGCACGCTCTCGACCGTTATCAAGGTGCGCGGAACTCTGCAAAAGCCGCAGTACTCGACGCAAATCCTGCAAGACGCGCTACTCTCGCCGTTTAAGATAATCAGAAACGTACTTGAAGCGCCGTTTTTGATATTTGAGTAAATTTGACGAGCTTCCAGGCGTCTGCGCCGCTAGTTTGCGGGTTAAATGAAGCCAAATTTATAGTAAAACAGCGCGTGGTTAAATACGACAAAAACGGTATCTCCGCGCGAAAAACGAAGTCAAAAACAAAATATAAAATCGCAGAGATATCACTTACCGCAAAATAAAAAATCACGTCCGCGTCAAATTTGATAAAAATGGCACCAAAGCTAGCAAGATAAACCAGGCATAGATACAGTACGCAGACGCGCCAAATGCGCTCAAGGCAAAAAACAGCCACTATAAAATTAGCGCGCCGACCGTAGATTTTTGTATGCTTTTTACAAATTTACGACTAGCTTTAACGCTCGGCGCTATCTTGTCTAGATTGCGATTTATCGTTAAATTTTATCGCTAGCGGCTCGGACGTTTTACGGCGTCAAATTTAGCCTTTGATCTCATCGCCAAAAAGCTCGCGAACGTCCACCCAAAAGCTTTCAGGCATAAAAATCGGCGAGTCCAAAATCTCCAGCAAACCGTCCTTAAAAGATAAAAACTCCACGACTCTTTGGAGTCTGTCAACGGTTTTTAGACTCATGTCGGCTAGTCGCAGCACCTTTACAAGCTGCATTTTATCAGCCGTCCACTCGGCAAACGCTAAAAACCGCGAATCGTCCGAAAACGTAAAACACGCCGTAGCCTGCTCGCTAAGTAAAATTTGCTCAATCTCACCGCTTTGGCTAAATTTTACATTTTTGCTCTTGCTATCGCTTTCTTCGCGCTTCAAATTTAAACCTTGTGCCTCACAGCGCTCGCGTAAAGCCGTAGCTCGCCAAGGCTCGGCGCGCCCATGGCTAGGTCGAGACCATCAAATTCCGCGCTAAATTTACCGTCTGCGCTGCACTCTTTGGCGCTGTAATCCCAAGCCAAACCCATTTATTTCCTTTCAAATTTATCCGCGCATTTGCCTGCGCCACACAAATCTTGCGGTCTCACGGCTCAAAATCAAAGCAGTAAAACTTATCGGCCTCGCTCCAAAGCTCTTTGAGCGACTGCCCGTCTATCTGAGGCGCAGCGTAGAGCTCTCGTAGCGTGATAAAATACCGCTCACCGCTGGCGTTTGCGCCGGATTCGTCCGAGCACCTTTGAAACGAGCAGCGATCCGCATAGGCGATGATCATGTATTCCTCACCGCGCAGATGAAAGCTAAGCTCGGGCTCACCGCCCTCGGATACGCATTTTAGCAGCATTTGCTCTATGGTTTGAAATGAGTATTTGGACATCAGGCTTCCTTTTAAATTTATCTAGGCGCGTTTTAAGAGGGCAAACAAATAGGGTTTGTTAAATTCGCCGCGTTTTTGGAGGTAAAATTTAAAAATCGGCTCAAATTTAAGCAGCGAATTTGAGCTAAAATTTGCGGCAAAATCACCGCATCTCAAGGCGCATAAGGTGCATATCCTCGCCGCCCGTGACATCAAGCTCCTGCGAGCCACAAACAGGACACGTGAAGTCGTTTTCGCTAAGCTCGCCGCTAAAACCGCAGCTTTTGCACTCCACGGCGACGTTTTGCAAGGTTATTAAAAGTTCGGCATTTTCGCAGACCGTGCCGGTTTTATAGACTTCAAACGCGCTTTCTAGATAGTGAGGCTCGACGCCGCTTAGCCGCCCGATACGCACCTCGAGGCGCACGACCTCTTTTGCGCCGTTTGCGGCGACGTTTTTTTCGCAAAGCGCGACTAGACTTTGCACTATACTTAGTTCATGCATCGATTTGCCTCGCTTGTGGACGTAGCGAATTTTATTTGCGCGGACACACTCAAGACGTAAATTTGATAAATTTTACTAGCCCGCTCTCGTGCCGTACAAGCCCAAAAATATTGCGCACTTAAATTTGATCTATCCATTGCCGCGCCTAGCATATTCGAGGCAACAGCTCGCCTTTTGGCGCTTCTAAAAAGCGCTTCGAGCCGTATGCGTTTTGCAGGATGACGCGACCGTTCGCGGTACCTAAAATCTCGCCGATCGAGGCTGCGTTAGCGTCAAATTTGCGCAAAATCTCAAGCGCGCGCGCCTCGTCTTTTTCATCTACGGCTAGCACGAACGTACCCTCGTTAGCTAGCTCGTAGGGCTCAAAGCCAAATAGCTCGCAAACACCCGTCACTTCGTCGCTGACCTTGATATCTTCCTCGCGCACGAGGATGTCTAGGCCGCTAAATTTCGCCCATTCGTTTAGCACAGCCGAGAGTCCGCCGCGCGTCGCGTCGCGCATACAAAGAGGCTTCACGCCGCCTTCTATTAGCGCCTTTACCACGCCTACTAGCGCCTTGCAGTCGCTTTTTAGCTCGCTTTGCAGATCGAGCTCCTCGCGGCTAGCCAGCACCACCGCGCCGTGCCTGCCCACGTCGCCTGAAATCAGGATCTTAGCGCCCGCGCGCAGGCTTTTTAGCTCCACGCCCTCGCAGACGATCTCACCGATACCGCTCGTGTTGATAAAAATTTTATCGCATTTGCCGCGCGGTACGACCTTGGTATCGCCGCAAACGATGCGCACGCCGTTTTCGCGAGCGACGGCGGCTAGCGAGCCTAGCACGCGCTCTAGCTCGGATATCTCAAGCCCCTCCTCGACTATTAGCGCGCAGCTTAAGTACTTTGCCTCGGCACCCACCATAGCTAGGTCGTTTATCGTGCCGCATGCGGCGATCTTACCGATGTTACCGCCGTTAAAAGATATCGGCGTAACCACGAAACTATCGGTGCTAAAGGCTAGTTTGCCGTTAAATTTTGGTACCGAATTTGCCGAGCATTTCGCGCTCTCGTCCGCGCAAGGATCGCCAAAATTTAGTATCGCACTGTCGTTGCTCTCACGCAAAATTTCGTTGTCGAATATCCTAAAAATCGTCTCGTTTATGAGCGAGTTCATCTCCTCACCGCCACCGCCGTGGCTTAGCATTATCTTACTCAAATTTGCCTCCTCTTAGCCCGCGCTTTTGACATCGCCGTATTTGTAGTATGCCGCGCATGCGCCCTCGCTAGAGACCATGCACGAGCCAACCGGGGTTTTTGGCGTACAGGCTTTGGCAAAAATTTTACAGTCGAATGGCTTTGCTCGCCCGCGTAAAATTTCAGGGCAGATACAGGCCTTGCTCTCGCCTTTGCTTTGTACGCTGCAGTCAAATTTGACCCTTGCGTCAAGCTTCGCGTACTCGGGGCGTAGCTTTATACCGCTTTGCGCGATCACGCCAAGACCGCGCCACGAGAAGTCGCACGGCTCGAAAAACTCGTCTATGAGCGCCTTTGCTTTTTGATTGCCGTCGCGCGTGACGACTCTTGCGTATTCGTTATAGACCTCGTGCGTGCCCGCGTTTTGCTGGCGGACGAGATTTAGGATGCCGTCCATCAGATCAAGCGGCTCAAATCCGCTAACCGCGATAGGCTTTTTATACTCCGCAGCGATACTCTCGTAGATGCCGTATCCCGTGATCACGCTCACGTGGCTAGGTCCCAAAAATGCGTCGATCTTGACGTCTTCGTCGTTTAGGATCGCTCGCACGGGTGCGGGGACCGTAACGTGATTTATATGGAAAAATAAATTTTTTAGCTCGAGTTCTAGCGTCTTTTGGACTAAATTTGCGCTCATAGGAGTCGTCGTCTCAAACCCAATCGCAAAAAATATCACGCTCTTTTCGGGATTTTCCCGCGCGATCTTGATACAGTCTAGCGGGCTATATAGCGCTCTGATGTCGCAACCTTCGCCGCGCAGCTTTTGCAGGCTGGTGTTTGAGCCGGGGACTCTGAGCATATCGGCTAAAGTGCATAGTATGACGCCTGGCATCTGAGCTAGCTTGATCGCCTCGTCTATGCGGCTTCTTGGCATCACGCAGACCGGACAGCCGGGGCCGTGGACGAAATTTATATGTTCGCCGACTAGCTGCGGTAGGCCAAATTTCATGATCGAGTGCGTGTGTCCGCCGCAAATTTCCATGATATTTAGCGGTTTTACGCTCTCTTTTTTGATGAGTTTTGAAAGCGCTAAAATAAGCTCTTTATCGCGAAAATCATTGATTAGATTCACGCTTTTTCCTTTGCGTTTGGCTCGTTTGCCGCCTCTTGCATGGCGCCTAGTCCCGCGTCGCCTTCGTCCGCGCTGATCTGGCCGCTTTGCATATCTTTGGCGATTTGGCGGTAGATTTCGATGCTTTCTAGCGCAAATTTCGTATCGATTTTTTCCATCGCGTAGCCTACGTGGATGAGTACGTATTCACCCACGGCCACGGGCTCGGCGATGAGATCGAGGCTCACGCGGCGACTCACGCCTAGCGTCTCGACGGTAGCGACGTTATCTTCGTCGATCGCGACCACTTTTGACGGGATTGAGAGGCACATTATCTAAGCTCTTTTTTAAATTTTAAGAAATTTATCCACTTCTCCATGCCCTCGCCCGTTTTTGCGTCAAGCTCGATTACATCGACCTTCGGATTTAGTTTTCGGGCCTCTTTGACGACTTTTTTCACGTCAAATTCAAAATGCGGCAACAGCGAAGTTTTAGTTATCACGATGAGATCTGCGGCGCGAAACATGACGGGGTATTTAGCTACCTTGTCGTCGCCTTCAGGTACCGAGAGCAGCACGACGTTAAAGTGCGAGCCGACGTCGTAGCTAGCCGGGCATACGAGGTTGCCGACGTTTTCAACGAAAACTATATCAAGACCCTCTAGCGGCAGATGATGAAGCCCCTCGTGCACCATAAAGGCATCGAGGTGACATGCCTGTCCGGTCGTGATCTGATGGGCTTTGCCGCCTGCTTTTATGATGCGGTCGGCGTCTTGGTTGGTTTCTAGATCGCCCTCGACGACGCCGATTTTAAATTTACCGCTTTTTATCGTAGCTTCAAGTAGCGTGGTTTTACCGCTGCCGGGACTACTCATGAGATTTGCGCATAAAATCCCGTGCTCATCCAAATGAGCGCGGTTGTGCGCGGCCTCTTCATCATTTTGCGATAAAATTTTCGTTATCACCTCGACCGTTTTACTCTCGTTTAGCGCAGGGTGTGCGTGGCCGTGGCTATGCTCGTGAGCCGCACCGTGTCCGTGCTCGGCGCCGTGATCGTGAGCGTGCGAGTGAGTCGTGCCGTCAGCGTGAGTATGGGCGTGGTCATGCCCGCCCAGCGAGCATCCGCAATCTTTACACATTTTGTTTCTCCTTAGCGATTTTTTGGGGTTATTATACTCTTAGATGTTAAAA
>CAUQHH010000068.1:0-10134 GCA_963517705.1 uncultured Campylobacter sp.
GGCGGTAAAAACGCGGTGCAAAAAGAGGGCAGCATGATAGAAATCACGGCTGAAGAGATCGTGGCGGCAGACCCTGATATCATCATCGTTGGCGGCGCGGACAATCAAAAATCGGTTGAGAAAATTTACGCTGATCCCGTATTTGCAGGGCTAAAAGCGGTCAAAAACAAAAAAGTCTACGGCAACCCAAAAGGCGTGTTTAGCTGGGATAGATACGGTGCGGAGTCGGCTTTGCAAATTTTATGGGCGGCTACTATCGTTCAGCCGGAGCTCTTTAAGGACGTCGACGTAAAAGCCCAAACTAAGGCGTTTTATAAGAAATTTATGAACTACGACCTTAGCGACACGGAGTTTGACTACATCCTAAAAGGGCTAAATCCGGACGGTAGCAAATAATCAAATTTGAGCGATTTTGCCGGTAAACGGGCAAAATCAAAAGGAAGCAAAGATGAAAAAAAGGACGCTTGCATTTGGCGCGGCGGCTTGCCTTTGCGCGGCACTTAGCGCGCAGGCGGCGGATCTGAAATTTAACCCCGATAAATTTGAAACTCGCTATATAAAAGCGGGCGAAAAAGAGGTTAAATTTAGAGCCTACGAGGAGATAGTTTACGTAGCAAACCCCGTGGATAGCGAGTATCAGAGGCTAAATTTTTACGTTCCGGCGCGGTATTTCGAGGACGGCAAAAGCAAGTTGGGCAAATTTGACGCGTCAAGCGCGCCAATATTTTTGCCAAACTCCATCGGCGGATATATGCCGGGCAAGCCTTTTACGCCCGCTCTTGATAAAAACGGCAAGCCAAACGCGGTGCTAGCGGCGCTTGAGCGCGGTTACGTCGTCGCTGCGCCTGGAGCTAGAGGCAGGACGCTCAAGGACGCAAACGGCAAATTTAGCGGCAAAGCGCCCGCCGCCATCGTCGATCTAAAGGCCGCCGTGCGGTATCTAAAATTTAACGATGCAGCGATGGCAGGCGACGCAAACAAAATCGTATCAAACGGTACGAGCGCGGGCGGAGCGATGTCGGCGCTGCTTGGCGTCTCGGCGGACGCGCCCGAGTTTGAGCCGTATCTGGCAGCACTCGGAGCCGCAAAGGCTAGCGATGAGATCTATGCCGTCTCCGCCTACTGCCCGGTTACGAACCTAGAAAACGCCGACGCAGCCTACGAGTGGATGTTCGGTGCGCAGACGAAATACGAGAAAATGGACTTTGGCGCGCTTGACGGGGCTGGATTTAACGACCGAAGCGGCAAGCCAAAAACCGTCTCCGGCGAACTAGCCGCAGAGCAAAAAGAGCTCTCTGCCGCGCTAAAATCGGCCTTTCCCGCCTACGTAAATTCACTAAATTTAAAGGACGCCAAAGGTCGCGCGCTAACGCTTGAGCCTAGCGGCGAGGGTAGCTTTAAAGAGTACCTCAAAAAGACGCTCGCAGACTCCTACGCCGCCGCAAAAAGCCGCGACAAAAGCTTACTAAAGCCCGAGTTTTTCACGCTTGAGACGCAGGGCTGCACGCTCGGGTATGATTTTAAATTTGACGATTACGTACTGTCTATGCCGCGCGCCAAAACCGTGCCGGCCTTTGACGGGCTAAAGCTCGAAAATCCCGAAAACGACTTTTTCGGCGATGCGGACGCGGCGGCAAAGCATTTTACCGAATTTAGCGCCAAACGCGGCGGAGGCGAGATCGTAGACGCTAAAATCATAAAAATGGCAAATGCGATGAACTATCTAGGTAACAAAAACGCGGCCAAATTTTACCGCATCAGGCACGGTGCGGCCGACTCAGACACGGCTTTAGCCGTGCCGCTTATCTTGGCGCTGGGGCTACAAAATGCGGGTAAGGCGGTTGATTTTGCGGCGCCTTGGGAGCAAGGTCACGGCGGCGACTACGATCTGGACGAGCTTCTTAAGTGGATAGACCGCGTCGTAAAGTAGCCGAAATTTGACGCGGCAGAAGCTCGCACCCAAATTTGATATAGCAGCGCGCTGGGTTTAAATTTGGCAAAGCGGCGGAAATTTGCAAAAACGTCAAATTTAAATTTGACAGCGCGTCGATAGGCTCAAATTGCCGCTAGCGACCGAGTCGTAGAAACAAAAACGCACCGTCAAATTTGACCGTAAACGTCAAGCCATTTGGCGGTTAGGACAGATTCTTGGTCGCAGGTTGCGAGCCGAGCTTGCGACGACTAAAGTGGCAAACGCAAACGCGAGGTAAAGGCTTAGGCGGCTCGAGATCCGCAACAAGCAAAGATAAAAAGATTTAGCGAAGCTCCGCCGCAACGGACGAATATACCGCAAAGGCTGCCAAAATAAGCCAAAACGGCAAATTTGACCCTTGAGGCGAGCGATTTTGCATGCGGCGCTACCGCGGACGCAGATTTTATTTTAGGAGAAAGATGAAAAATATTAGTTTTAAATTTACGCTGATTTTGCTGGCCGTACTGACGGTAGTTTGCGGCGTAGTCGCGCTTGGCGTCGGCAGGTTTTACGTGGCGCCCTCAGACGTGCTTAGCGTGATCGGTAGCTTTTTTGGAGTGCCGACGGACGCCGCGGCAAATATCCAAAACGTCGTCGAAAACATCCGCATACCGCGCATCATCGCGGCTATCCTCGTCGGAGCCGCGCTTAGCATCAGCGGAGCAGCGTATCAGGGCGTCTTTCGCAACCAGCTAGTTAGCCCCGATCTGCTGGGCGTTTCGGCAGGTGCTTGCGTGGGAGCCGCAGTTGCGATCATGTTTGATTTATCGCTTTTTTGGGTGCAGGCGTTAGCCTTTGTTAGCGGGCTTGCGGCCGTAGGCATGACGCTATCCATACCGCGTCTGATGGGGCGCTCTAGCACGCTGATGCTGGTGCTCTCGGGTATCATCGTGAGCGGTCTGATGGCTTCTGTTATCGGCTTTTTAAAATACGTCGCCGACCCCGAGACCAAGCTGCCCGACATCGTTTATTGGCAGCTAGGCAGCCTAGCTAAAATAGACGCCGGTAATCTTAAATTTATCGCGCCCGTGATGATAGCCTGCGCGGTGCTGCTCGTGGCGATGAGCTGGAGGATAAACCTACTCTCGCTAGGCGACGAGAGCGCGGCGAGGCTGGGCGTAAACGTAACGCTCGAGCGCGGCGTCATCATCGTCTGCGCGACGCTTCTAACGGCATGCAGCGTGTGCGTGAGCGGTATCGTGGCGTGGGTGGGGCTGCTGATGCCCCACCTGGCGCGCATGCTGGTGGGCGCGAACAACGCCCGCAGCCTGCCTGCTAGTATATTTATGGGCGCGATATTTTTGCTATTTGTCGATACTCTAGCACGCACGATAAGCGTGAGCGAGGTGCCTCTGGGCGTACTTACGGGCTTTATCGGCACGATATTTTTCGTCTGGGTTCTCTGGCGAAATAAAAAGGTCGCGTGATGTTAGAAGTAAAAAATCTAAATTTCGCCTATCCAAACGGCGCTGGTAGGCTAGAAAACGTAAATTTACGCGTCGGCAAAGGCGAAATCCTAACCATACTAGGGCGAAACGGCGCGGGCAAATCGACCATGCTAAGCCTAATCAGCGGCACGCAGGCGCCTCACTCGGGCGAAGTTTGGCTTAGCGGCAAAAATAGCGCCGAGCTTAGCAACAAAGAGCGCGCCAAAATCATGGCCTACGTAGCTCAAAGCGAGATCTGCGAGTACGACTACACGGGGCTTGAGTTTATCACGATGGGGCGAGCGGCGCATCTGGGTATCTTTGCGCGGCCTAGCGAGGAGGATACGGCGATAGCGAAGGAATTTACCGCAAAGCTTGAGATCACACACCTTGAGGATAAATATATCACTCAGATGAGCGGCGGGCAAAAGCAGATGTGCTCGATCGCGCGCGCGATGGCTGCAAAGCCCGAGATTATCGTATTTGACGAGCCGACCTCGGCGCTGGACTTTGGCAATCAGTATAAATTCCTACGCACCGTTAAGCAGCTAAAAGAGCAAGGCTATACCATCGTGCTAACGACTCACAATCCCGATTTTGCAGTGCTTCTAGGCGGCTACGTGGCTTTGGTTAAGGGCGGAGGCGAGGTGGCTTTTGGCAGCGTGGACGAGATCATAGAAAGCGAGCATCTAAGCAAGCTTTACGGGCTAAATTTGAGCGTAGAGTACATCGAGCAAGTAACTAGAAAGTGCTGCCTGACGCATCCGCTGTGAGCTACAGCGGGCGAGAAGCGGCGTAAATTTGCACTAGGCAAAATCAAAAATAACGCGGGCAGGGATACGCGGCGGGGCGGATAAATTTATGCGCCTCTGGTGCAAGGCGTGCGTGCCAGCTTTGCAAATTTTGATTGCACAGTTGCCTTATCGTTTGGTAAAATTTGCTCTCAAATTTAGCTCAAATTTGAGGCTTATAAAATTTAACCGAGCCTTGGCGCGTTTTAGTCGGCGCGACTCTGTAAATTTGACGGCTGCGGTTTTGCGCCTTGAGTAAATTCGGCGTTAAATTTAAAGTTCGCAAATTTGGGTAGCTTTTATTTTTCCCCGCGTTGCGCGCAGAGACGGCGAAATTTGCTTCGTTAAAGCAGTCTTGCCGAAACGAAGCAAAATCCTCCAAAAAGGCTCGTTTGCAAAAGCGCAGTAAAACGAGCCTTTTAGGGCAAAATTTACACGTATCCCTGATCTATCATCGCATCGGCCACCTTGCGAAAGCCCGCGATATTTGAGCCAAGTACTAGATTTCCCTCGTCGCCAAACTCCTTGCTAGTCTCGTAGCTAAGCTCAAAGATGTGATTCATGATGCCGTGCAGTCTATGATCGACCTTTTCAAAGCTCCACGCGGTCATGCCGGCGTTTTGCATCATTTCTAGGCCTGACGTGCCCACGCCGCCCGCGTTTGCCGCCTTTGCCGGAGCGAAGTAAAAATCCTTTTGCGCTAGCATGAAATTTATCGCATCAAGCGTGCTTGGCATATTTGCCCCCTCAGCCACGAAGCGACAGCCATTTGCGTAGAGCGTCTTTATGTCGGCTAGGTGAAGCTCGTTTTGCGTCGCGCACGGGAAAGCTCCGTCGCACGGCACGTCCCATACGCCGTTTCTGCCCTCTTTATATTCGCTTACGCTTACGTATTTTGCGTTCGGTCTAAATTTGACGTATTCGCTAAGGCGCGCGCGTTTGACCTCTTTTAGCTCTTTAAGTACCGCTAGATCGATGCCCTCTGCGTCGTAAACGTATCCGTTTGAATCAGAAACCGTGATAGGCAGCGCGCCTACTTGATAGAGCTTTTCTACCGTGTAGATGGCGACGTTTCCGCTACCGCTTATGCTGCATTTTTTGCCCTCTAGTCCCAGGCCCGCTTTTTGCAGCATATTTTGCGTAAAATAGACCAGCCCGTATCCGGTCGCCTCCGTGCGCGCTAGGCTACCGCCCCAGTTTAGGCCTTTGCCCGTTAGTATGCCGTCAAACCTGCCCGTGAGCTTTTTATACTGCCCAAACATATAGCCGATCTCGCGCGCGCCCACGCCGATGTCGCCTGCGGGTACGTCCACGGTGTTACCGATGTGGCGGTAAAGCTCGCTCATAAATGCCTGGCAAAAGCGCATTATCTCGCCCTCGCTCTTGCCCTTTGGATCAAAGGTGCTGCCGCCCTTTGCGCCGCCGATATTTACGCCCGTGAGCGAGTTTTTAAAAATTTGCTCAAAGCCTAGAAATTTTAGCACGCCAAGATCCACGCTAGGATGCAGTCTGATGCCGCCTTTATAGGGGCCGACGGCTGAGTTAAACTGCACGCGGTAGCCGTTATTTACCTGCGGTCTGCCGTCGTCGCCCGTGTACGTGACGCGAAAGATCACCGTGCGCTCAGGGATAACTATGCGCTCTAGGATCGCGTGTTTTTGGTACTTGCTCTCTCTTTTTATAAGCGGCTCAAGGCTGTTTAGCACCTCGGTCGCAGCCTGGACAAAGACGCCTTGACCCGGATTGGTTCTTTTTATCCACTCCATCGTTTTTTCGATGTATTCGCTCATTTTCGCTCCTATGCGTCAAATTTTATAGTCGAATATTAACTCTCATAGAAAAAATTTTTATTTAAAAGTATTTTTATATTTTTATTTTAGTGGATAAGTGTTACGTATCGAAACTAAATTTATCAGACGTAACTTTTTGGTAAATTTATCGTTACATTATTTTGCGCTTTAGCATGGATTTTGGTCGGCTCGGATACAGTTGTGTTAAAATTTGGAGCTTGAAATTTACGGCTGCGAGATTTTGCGTATTTGGACGAAGTTGGGTCAAATTTGAAATTTATCGGGCAAATTTGCGGTCGATTTCGTTAAATTTATTTTTTGGCTAAATTTGAGTTTACTGCAAATATTGATTAGATTTGTAGGCTTGTTTTTAATCTATTTAAAGCGGTAAATTTGAAAATGCTGGAGTAAATTTGGTCGAGTTAAATTTGCTAAAAACGAGTCAGAGTGTAAATTTTAGCCCAAAGTGGGCTAAAATTTGATTACATATCCTCTTTGATTTCGTCATTGCTGCGAACGACTAGGCCAGAGCCGTGGATGACGCTAGGGATGCATGCAGTGCAGATATCGACCTCTTCGCCGTTTTTATGGGCGCGGATAAATACTGCGTTTTCGTTTTCCGTGCTTTTTTGTCCGCAGACGTTGCAAACTACGATATTTTCAGTTCTCATTTGACTTCCTTCGTAAAAAATTCGGGCTTATTTTATTTAGTTTTTCGCTGATTTGAAATGATTTACGTCAAGCGCGAAGTCTCGCGTAAAAAGAAAAAATGCGAAAAATAAATAACGAAAAAAATCTGCAAGAAAAGCCCGAAAATAGGCACCAAACATAGCAGATAAAAACATAGCGCGGCGGCTTTAAATTTATATCCGCCGTAGTCCAGCAAATAAAGCTCGAATTTATGCCGCGAGAGGGCGTTTGGCGCGACGTCGATGAAAAGCAGCGAATAATAAAGGTAAAAAAACGCCGGGTGCAGAGCGAGGAAATTTAGCGCGGGCACGGCTAAAATCGGCACGCAAATAAGCGCGATCAGGATAAATTTAAGCAAAATTTGACCCATAAGAGCCGTTTGGCGAGCTAGGCTGATATTTGCCAGCTGCGCCTCGTCCACGCGGTAGTGCCTGCGGTTTATCTCGCGGGCGACCACTGGAGTTAGAAAGCTCGCAACCGCGAGCGCGCAAAAAACCGAAAGCATCACGACCAGATATGCGCCGACCGCGTAAAATATCGCGCCGATGAGCCATTTTGCGATGCCTAGGCTAAGGATTTTGGCCACCATCGGATACTCGGCCAGCGCGCCTGAGTCGCCCGATACGGCCGCGTTTAGCGCCTCGTATAGCTCGCGGCCGCCAAACATCGCGATCGCCGCGATAATAAGCGCTGAAAAAACGAGCGGCAAGATAGAGAGCGCGATAAATTTGGGCGTGAAAAGGTCCTTTATCGAAAGGCATAAAATATCAGCGAACAACTAATCTCCATTTGTTTAAAATTATAGCCGTCATGCGGCAAAGGGGCGTTTGGGCGCGGCTTGGGGTAAATTTGGCCACTTTAAATTTGGTCGCAAATTTAGCTAAATTTACTCAAATTTGCCCCATTTTTTACTCGGCAAAGCAAACATTGGCGGTCGCCTTGGTAACCACGCGAGGGCTTGCAAGCGGCGCAAATTTTACCGATTAAAGGGCGGCGCTTTAGCTAGCGCAGCCAAACCGCGCTCAAATTTAACGCCCGCCCGCAATTGCCGTTTAAACTGCTAAATTTAGCCTCGCCGAGCGTCAAGCCAAATTTAGCGAAAACTTTGCGGCTAGGCTTTGGCTAAATTTATCAAATTTAGCCCGCTCGCGTGACAAATTTATTTTACCGCTTTGTACTCGGCCTCTAGCGCGGCGTAGATCTCGTCCACGCTTTTTAGTCCGCGGGCTAAAATCTCGTTCATCACGGCATTGTCCTCCTTGCCGTTCCAGACCTTTTTATACGCACCCTCTTTGTAGCCGTGGTCTTGGCGGAAGCGATTTAGGACGTTTTTGCCGACGTAGCACTCGTAAAGCGAGCCGAGATTTACTCCGCATTTTAGGCTCATCGAGAAGTAAATTTTAAGCAAGTCAAAGAGCGAATACTCAAAGCCCGAGCACTTATTTATGAGCATTTCGACGTCGTTTATGATCTCGTAGATGTTCTCTTCGGCGACGTTAAACGGCTCGCGGCAAAATGCCTCAAAGCCGCTGCTAGCGCAGATGTCGCTTGAAAGCTTTGCGATATCGCCGAGGTTATTTAGCTTGTACTGCTCAAGCATCAAACTCATCAAAAAGTGCCAGATATCCACGACCTCGACGCGCAGATTGTCTTCATTGGTCGGTGCGTTTATGCTTTTCCAGTGTTTCCAGGCAAAGCTATCTATGAGCTCGGCGCACTCCATATATATGCAGCGTTTCCAGTTGATGAGTTTGCCGTTTTTGTTTATGCCGTTTTCCCAGCCGATGCCGTTTGTATCGTCGTTTAGGCTCTGCTGGAGATTTAGCATTTGGGTGATTTTTTCATTCGCGTTCATAAATTTTCCTATTTTTAAAATTTATGAATTATAGCGAAAATTTTAAACCGCGAACTAAACGTAAAATTTAAAGCTATCCAGCTGAGAAATGAGCTCGTCAAAGAGCTTTTTGGAGTTTTGCAGCAGCCTATTGTCCGCTTTATTTTGCTCCATCAGCCTATCAAAAAGCTTTAGCGTGCCGTCTGCGATAAAATTTTTATGATTTGCGTCTTTTACCTCCGGAAGCTCTTTGCGAAGGGAGTTTGCGAGATTCGTCACGCGCGAAAATATAGGATCCTCTCCCTCTTTGACGTTTTTCATAAATTTATCGATGCTAGGCGCTATCTTTTCTAGAGCGGCTGCCAGCTCCTCTTTATCGCGAGCGTCTAGCCCGTCGCCTTTATACGAGAAACTATAGCCGTACTCGTGCGTGAGAGTGAGCGCGGATGCCGATGCGCCGGCTGTTTTGGCGCTAGCGTAGTCTACTGTTTTGTTATCGTACATTTTTAGATTTATCTCGTCGCCGCTGCTGGTTTTAAAGCTAAAATCAAAGCTGTTTAGGCTCGCGCTTTGGTAGTTTTGTAGTTTCATATTTTTGCCGTCCTTTTGGCTTTATATCGGCTAAATTTCTTTTTTCTTAATACCCCTTGCGCTAAAATCGCTCAAAAAAAGGATGAAAATGTGCTGTTTTGCCGCGCGCGTATTTTTGCTCATTAGCGCGACCGTTTTGAGCTTCGTTTTGCACGGATTTTTCCCGCAAATTCCCGTCGTCGCGTTTTATTTTTTACTGGCAAATTTGATCTCGCTTACGATATTTTCGCTATTTTTTGCTGGCAAACTGCCAAGCTTTGTTAAGCCCGCGGCGGTGCACTATTTTAGCTTTATCGGCGGCTTTGCGGCTGGGCTTGCGGCGGCTTTGTTTAAACGCGAACAAGCGGGAGCTAAATTTGTCAGAACCGAGCTTTTTATATTTGCTTTTTGGCTAGTTTTAGCTTGCTTTTTGGCGCTAAATTTTAGCTGGGTTTCGGCAAATTTGGCTCAAATTTTTAGCGCTTAAGGCGGACGAAATGGATGAAAAAATTTTAAAATTTATACGCAAGATGCACCTGCTTAGCCTTGCTGTTTTAGATGATGGCAAGCCATACTGCGCGAGCTGCTTTTACGCCTTTGACGAGGAAAATTTGGCCTTTATCGTAGCTGGCGGAGAGCAGAGCACTCACGTGAGGGCGTTTTTAGCAGAGCCTGGCGTAGCCGGCACCGTCGCGCTTGATACGAAGGTGATGGGCAAGATAGAGGGCGTGCAGTTTCGCGCTATAGCCGCTCCCGCGACCGCGCAGCAGAGAAAAATTTACTTCGCGCGCTTTCCTTACGCTTTGGCGATGAACCCGAGCCTTTATGCTTTGAGCCTTGGCTGGGTTAAATTTACGCATAATGCGTTGGGGTTTGGGAAGAAAATAGTCTGGCAGAGAGCAAATTGAATAAAAAGGCTTGTCTCGCGAGCGCATTTGAGAGAGATTTTTGCTTCGCTTTGCTCGCAACTGCGAGCAGAGGAATTTTAAGTCTGCGGCAGACTACTTGTCTAGCCTTGACTTAAAATTTCTGCACAACTCTCAAAATCATCTCGCGATAC
>CAUQHH010000069.1:0-9947 GCA_963517705.1 uncultured Campylobacter sp.
TCGCGCGTAACGGCATGGACGATCCGTTTTTTGTAGATTTTGCCCTCGGGGACGCCTCGCCCGTGTATTTTGCCTATCACGGCGCGGGCTCTTGGAAGCCGATTAAAGTCGCGGACGACATCGTTAAATTTGAAGAAATTTTAACCGCCCTCGCCGCGCTTGAGGCGTCTTGCTCGCTTGAAGCGATTGCGCCGCTTGCCGATTTAAACAACGAATTTTACCGCGAACTAGCAGACGACTACGCAATGAAAGATGAAGTGCGCGAGGAGCCCGAATATAAATATTTCAGCGTTTTCATCGAAGACTTGGGCGCGGATAAGGTAAAAACGCTCGTGTTTTTAAAGAAATTTTTTGACGACGAGAGCTTTGCGGCGACTAAAGATAGGACGCAAAATTTACCGCTTTGCGTATTTAGCGGCATAGAGGAGTTAGCGATATCGTTGCAAGACAAACTCGCCTCGCTCGGAGTTAAATTTCACGTCCGCGAGATAAGTTTTAGCGAACTTATCGCCCGTCATGGCTAATTTATCCAAATTTCGCTATCATACGCCGCATTTTTTAAAAAGGATAAACATGAAAAAATCACTGCTTTTTGTCGCGCTTTGCGCTTTTACCGGACAGCTTGCGGCTGCTGAGATGCCTGCTGCTTGCGAGGAGTATAGAAAAGTTTCTTACGACTTTATCGATTCGATGGCAAAACAAGCTCAGGCTCAGGGTAAAAAGGACTTTGACGTCGCCGCGACGAAAAAAGAGTTTGAGGCCGACTACGCGAGCATAAAAAAGATGAGCAAAGAGGAACAAGAATCTACGTGCAACCAAGGCATAGCCGAGGTAAAAGAGCTTGAAAACATGCTAAAAATGATGGGATCGATAAAGTAAATTTAAGCGGCTTCGGCTTATTTACGCTCCCAAAATCCGCGTTTAGATATCAAATTTGAGCGCGGATTTTTAAATTTTACTCACAGATTTTAAAAACCATCACTCAGGCACGCAGATTTCGCCGCGCCGCATCGCTTTTACCGTGTAAAAGCCCACGATACCTATAAAAACGCATAAGATGGCAAAACCCGCCGCTCCCGCAAATAAGAAAAACTTAATCCCGTTAAACTCAAACGCTCGCAAAAATGCGATGCTAGCCGCAGCCGTCGGGAATGTAAACGCCCACCACGAGAGGAAAAATTTAAGCCGCAAAAAGCTTTTAAACATAAAAAGGATGAGAAGCGCGAAAAATAGCGTGACGTAGAGCATGATCTTCGCCGTCACGTCAAAGCCGCCGGTGAGCTTGAGGTAGTCTAAAAACGCCATCGCAGGCGGCGCGATCACGATAAAAAGCGTCGGGATAAATTTCTGCGGCATCTGGTCGTGAAAGATGATGCGGTAAAACAAAACCGCAAAAAGCACGGGCCAAAAAAATATCCCGATAGCAAAGTAATACCACGCAAGCTCGCTCGCGGCAGGCGCTGCTAGCGGGACGAAGAGGTTGCCCACGATCGGGATGAACCACGCGGGGTTTGAGTGCGCGATCTGGACGTTATTTTTGATCCAAAATGAGACGACGTGCAGCGTGATAAAGGTCTGAAACGCCGTGCCCGCGCAAAAAAGCGCGTCGTAAACGGGCGCAAAGTCCCGCCATAGCGAGGCGACTAAGAGCGTGCCGATCGAAAAAGCGGCGAAAAAATTTACCCGCACCGGATGGAAAAACTCCGCCTTGCAAGCTTGCTGGTATCTGATCAGCTTTGCCGCGTAACAAGCGCAGATGAGCGCGTATGCTAGGCTAGCCGCGCCGCGTAAAATCTCAAAAACCGCGCCTGAGATATCAAAGATCAAATTTAGCCGCTCGTATGCGAGAGCTAGCCCACCAAGCCCCATAACTACGGTGTAAAACATAATCGGAAAGTGCTGCAGCCAGCTTGGTTTTTCGTCCTGCGTTTTCATATTTTTCCTCGTTTTTTCTAAATTTTACCCCAATTTTAGCGCAATTTCGGTGAGTTAGTCACGAAATAAATCAATGCTTAAAATATTTTGTAGCTAAATTTTATCACCGAGCTTTTACGTAAAAGAAAATATAATTAAACAAAACCGAATTTAACCAAGGAGTGCGTATGTTGGGAGACGAGCTAAAAGATACGCTAAAGCAGCGGTTTACCTCTAAATTTACGCTTAGTGCGCAGGATGAAGAGGCGGTGTTAAAAAGCGCGACGCTAAAAAGCTTTAAAAAAGGTGAGAGGATATACCCAAAAGATGGCTGCCTTGGCTACGCGATCATCATGAGCGGGCGTGCGCGCGGGCTGGTTAGCACGAGTAATTTTAAAGAGATCACCGTCTTTAACCTACAAGACGGCGATAGCTGTATGCTGTGCGGCTTTTGTTCGCTTGGAGCGCTACAAGCGGAGATAAATTTGCAAATCGAAGATGACGTGCGGATGATTTTGATACCAAGAGAGATCTTTAAGAGGCTGCGCGAAAACTATCCGCAGGTGGCAAATCACGCGCTAGAGCTCATGGCGACGAGGTTTAGCTCGGCGATAACGGCGATGGATCAGACGCTGTTTTTGCCGCTAGCTCGGAGAATAATAAATTTCCTCGAGCAAAACGGCGCGAAAAACGGGCTAAAGATCACGCACGAACAGATCGCAAACGACATCGCTAGCGCGAGAGAGGCGGTATCAAGAGCGCTAAAAGAGATGCAGAAAAAGGGGCTCGTCGAGCTAAAACGCGGAGTCGTGACGTTAAGGTGACTTTGTTACATATTTAAATTTTAAAATGCGCTATGATTTGACAATAACTTCTAAAAGGAGCTTTTATGCAAAGCATCGACAGAAGAGGCGTCTTGAAAATTTTAGGCGCGGCGGGGCTAGCGGCGGCGGGAGTCGCAGGGGCTAGTAAGCTAAATGCGGGAGAAAATGCGGACATCCGCGCAAATATCCTAATAATCGGCGGCGGTCTAGGCGGCATCAGCCTAGCGGCGAAACTACGACGAGATATGCCAAACGCCGAACTAACGGTCCTTGATAAGGACGAGTACTTCTACTATCAGCCCGGCTTTACGCTCATCGCAGCCGGTCACTATCTGCCCGAAGACATAACTTACGAAAAATCAAATTTGATCCCGGACGGCGTAAAATGGATAAAGCAAAATGCCGTATCCATCGATCCGGCGGCAAATTCCGTCAAGCTAGAGGACGGGTCAAATTTGAGCTACGACTACCTCGTGATAGCTAGCGGAGCGGAGTATGAGTTTGAGAGCGTGAAAGGGCTTAGCGCCGACGATATCGGTAGCGACAACGTGACTTCTATCTACACGATCCCTGGCGCCGTTGCTATGTCCGGCATAATGAAAAAAGTCGGCAAAGATGGCGGCAAGATAGCCTTTAGCGACAACAAAACACCGATGAAGTGTTCGGGCGCAAATAAAAAAGTAACGCTGCTAACCGAAGATATGGCGCGAAATTTAGGCAACAGAGACAAGCTTGATATCTCTATATACTCGGGTGCGCGGACGATATTTTCCGCTCCTGTTTATGCTAAAATGATAGAAGGGATGCTAGAGGAGCGAGACGTGAAGTATTTTACCTCACATCAGCTGGTTGAGGTGGATAAAAGTGCTAATATAGCGGTATTTGAGCATGCTATGCCATACCGCGAAAACGGCGAAAATAAACTCGCTAAAGAGCTAGTCGAAGTAAAATTCGACTACCTACATCTAGTGCCTCGCATGAAGGCTTCTAAAATCTACGCCGATGCAGGGCTAAGCGTAGAAAAGGGCGATGTGGCAGGCAACTGGATTAGCCTCACGCGCGAGACGCTACAACACTCGAAATTTAAAAATATATTTGCTATCGGCGACGTTTGCGGATTTCCAGCCGGCAAAACCGGAGCTAGTATACGCAAGATGTATCCCGTGCTGGCACAAAATCTAGCCGATGTTATAAAAGGACGCGAACCGAGTGCTAGATACGGCGGCTACACCGCCTGCCCGCTACTAACGAAATTCGGCAAGGCGGTGATGGTGGAGTTTAACTGGACAGGTAAGCCCGAGCCTACGATAGCATGCATGGGCGCGACTCGCGAGAGCTATCTAAACTGGGCGATGAAGCTATATATGATGAAGCCGATGGTCATGCAAGGTATGATAAGAGGTCTAGCATAAAGGAGAGAAAATGCAAAACGTCGGGATTTTAGATAAAACTATCCGCCTAGTAATCGCTGCGGTTTGGATATACGTATTTGGGTTCGTCTGCGAGTGCTGGCTGTGGCTGGTCGGTCTCGTGCCGCTACTGACGGCTGTTTACGGTTATTGTCCTCTTTATAAATTTTTTGGTATAAATACGTGTAAAAAATGTAGAAACAAAGAAAGGAAAATGCAATGTTAAGTAAAAAAACTAGGATAATAAGAGCGCTGATCGGGCTAGCGATAATGATCGCCGGAGTCGCGTTTAGTAGCTGGTGGGGGCTAGTGGGACTCGTGCCCTTTATCGTGGGCGCCACGGGATTTTGTCCCGCTTGCTACTTTTTAAACCGCTGTTCGCTAAAGCGTTAAATTTAGCCGAATTTACTCGCGCGGATTTAAATTTAATCTCAAATTTGAGTCCGCGCTTTGTTTTTAGATAAATGCAAATTTAGGTTTTACAAACCGCGCTCTTTACGGCGCCAATTTTACCGTCCGTATCTTCAAATTTAACTCCCGCTCGCTCATTTTTAACGCGATATGCATCAAATTTAAGCTAAAATAGGCCAAATTTTAAAAAGGACAAACGTGAACGATTTTAAAAGATTAAACGAGCTGGTAGCGGCCGGCAAAGACGAGCTAAACGCGATGTATAGGCAGCTGAATAACCCAAACGAGGTCGTGCAAAATATGCTAAAAATCGCCGGCTTTAAGGGCGAAAAAAGCGAAAAAGTCGCGGTTTTACGCCGCATAGTCGATCTAAAGGTCGAGCCGCTAGAAAACGAGCTAAAAAAGCAGGGGTGCGAGGAGGCCGAGATAGGGCGCATAAAAGATGAAGCTTACGAGCTTGTGCGCGAGTTTTACGAGGCGCGCTTTGAAAAGCTTTTGGCGCGGGTAAAAGAGGAGAAAATTTTAGACGATTTTTACCTGGCGCTGCTTAGCGGTATGCACGGCGCGGGAGTGGCGATGAACGCGTGGCAAAGCGCGTGGGACAGGCAAATCCTGCAAACGACGAATAAAGAATTTGAAGCTAAATTTGCAAGCATGGCCGAAGCGATCAAATTTATAGACGAAAACCGCCTCTATCAAAAAGACGGCGGCGAAAAGGGCGAGCGAAGCTACGGCGCGGTACTAAAAAACGGCGAAAAATACGCCTTCGCGCCGTATGCCGTGACTTTTGAAAAAGAAGTAAAACGCGTGGCGGACGCGCTAGAGGAGCTAATCAAAAATCTAAAATCGCTAGCCACAAACGACGAGCACGAGGCCTACGTAAAGTACTTTGAAAAGCTAAAGGCGGCATTTTGCGAGCGAGAAAACGACTGCGCGATCCCGGCGTGGCAGGATGCCGAGCGCGCGTGGATGGATGTAAAAGGCCCGCTACAGCCCGGCCATCCGCTCGAGTACTACGAGGATGCCTACACGCACGCCGTCGCGCTCGAGTGGGACGTGAGACTAGCGGGAGCCAGCGACTTTGACGAGGAGAAGTTTAAAGCTAGCGTCATCCGCGCCTACGAGCAAATTTGCCGCGAGTGCGGTATAGAGGACGCTGCGCTAGAGTACCAAGTCACGCAAAATATCGCACGCACGCAGACGTACATCAGCGTGCCGATGATCTACTACGGCGCCGAGCTAAATGGGCTATTTTCCGCGCAGGTCGTGCCAAACGACGAGACCGTGAGCAAGGAGCGCGGTAAAAAGATATTCGCCTTCGTCGAGCACGTTTACGAGAGCGCCAAGGCGCGGCCGTTTATGAAGCTTAGCGGCGAGATCTTTTCGCGCGAGTTTTTGGACTACGGGCGCGAAATTTTGTTTAAAAAGCCGCAAATTTGGAAAAAAACCTACGAAATCTCCACGATCGGCCACGAGTTTGGGCACATACTTTTCGTCGGCACCGACACGGAAAAGGCGATGAACGCGGACGGCGAGTTTAAATTTATCGAGGAGTACAAGGCGACTACGGGCGGGCTCGTAAATTTCTTTATCGGCGGCGACGCGAGCTACGAGATGAGCGTATTTCACGAGCTGATCGCCCGCGCGGTCGGGCTCATCGCTTGGCGCGAGGTCGATGAGGTGCGCGCGTACTACTGCGAGGGGCTCATCCATCTTAGCTTGCTGTTTGACTCTGGCGCGCTTAGCTTTGAGGACGGTGCTTTGCTCGTCAAATTTGACCGCGAGCACTACGCTAAATTTAAAGAAATCTGCCTCGCAAACTACAAAAATTTGGCGCTTCACTACGCAAGGCGCGCTCCGGCGGGCGAGTTTTTGGCGAAATTTTGCGACAAAGAGAGCAAAAGCTACCTGCCTAAACACGTGCAGGCAAGGGCCTTTGTAGAGCACTACTACGCCCGCTACAAGGCTATCGGAAACGAGCTTGACGAGAGCGGCGAATGGGAAAAATGGCAAACGGGAGAAAAATAGGGTGCGTCCTTAGCGTCAAATTTGACCTTGGCTTGCGGCTAGTTTGATTATAAATTTGCCTTTGGCGGGCTAGAGCCGCACCTTTTTGGCGCTAAATTTGAGCCGTAAGGATGCGGGTTTTGCGAGTCAAATTTAAATCCCGGCTTGACGCAAGATAAGCCAAACGCGGCGGATTGTCGCTAAATTTGCAAAATTAAATAAAAATAGAAAGGATAAAAATGGAAAAAACATTAGAAGGCATGGGCGAACCGCGCATGAAGCAAGTCGCCTTGCCAAAAGACACCAACTCTGCTGGCAATATTTTTGGCGGCTGGATACTAAGCCAGATCGACCTTGCCGGCGCTCAGGCCGCGCGAGAAGTGGCTCCCGAGCGCGTCGTGACGATCTCGATGCAAGAGATTATATTTAAACAGCCCGTTTTCGTCGGCGACGTCGTGAGCTGCTACGCCAAGATAACGGAAGTGGGCAATACCTCGATCAAAACCAAGATCGAAGTTACGGCGCTACGGCTAAATGCGGCGGGCTTTCGCGAGTGCATACACGTGACATCCGCGATCGCGACCTACGTGAGCGTGACTAAGGACGGCGCGAAAAAGCCGATCGATCCCGAGCTAAAAAAGGCGCACGGGTTTTGATCCGCTCATTTTGAGGGCTCGGCGAACTAACTGCCAAGCCCCTCTTAGCCGCGTCAAATTTGACTCGGTTTTGCTGGCAACGGCTAGCCAAACGGGTCAAATTTGGCAGAATTTGGCGACTTGCTCGCGAAATCAAATTCTGTTTTGCCGAGTCGGCGGTCAAATTTAGCTCGCCAAAACCCACGTTAAATTTATCGCACTCCAAAATGACTCGTCATAAAATTTAAAAACCCAAAACGCTCACACTAAATTTAATCTCGCAATTTTCGCCGCCTTTTGCTCGCTTTGCACCTCACAAACGGATCAAATATGATTAAGCGTGGAAGTAGAATTTTAAGTTACATTAATACAATAACTAATTCTAATCTTAATAAAATCTCTCAATACGCCTTTATAAGTAACTAAAATGATACGCTACAAATTGCGATTTTACAGCTATTTCGGCTTTGTTTACAGATATACAATATAAATTAAATCTTAAATTTAGAAACTGATTTACGACATTAAGAGAATTTATTATTTTTTAAGGACAAATATGCGAATATTTCATATTTAATAAATGTGCAAATTCTGCACATCAGGAAAGGAGAAAAAATGACAAAGACCGGCAAAGTCATATGCCCATACTGCGGCACGGGCTGTCAGGTCGAGCTTCACGTCGAAAACAACGTGATAAGAAGCGCGCTTGGAGTACAGGATAACCCCGTAAATCAGGGAAATCTGTGCTTAAAGGGCTTTTACGGCTGGGACTACGTGGGGGCGCCTGATAGATTAACAAAACCGCTAATCCGCAAAAAAGACGGTGTATTTAGCAAAGACGGAGATCTCGAGGAGGCTAGCTGGGACGAAGCACTCGATCTAGTCGTCGCAAAGATGAAAGAGGTCAAGGAAAAATACGGCCCTGACGCGCTAGTAGGCAACTACTCGGCTCGCTGTACGCTAGAGGACAACTACGTCGCGCAAAAGATAATGCGCGCCGTAATCGGCACGAATAACGTCGATCACTGCGCTAGAATTTGACACGCTCCGACTGTGGCAGGTCTTGCCAAAACAATCGGTAACGGAGCGGCGACAAACAGCTTCACGGAGATCGGACCTTATAGCAATTGTATATTGATGATCGGCTCAAACCCCGAAAACGGCCACCCGATCGCGGCGATGCACATACAGCGCGCACTAAACCGCGGCGCTAAGCTCATCGTGGTAGACCCGATAAAAACGGAATTTGCCAGCCGAGCGGACGTGCATTTGCAGCTAGCGCCCGAGCACAACATCGCGGTTATAAACTCGCTCATTTACGTTATTTTCGAGGAAAATTTGGTTAATTGGGACTTCGTAAACGAATGCACCAAAGGCGTAGAGTACGTACGCGAAGCGGTCAAGGACTATTCGCCTGAAGCCATCGCTAGCTACACTAATCTAAACCCTGAGGACGTGAGAAAAGCGGCCCGCATGTACGCGACTATCCGTCCGGCCGTCATAACGCACGGTATGGGCGTTACGCACTTTAACCACGGCGTAGGCGCGGTTTGCGATATATCAAATTTATTCCTTTTAACTGGAAATATCTGTGAGCTAGGCAGCGGCGACCTACCGATACGCGGACAAGAAAACGTCCAAGGCTGCTGCGATATGGGTGTGTTGCCAAATATTTTCCCAAATTTGGGCTCGGTAACCGATCCAAAACAGCGCGAGTGGTTTGAGCAGGTTTGGCATCTAGAGCCTGGCTTCCTAAACGGTAAAATCGGTATCCATAAAACCGAAGTGCCAAACGCCATCCTTGACGGCAGAGTGCACTTTTTCTGGACGATGGGCGAAAACCCGGTTATGACCGACCCAAACACCAACCACTTCCTAAAAGCGATCTCAAAGGTCGATATGTACGTGGTTCAGGATATCTTTTTAACCGAAACGTCGCGTAAAGCCGACGTCGTGTTGCCGGGCGTGGCAAGTAGCGAAAAAGAGGGCCTCTACGCCAACGCCGAGCGCCGCGTACAGCACAACGAGCACGTCATCACGCCTCCAGGAGACGCCAGACAAGACTGGTGGATCATCTGCGAGATCGCGCGAAGGCTCGGAGCGACCGAGGGATTTAACTTTAACTCGCCTGAAGAAATTTGGGAAGAGGTACGCAAGTGCGACCCTAGAAGATACGGCGGCATGAGCTACTACCGTATCAAAAAGCACCACGGACTGCACTGGCCGTGCCCTGACGAAAACGACATGGGCGGGCAGAGCCTATATCTAGATAAAAAATTCTTTACGCCCGACGGCAAAGGTAAATTTATCCCTTGCTTGCACGTAAAGAGCGTCGCGGATATCGAGCCGGCAAAAGCCGAGTTTGCTAAACGCGTAAATTTACCGCCTGAGTACGAAGTGATGGCCGGCAGCGTGGATGAGCCGACCGACGCCGAGTACCCGATACAGCTACTAACTACGCGTAAAGTCTATCAGTACGCCGGCGGCGTCATGACTAGACGCTCAAAAGCTATTGAAGAGGGCGGCGACAGTATCGGACCGATCGCAGAGATGAACCCTGCGCTGGCTGAGCGTTACGGTATAAAGCAAGGAGACTTCATCAAAGCGTGGAGTAGATACGGCTACATCGTCATCAAAGCTGACGTCACTGGTATCGTCCCGGACGGCGTCATCCAGATGACCTACCACTACTGGGAGAGCTGCTGCAACGAGCTAACGAGCAACGGCTGGGACTTCATCAGTAAGAC
>CAUQHH010000070.1:0-9943 GCA_963517705.1 uncultured Campylobacter sp.
AGATTTAGGCTGGCTTCGTTTTCAAAATAGTGCCTAAAATCGGCATAAACGTCAAAAGTCTTGATATCCCACCTAGTCCAAGGCTGAGAGAAAATTTCATTTTTGCTAAACTCGCGCCTAGCGTCGTTTTTGTAAAATGCCGGCATTCCTCCCCAGCGTACGCCGTGACGCTTTAGCTCCTGATAAAACGCGCCCAGGCTAAGCCACGAGCTATCCATGATATCAGCATCCACTACGCCGTATATAGCGGTGTTTTTACGGTTATAGTAGTCCATATACGAGCGAGACTTCTCGTGCATAAAAGACGCTCTAACTCGCACGTTACCATCGGCAGTTACGGGAGTCTGCACGTCGCCCGATACGCCGTATCTATCGTAAGAGCCCGCACTTAGTTTGAAATTTCCCGTCAATTCTTTTGAATTTGCTCTTTTTCGGATGAAATCTAAGCTAGCCGCCGGATTGCCGGCACCCGCTAGCAGGCCGTTTGCGCCCTTTACGACTTCGACGCGCTCATAGGGCAACATGCTCATATCGTTTGCGCCTAGGCTAAATCCGCCAAAGCTTGGCATCGAATCAAGCAAATAATAATCTATCTTAAAGCCTCTTGCCGTAGGATATACGCGCTCGTCCCACTTGTTAAGCGTGACGCCCGGGATATTTCGCAAAAGCACCTGATAGTCGTTGATGTTTTGATCCTTTAGCCTAGCCTCGGTGATGACGGTTAGCGACTGGGGGCGTTTGGCGCGAGGTGAGGTCTAGCCTCGTGGTGCTTTTTACAAGCTCTTTGGCGTTGTATTTGACGTCGTCGCGCCTTTGTTCGCTAGTTACCTCGACGGCCTGTAGCGTCTCTTTACCCGCTGCGTTCTCGCCGTTTTGAGCGGCTAAAATTTGAACCGATGCGAGCAAATTTATCGCCGCAACCGAAAACAAAATTTTATTTTTCATCTTTTTCTCCTTTTAAAATTTGATCTTTTTATCCATAAATAAATCCCTGAAACGCTAAGCGCAAGCGGAGCTAGCCCGCACAAAAACCAGAAAAATTTAGTCGCTGGATTATAATCGCCGTAGTGAGCTCGCCTAAACGTCGATAAAAATTTATCCGTTTTGCTTGCTAGCTCGATATCTTTTACATCGATTAAATTTGCGCTGTTTTTATCGTAAGAAACGGTGCTTGAGTACTGGCTATGCAGGAAGTTTTGACTCGGTTTTTGCCCATAAAGCGTGATATTTGCGCCATCATAAAAACGGAAAGCTAACGTAATGCGTCTTAAATCCTGGCATATCCAAGGCCGCTTTTTGCACGAGGGCGTCGATAGAGATATTTTTATCGTAAATTTGCGGACCGATTACGAATTTAGAATTATCAAAAGGCGGCATAAACATAAACCTAAGCTCCCACCAAGCACCGCTAAGCGCGACTGCAAAGATAACGGGCGTCGAAAAAACGCCGATAAATTTGTGCGAATCGCTCATAAAAACCGTCATTCTCGCAAACCGAAGGCGCAGTAAATTCGTCCAAAAATTTCGGTAAACGATAAAACCGCTAATCGAAATAAGAAAAGCAAAAATCGCCGTCAGACCGAGTAAAATTTGACCGCTTTTTTCAAGGAGTAAATTTTCGTGAAGCTCGGTAATAACCCCGATAAATCCGCTATCGTGCGGCACGAGGTTGCTTTTTATCTCTCCGCTAAAAGCGTCCAGATATACGCACGCCCACTCTTTTTCGCCCGCTCCGTGCTTTAAAAGCCAAATTTTGTCCGTTTTTTGGGGATCTGCGTCGATATTCCAGCCTACGATCTCGTGATGCGGATACTCTTTTTCTATTTTTCCTCTTAGCTCGTCAAATTTTAATCTACTTTTTTGCTCGTTTTCATCGCTATTTTTTGCGACATATATGACGCCAGGCATTAATAAATTATTTATCTCATCTTTATAAACCAAAACCGAACCCGTAAAACACGCGATAACTAATGGAATACAAAATATCAGCGAAGCGTAAGTATGAATCTTATACATAATCTTTTTGCTAAATATATTCACGTTTAAAATTTGCCCTTTTAAAATTTACTTTTAAATCGACGCGGATTCTAGCATTTTAAAAATTAATAATTTCTAAAACTATTATCAAATAAAAAAGGAATCTATATTTTGCGCTAAATATTTAAAAACATGGTTTAGCAGAGGCAGACGAATGAAAAACAGCAAATTCGTTACGTTAAATTACGGAAATCAATTTAATGTGGTCTCAAAGCAAAATCGGCTTTTTAGTTTAAACAAAATCAGCGCCCAACGGTCGAGCAAATGCCGAGTGCAAATTTGATGCAAGCCTCGCCAAAAAATAGACCGAAATTTAAGCCCTAAATTTCCTCTCTTTTATAAATTTTACTCACGAATTTATCTATCTTATACACCGCGCCAAAGAGCGCAGGCACGACAAGCAGCGTTAGCAGTGTCGAGCTAATAAGCCCCGAGATCACCGAGATCGCCATCGGGGAGTTACCCTCATATCCGGCACCTCTGCTAAGAGCTAGCGGCAGCATAGCAAATATCATCGCAAAAGTAGTCATCAGTATCGCTCGTAGCCTCTTAACGCCCGCTCGCACGATAGCTTCGTTTAGCTCCACGCCCTCGTTTGCGTAGCGGTTGGCGAAATCCACGACCAAAATCGCGTTTTTGCCCACCATGCCAAAAAGCAAGATCGCGCCAACCATGACGAACAAGCTAAAGGAGTTGCCGCTAAGATACAGCCCGACCGCCACGCCGCCAAACGCCAGCGGCATAGAGATCATAATGATGATAGGCAGCACGAAGCTCTCGTAAAGCGCAGCCAGGATCATATAGATGAGCACGACGCTAAGGCTGATCGTAAAGACAAAGGCCGCATTCGTGTCGTTCATCATCTCGATAAAGCCCGTCATCACGTAATCATAGCCTGCGGGCAAAATTTGACCGATATTTTCGTCGATACCCTTTTGCACGGCGCCCAGCGGTACGTTATCCACGTTTGCGACGATCCTGATCTGGCGCTGTTTGTTAAAGCGGTTTATCACGGAAAAGGTCTTATTCGTCTTAAACTCCGCCACCGCGCTTAGGCTTATACTCTCGCCGTACGCATTTTTGATCTTTAGCTTTTGTAGCGCCTGCGCGTCCTTGCGGTACTCATCGTCAAACCTCAGTATCATATCGTACTGCGCGTCGCCATTATCAAAGCTGCCTAGCCTGTTTTGTCCAAAGGAGGCATATATCACCTGCGCGACCGCGCTAGGATCGACGCTTAGGCGCTTGGCTTTGTCTTTATTTACGCTGATTTGCAGCTCGTTTATCTTGTCCTCGTTATCGCTGCCCACGTCCGTCGTGCCCTCTATCGCGCGCACCATGGCGATGGCTTTTGGCAGGATTTCGTCTAGCTTTTCTAGGCTATCACCCGTGATCGTTAGCTGCACCGGCTCGCTGTCGCTGCCCGTATCGACGTATGGTATCTGCAGGACTTTGACGCTGAGGCCTTCAAATTTAAGCTTTTTTCTATACTCGTCCATTATCTGCGTTTGGCGCTCTTTTCGCGACTCAAAGCCCTTTAAGCGGACGTAAATTTTAGCCTTGTACGCGTCCTTTGAGTCCGTGTAGCCAGCGATCATATACGAATACTCGACGCGCGGATCGCTATCTACCTCGCGCACGACCTCGCTAGCTCTCGCGCTCATAGCTTCGACCGAGATACCCGGGCTTGCTTTTAAAAATATCTCAAACTGCCCCTCATCCTCGACGGGCAAAAAGTCCATGCCAACCTTACCGGCTAGGCTCATACAAAGGGCCAGCACGCCCAAAGTGAGTATAACAAACGCAGTTTTAAACCTCAAAATAAGCTTCAAAAGCCGCTCATAACCGCTCTCGAGCGCCTCAAAGAATGGCTCCGTCACGCGGTAAAATTTACTCTCGCCCTTGCCTAAAAATCTCGCCGCAAGGCTAGGTATCAGCATAATGCAAACCAAAAACGACACCACGATACCGCCGCTCACGCTCATACCGAAGGAGTTAAAATACTGCCCGATGATGCCCTCCATAAAAGCAATCGGCACAAACACGCAAAGCAGCACCGCGCTAATGCTAAGCACGCTAAATGCGATCTCGCGTACGCCCTCAAAGCTAGCTTTTAGCGGGTTGCTCTCGCCTTCTTGCATCTTTTTGGAGATATTTTCCACGACCACGATCGCATCGTCGATAAATATACCTATACCAAGCGTGAGAGCCAGCAGCGTGAGGCGGTTTAGATCAAAGCCCAAAACGTCGATGATAAAAAACGTCCCCACGATACTAGCCGGGATCGCAAGAGCGGCGATGATAGTCGCGCTAAAGCTTCGCAAAAAGAAAAAGACGATGACGACCGTGAGTGCGACGCCCAGCATCATGTCAAATTTGACCTGATTTATGTGCTTTAGGATACTCTCACTCTTTTCATAAACTCGCTCTACTTCGTAGTTTGCGCCTAGTCTCGCCGCTAGATCGTCCGTTTTAGCTTTGAGCGCGTCTATCGTCTCGATCGTGTTTGCGCCGCTTACTTTTATAGCGTCAAGCAGCACTCCGCGCTTGCCGTTATACATCGCAACGGCGTCGGTGTCGTGATGAGATAGCTCTATGCGCGCGACGTCTTTTAAAAATACGTCCTTTTGCAGGCGAATTTCCTCTAGCTCGCGCACGCTTTTGGCGTCAAATTCGCTCTTTAAAAATATCTCGAACTCGCTGTTTTCCAGCTTGCCAAGCGGCGCTTTTAAATTTTGCGATTTGATTATATTTATGACCGAGGCCGCGGTTAGAGCGTATTTATCGAGTTTAAACGGATCAAGGTAAATTTTGATCTCAGGCTCCAAAAAGCCCTTGTCATCGACCTTGCCCACGCCTTTTACGCGCTGCAAAAACGGCTTTGCCTCGTCTTTTACCGCCTGCATGAGCGCGGTTAAATTTTCGTCCTTACGGCTAACGAAAAAGCTCGCCACCTTACCGCTGTCGCTATTGATTTTTTCTATCTCGGGCTGGGCATCCAGCTTTGCCTTTGCGACCTTGTCGCGCACGTCGTTCGCGGCGACGTCGATGTTTTTCTTGAGATTAAACTCAACCATGACGATGCTGAGGTTGTTAAATGTATATGACCTAATCTTTTTGATACCGTCTATCGTCGAGACCTCGTCCTCGATTTTTTTAGTGACCCTGCTCTCGATGAGGCTCATGTCGCCCGGCGCATAGGTCGTGATCTTAACCAGCGGGATGACGACTTCGGGAAAGAGATTTACCGGCATCCTAAGAAGCGACATCGCGCCGAAAAATACGAGTGCGACAAAAAACATCAGCGTCGTAATCGGGCGATTTATGGCTAGTTTATACATTTTGCGCCTTCGTTAAAACGGGCTTTTGCGTCAAATTTACCCGTCCGCCCTGCTCCGCAAAAAGCGTTTGGCGTTTAGCGGCGAGCAAAATTTTCGCCAAGTTAAATTCGGCGTTTAAATTTATATTTCGCAGCTTATGTGATAAATTTGACCCGCTCGTTAAATTTGCATTTCTCGCAGCGGCGTCAAATTTAACTCCGCACGCCGAATTTGAGCTCAAATTTATCTCGCTTTTTGTTTGCAGCATCAAATTTGAAAACCGCGCTACGCCGAAGCTAGTTTTTTCTTTGTCAAATTTCGCGCTCGCAAGCCCGCCATTTTCAAAGCCGTCAAATTTATGCCCAAATGTTTTATTTTCGTCCTTGTTTTTAGGCTCGGCTTCCGTTTCAACCTGCGAATCTGAGACGATGTATCCCTCGCCAAAAAGACCCGGCGTCAAATTTCGCGCCTGCACTTCGGCGTAAATTTTGCCGTTTTTCGTATCAATAGTCGGGTAGATGAGGCTGATTTTACCGTGCCTCTCCTCGCTTTGGCCGTCTAGTTTATAGACAAATTCGCTACCGATTTTCACGCGGTCTTTAAATTTCTCATCAAAGCTAAGCTTGAGCTTCACGTCCGGATAGGAAAATATAGATATCAGCTTTTGCGCTACGCCGCCCACGCCCTCGCCGACCTCGATACTCTTGCCCGAGATCGTCCCGTCAAAAGGCGCTAGTAGCCGCGTGTCTTCAAGCCGTTTTTGCGCCAAATTTAGCGCCAGATGCGCTGCGTTTTCGGCTAGCGCTGCGTTTTTGAAATCAAATTCCGCATTTTCAAAAGCCTGCTTTGAGCTCACGCTTTGAACGAGCTTAAATTTATCCAGCACGCTTTTTGCGTGGGCTTTTGCCGTCTGTGCGCTCTCTAGGTCGTTTTGCGCGAGCTTTACGGCTAGCTTTTCGCTCTCGTTTTCAAGCTCGAGTAGCATGTCGCCGCGCTTTACCGCGGAGCCTATTTCTACGTTTACGGTCTTTACGATACCCACGGCTTTTAGCGCGAGCTGCGCGTCTTTTGCGGGCGCGACGTCAAAGCTCGCGTAAATTTTATCCTGCGCGCAAAGCGCAACCGCCGCGCTCAGTAAAAAAAGTAAAATTTTATTCATTTGCGCTCCGTTTTTTCGATATTTTCAGCGATTTTGCCGCCGCGCTCATATAGATACTCCGCCTTTTTGATCTCAAATTTACTCTTGCTTAGCTCCAGCGCGCTGCCTGCGCTAAAGCTCTGCGCGGTCGCGTTTAAAAACTCGACATATCCAAGCAGCCCGGCTTCATACTTTTTACTAACGGCATTTAGCGAGGTTTGAGCCGAGTTTAGCGCGCTTTCGCCCGCGGCGATCTTTTGCTCAAGCGTCTTTAGATCGTTTTTGATATTTGCTAAATTTAGCTCGTTTTGCAAGCGCTTTTGATCCAAATTTAGCTTCGCTTGCAGCGCGCTTATGCGTTTTATCTCGCGCCGCTTTTTGTTCGCGCCAAAATCAAACGCCTTCCAGCTAAAGCCTAAAATCAGTTCGTTTGTATTTAAATTTGGCTTAAAAAAGTCATCGAAATACGGCTCTAGCGCGCTTCTATACTGTGCCGGCAGCAGGTTTCTATCGTAGTGAGTGCGCATAAAAGTGTATGTGTTTTTGATGAAAATTTGCAGGTTCGTCTCGGACGCGGTTATCTTTTCGTCCTCCAAGGCCGCGGCGAAATTTAGACTAAGCGCCTCAAGCTCTGGCTTTGCGCTTTTTTGCGGTGCGGAGTTTTCATCGTCCAAAAAAGCGATCCTAGAGCCCGCCACAGGCTTTATATCTCTGCCCGTTAGCGCGTAAATTTGATTTTTTATCTCGTTTTGATTTTGCGTGATTTCGAGGCGTTCGGCGAGCGCCATGGCGTATCTAGCATTTATCGCTTCATACTCGCTCTCGTCGCTAAGCCCCGCGCGGTAGTATTTTTCCAGTCTATTTAGTGCGTTTTTTAGATAGTTTATCTCGCCCTCTTTTGCGGTCGCGAGCTCGCCCAGCGACAAAAAGCTAAAATAAAGCTTGGTCGCGTTAAATGCGAGCAGGTTTTGATAATCCTCGTTTTTTAAAATTTCAGCCGCGCTAAGGTGCGAAAGCGAGCTTAGCAGGGCTTCGCGCTTGCCGCCGTCATAAACGGCAAGTTCCAAAATCGCCCTTGCCGTGGCGGCTCTTTGCGGGCGCAGGACGTTTATATCGCCACTTAAAAAGCTGTATCCGCCCTCAACCGTGAGGCTCGGCATATAGGCGCTCTTTACGGCCTCTTTTTGTAGCTGCGCTTTTTGCGGTTCGTAGCTTGAGATTTGAGCCAAATTTGAACTCTGCGCAGCCAAAATCAGCTCTGGCAAATTCCCTTCAAATTTAACCTCCGAAGCGACTAAAAAAACGCAAAAACTCAAAAAAATATAAATTTTTTTCATCTAAACCCTTCCCTATTAGCTCTGGGCGGCGCGGTCTAAATTTGAGCGGATTTGCCTGCCCGGGGCCTGGCGCCGTAGGTAAAATAAAATGAAATTTAAGCGGCGCGCGGAGCTTTTTTAAGATTATAGCGACAAAAAACCTAATGAAAGCTTTTAACGAGGTTCATGACGAGCAAATTCCACCCGTCGACAAGCACGAAAATAAGCAGCTTAAACGGCAGCGAAATCATCGTCGGCGGCAGCATCATCATACCCATCGCCATAAGCACGGAGCTAACGACCATATCGATGACTAAAAACGGCAGATAGAGCAAAAACGCGATCTCAAATGCCGTTTTCATCTCGCTGATCATAAACGCGCTCATCACGACCGTGAGCGGAATATCATCAAAGCTTTGAGGGTTTGGCATATTTCTGATGCGTAAAAACAGCGCCAGATCCTTTTCGCGCGTATTTTTTATCATAAACTCGCGAAACGGCTTTACGCCGCGCTCAAAGGCCTCTTGATAGCCGATTTGTTCGCTTAGGTAGGGCTGTACGCCCGCTTCGTAGGCTTGCTTGCCTACAGGCTCCATGATAAAAAACGTAAGCACCATCGCAAGGCTAATAAGCACCGTAGACGGCGGCATCTGCTGCGTACCCATCGCCTGGCGCAAAAACGAAAAAACGATAATGAGCCGCAAAAAGCTGGTCATCATAAAAACTAGCGAAGGGGCGAGAGTGAGGACTGTGAGGACTAGCAGGACGTTTAGCGAGCTAACTATCTGGGTTGGCGTAGTGGGCGCGCTTAGGCTGAGATTTACGGTCGGGATCGTGACGTTATCCTCGCCGATCGCGACCGCCGCAAATATAAAAAACAGCAAAAACGTCAGTTTTTTCAAATTTACTCCTGCGCGTCCAGTATGCTTTTTTGCGTTTTGGCTTTGTCGTCTAAATTTAACGAAACGAAGTGGATCTCGACCCTGCGGTTTTTCTCCCTGCCCTGCTCGGTAAAATTCGTCGCAAATGGCTCAAATTCGGCCTTTGCGGATGCGGTTAGTTTTTTAGGATCGACGCCGTCTTTGATGAGCTCGCTAACTACGCTGATAGCTCGCGCAGATGATAGCTGCCAGTTGTCTTTAAACTCAGCAGACCCCGGCTGCTCGCTGTCGGTGTGTCCGATTACGTTTGCTACGACGTCCGGAGGCAGCTTTGCTATCACCATCGCGATACGTTTTAAAAATAGCAAAGCATCGTCATTTTGCAGCTGGGCGCTATCTTTTGCAAAGAGTAAATTTGCCGGCAACCTAATCACGAAGCCGCTCTCGCTCTCCTCAAACGTAACCTCCGGCGAGCCGCTAGCGTGCAAAAGCTCGTTGATAGAGCGCAGGGTTTGTTCGAAATTTGATTTCACGCCGGTGCGCTCTTTGTTTGAGGTGGCGTGGTCGTCTTGGTTTTGTTCGGCGCTGACGTCCGGTTTCGCGCCGCCCTCAAGCACGCCCAAAGCCCCGCTTAGCGAGCCGATCGCAGCTTCTAGCTTTTTTGCGTCCATCGTACTCATAGAAAGAAGCAGTACGAAAAAGCAAAGCAGAAGCGACATCAAGTCGCCAAACGCCGCGAGCCACTCGGGTAAGCATTTGGGGCAGTCACCCGGATCGATTAACTTTTTAGCCATTTTTTCTACTTATCAAACTGACTGACGCGGTCTTTAGGCGGCAAAAACGATAGTAGCTTCATCTCGAGCGTCCTAGGGTTGTCGCCCGCCTGGATTGCCATTATACCCTCTAGCATTAGCACCTTTGCCGTGCCTTCGTCCTTATCGCGGATACTTAGGATGTTTGCCACGGGCGAGCCCAGAATGTTTCCTATCATCGCGCCGTAAAGCGTCGTGATGAGCGCGACCGCCATCGATGGACCGATAGCTGAGGGGTCGGACATGTTCATGAGCATCGCAACCAGGCCGATGAGCGTACCGATCATACCCATCGAGCCCGCAAAGCCCGCGATTTGCTCAAAAATTTTGATATTATCGCCGTGTCTGGAGCTAGACTGCTCCATATCTATCTCAAGCAGCGTCCTGATGGCGTCCGGTTCGTTGCCATCAACCGCCATAGATAGGCCTTTTTTTAGAA
>CAUQHH010000071.1:0-9937 GCA_963517705.1 uncultured Campylobacter sp.
GCGTGCTTAAAAGAGCGCCGTTTTCGTAGGCTATCTTGCGCACTTCAAAGAGCTCGGGCAGGCTTTGCATGCGGATTTGCTCGTGCATGACGTCTTTTGCTGCCGTCCTTAAAAGCTCGTAATTTTCGCTAAAAAAGCAAGCCGTGAGAAATGCGGCGTGAGAGAGGTTGCTAACGCACTCGCTCATAGTGAAATTTTTAGGCAGCTTGGCGCGAGATTCGTTCGTGCTCATCGGCTTATCCGGGATCACGACGACGGCTTTTATGTCGGCGCTTAAAGGTTTTTTTAGAGATTTTACTTTGCCGTTTTCAACGACGGAGCTAACAAAACCGCCAAGCGTAGCCGGAGCGATGTTGTCGGGGTGGTTTTCGTAAACTAGCGCCTGGTTTAAAATCGCGCTTTTATCAGCCTTAAATCCTGCCGCCGTATAAGCTGCCGCGATGGCTGAAGTAATGACCGCAGAGGAGCTTCCAAGGCCGCGAGAAAACGGGATCTTATTGGTAAAAATCATGCGAAAAGTATCTTTTTTACCTGTTAGTTTGACATAAATTTCATTGAAAATAGATAAAAAAATGTTGTTTTTTTTAAGAAGCGCGTTATCTTTGCCTTCGCCCAAAATGCTCACGGAGGCAAAATTTGCCCTTGTTATCTCGACTGTGTTGTGTAGCTCTAGGGCAAGTCCTAGGGCGTCAAAACCGGGGCCAATGTTTGCGCTCGTGGCGGGAACTAAAATTTGCAAGAAATCTCCTAAACGGCTTGAATAACGTAATTTGGTAGGGTATCTAAATTTAGATTTAAAACGGCTAAATTTTGCGGCAAGCCAAATTCGCCCGCTTGCGCTTTTTGTAGCTTGATACCATTGGGCGTATCTACGAAGCTTAAGTTTTTATTTGCCCGTATCGGTGCGCCGCCGTTTAGCTCAAAGCCGCTAACCGCGTAAAATTCGCACTCTTTTACGATGCTAATCGTCTTTAAAACGACGTAGGCGACTTTTACGCCCATAAAGCTTCCCGGGCCGTTTGCGTAGATGATTTTTTTTAGGTTAAATTTACCGCCATTTAAGATCTCGTCCATTATTTTTATGAGAGAGACGTCGGATTTTTCTTCGCTAGAAATTTGCTCTAAAAGCTCGCCGTTTTCGTCATAAATACCGACGATTAGCGGCGAGCTAAGAGCAATAACTAAAATTTGGATATTTTTTATGCAAATACCTTTTGGTACTCGCGCGCGAAATCGCCTTTTAGCGTGACGATTTCGTAGTTTTTATCGTCGCTTAGGATGGCTAGCGTTAGCTCGTGGTTTAGCTCGTGGCTGCCCGCAAAGCTCGTATAATCAGCCATCAATGGCGCACCCATCAGGCTTAGATCGCCGATCGCGTCTAAAATTTTATGGCGAACGAATTCGTTTTCAAAGCGCAGGCCTTCAGGATTTAAAATTTTATTATCGTCGATAACTACGGCGTTATCTAGGCTACCGCCGAGGGCTAAATTTTGCGCCCTTAACATCTGCACGTCTTTTAAAAATCCAAACGTCCTAGCGCGCGCGATCTCCTCGATATAGGCTTGTTTGCTAAACTCGAACACGTAATTTTGCTCGCCGATTATCGGGTGGGCAAATTTGATAGTAAAGTCGAATTTCGGGTTATTTGACGGCGTTACTCTGGCGAATTTTCCGTTTTTGTTTACTTCTACCGGGCGTTTGATTACGATTACTTTTTTATCTGCTTCTAGCTCAGCCGTGCCGGCTTCATCCAGCATCATACAGTAGCTTATTGCCGAACCGTCCATTACCGGCACTTCGTTGGCATCTAGGACTATGCGGATATTGTCAATGCCATAGCCGTTTATCGCGCTAAGGAGGTGCTCGATCGTCGAGATGTAGCCCTCTTTGCCGCCGATTACGGTTGCCATTTGAGTATTTATGACGTTTCTTGGCTCTGCTTTAAAGCTCACTCCGAGGTCTTTTCTGTAAAATATTATTCCCGAATTTGCCCCGAGCGGCTCAAGCGTGATTTTTATCGGTTCGCCTTTGTGAAGCCCGATACCTACGCCTTCTACGGCTGATTTTATGGTTGTTTGTTTCAAAATTTCGCCCTTATTTTTCTTATTCTTGCCATTATACAACAAATTTACAACAAAATGGCAAATTTATTCGACCATTTTTTTAGCCGCGTTCAAAACGCCGATTACGTTGTCCTTCATCCAGCCGTTATCCATCCACTCTTCGGGGCGCACTTCTATGCCTTGAACTAGCATGCCAAAGTGCAAGTGATCACCCATCGCTAGACCCGTAACGCCCGTGTTTGCGATGACGTCGCCCGCCTTGACCGAGTCGCCTGCTTTGACGTTTAGCGAACTGCAGTGTCCATAGAGCGAAAAAAGCCCGAATCCATGGTTTATCAGGATGTTGCGCCCATAGATACCGTTATCCGCGGCAAATTCGACTATGCCGTCATTGCTAGCCACGATGTCGGCTTTTTGGGTCGAGGCTAGGTCGATACCCATGTGCCAGCTTTCGCTGACGTCTTTATCCTCAAATGTATAATATCTGTGGTCGCCAAAGCTCGCCACGGCTTTACCGTTTTTTAGCGGATAAAATTTATTTACGCTAAAGTTTTCAGCCGCGTCTATCTCGACTTTTGCGGCGATTTGCGAGATTATTTTCTCATTTGCCTCGCGGAGATTTTCATTTACGAATTTCATCTTTTCCAGATTGCTCATAGCGTCGTAGTTTTTAGCGTATTGCTGCGCTAGTTCCGGGATTTTTTCATTTAAAAATCTACTTTGGCCGTCTAGTTTTATCTTTGAGGTGCGGTATTTTTTGTCTTGGTAGAAAAATCTTATCTTGCTTTTGGTTATATTTCCCGCCGCATCAAGCGCCACGACGTCGGCGCTAAACGAGCCTTGCTGCGCCGGCCAAGCCACTAGCGAGGCGTAATAGCCGTCTTTTACGAATTTGCTCGGGATAAATTTTTTACCGTAATTCGTCTCGATATAGACCTCTTTTAGCATCTCGTCGGTGGCCTTAAACACTACCGCCGCGCTACCGCCTTTGGTGATGGCGTAGGAGTGGTTTAGGATGTTTACGTCGGGTTTTTTGTTATCGACGGTGATTTTGACCTCTTTTTTTTGCGTGTTGCCGAGGAAAAATCCCCATTTGCTAGTATCTGTGGCCTCGATTACGATGTTATAGATATCTTTTTGCGCGCCAAATCCAGTTTTAGGAAAAGTTAAATTTAAATCGACGATCTCAGACGGCGCTTCAAATTTTTGAGTCAATAAATTTACGCTGCCTTTTTCGTCTATAAGCGAAATTTTAACCGATTTCACGCCGCCTTCGTCGGTTATTTTGATCGGCAGAGGCGAGGTTAGGTTCCAGTAAATTTGATCTGAGATAGCGATGCTCGGGGCTTCGCGCTCAAATGTTTTTGAAGTAAATAAAAAAGCTATCGCCGCAACTAAAAGTAAAATAATAACGCCGAAAAATATCAAATTCCCATTGCCGCGTCTTCTCATAAAAGTCTCCTAAATCTTAAAGAGACCGATTTTACTAAAAAGCGATAAATTTAAGGTAAATTTGCCCCCGAATTTATAAAATTTCGCGTATTTTTCTAGCTTCGCCCATCCATTCTCGCAGCTCGTCCCACTGCTCGTTTTTGATTAAATTTTCGCATTCGTCCAGCTCTTTTTTGAAAAGGTCTATCGAATTTATCAAATTTTGCTTGTTTTGTTTAAAGATATCCGTCCACATCACGGGCGAGCTTTTGGCGATCCTGATCATGCCGTTAAATCCTGTGCCGCTTAGCGCGATGATATTTTTTTTGTTTTCCTTTTTTAGCACGCTGCTAGCTAGCGAAAAGCTGATGGCGTGGGGCAGGTGGGAGATAACGCTGGCGTGGTGGTCGTGCTCGGCTGCGCTCATGAAAATGATCTTCATGCCCAGGTGCGAAAAGAGTTCGACCGAGCGCTTGACGTGCATCTCGCCGCTTTCTTTAAAGTCGCAGATAGCTACGACAGCGTCTTTAAAAAGCCCAGAAAACGCGGCGGTCGGACCGGAGTACTCGGTACCCGCCATCGGGTGAGCGGGGATGAAATTTTGCCTTATGCTCTCAGGTACGGCTTCGATTATTTTTTGCTTCGTGCTTCCAAGATCTACGATGGTCGTGTTTTCGCCTATGCCTTCAAATTCTTTGACGATTTTGATGATGCCTTCGACGGGGATGGCTAGAAATATCATGTCGCATTTTTGCTTCATCTGCTCAAGCGTCAAAATTTCATGCACGAGACCAAGCTCCATAGCCTGTTTTTCGTGCTCTTTGCTTAGATCCATGCCGCTAACGCAGCTGATTAGTTTTTCGTTTTTTAGGCTAAGACCTAGCGAGCCGCCGATGAGTCCTAGGCCTACGATACCGATTTTCATAAATTCGCCTTTTAAATTTATATTGTTTAAAAATAAAATGTGCTATTATACAGCCTTATCATCACTTTTAGGTTAAATCAATGAAAAAAAGCGTTTTTCTACTACTTTTGGGCGCAGTTTTGGCGAATGCCCAGCAGATAACTTCCATAAATTTTAAAGGTCTCATCCATCTGTCTCCCGAAACCGCAAAGGATATAATGGGGCTAAAAGTCGGCGACGAGCTAAGCGGCGATAGCACGGATAGGGCGATCGCAAAGCTGTTTAGACAGGGCTATTTCGACGATATCTACATCGAAAACAAGGGTGGCGACATGACCGTAACGGTAAAAGAAAAGCCTAGTATCGCTCGTATAGACATCAAAGGCGTAGTGACTAACGATAAAACCGCCATCGACGGACTAATCAACATCAAACAAGGCAATATGTACGACGAGCTAGCCATCGAGCGCGCGAAAGAGCGCATCAGGCAGTACTACGAGTCAAAAGGCTATTTCGACACGGTCATAGACGTAACCAAAGAGCCGGTGGCAGGCAATGAAAGCAGTCTTTTTGTCACGATGAACATAAACCGCGGCGAAAATATCATAATAGAAAACGTAAATTTAGTCGGCGCGAAGCTTTTTGATTATGATGACGTAGAGCCTGTGGTAGCGAACAAAGAGCGCGAATTTATGGGCTGGATGTGGGGCAGAAACGACGGCAAGGTTAAGCTTTTTGAGCTACCAAACGATCCTGCGAGAATCCAAGATAAATACTACCAAAAAGGCTACCTAGACGCGACGGTTTCAAACCCGTATCTAAACGCCTACATGGATAACTACACGGCAGATCTCACCTACTACGTGACCGAGGGCGAGCAGTATAGGGTTTCTAGCGTAGATATCGAGGCGCCTGAGTTTTTGGAGCTTGATAAAGAGAAAATTTTAAAAGACTTTAGGCTAGAAAGCGGCGACGTGATGAACTCCGCTCGCCTAAGACAAGACATGAAAAAGCTCGACGATATGGTAGCGGATAAGGGCTATGCGTTTGTAAGGATAAATCCAAAAACCGAGAAAAACGTCGAGGACAAGACTGTTAGTATCGTCTACGAGGTTGTGCCTGACGAAAAAGTATATATAAGAAACGTTCAAATTTCAGGTAACGACAGAACCGTGGATAGGGTTGTTAGGCGTGAACTATATCTCACGGAGGGAAATTTATACAGTAGAACCGACCTACAAGACAGCAAGGACGCTCTAAGGCGAACGAGTTACTTTGACGAGGTTGAGATCGAGGAGCAGCGCGTCGGAGCAAACCAAGTAGATCTGCTTGTAAAAGTAAAAGAGGCCTCCACGGGCTCTATTAGCGGCGGTATCGGCTACGGTAGCTCTGACGGTTTGCTACTTAACGCGAGCGTGTCTGATACGAACGTATTTGGTAGCGGCTTGAAAGGCGTCATAAGCGTAGATAGGAGCGACAACGAGCTCTCCGGGCAGATAGGTCTAACCAACCCGCGCCTTTTTGATAGCGAATATAGCCTTGGCGGCACTCTTTATGCTAACGACTATAGCTGGAATAACTACGATGAGAAATCATACGGTCTAAACGTCGTCGTAGGCAGAAAACTAACTAGAAATCTAAGCGCGTCTTTGGGTTACATCATAGAGCAAAGCCGTATCAGCGGACTTAGCGACGTGCTAAAAACCGTCGGATACAAAGACGGCAAGAGCCTAAAAAGCTCGCTCATACCGTCTATCACGTATAACAGCACGGATGATTATTACCTGCCTCGCACCGGTATCATCGCAAGCACGAGCCTAGAGTTTGCAGGTGTGGGCGGCGATGAGAAATTTTTAAAGAGTAGAACGAATTTTAACTGGTATCAAGGTATCAGAGAGTGGGTGGACTACGACCTTATTTTTAGATTCAAATCAAGCTTCGGCAAAATTTGGGATCGCGGATACATACCGATCAACGAAAAGCTTTACTTAGGCGGCATCAGAAATCTACGCGGCTTTGAGAGCAGGACGGTTTCGCCGAAAGTAAAAGCTCTAAACGGCCAGTGGTACGAAACGGGCGGTACTATTTCGTTTAACAGCTCGGCCGAGCTTAGCTTCCCGATAATAGAGCGCGTAAAAATGCGCGGCGTGATGTTTGTTGACTATGGCGTCATAGAGGGTAAGCACGTACAAAGAAGGGCCGGATACGAGTATATCGACGGACGTATCAGTAGATACAGCGCCGGCGTGGGTATCGAGTGGGTAACGCCTATGGGGCCGCTACAGCTAATCTTTGCCAAACCGCTCAAAAAGCAAGACGGCGACGATACGAGTACGTTTGAATTTACTATCGGACAACGTTTCTAATATTACAATAAAACGGCGTTTTGTGTGGCAAGACGCCGTTTTTAACTTTCTATCCCATAAATACTGCTTTTATCTCGATACAAATTTGTACTAAATTTTGCCTTATTTACGTTGCGATTTAATTTTATCTACAAAATCCCCAATCATCTAAACCGTCAAATTTGCCTCTTGCTTAAAAATATCAAGACTCAAATTTAATTCGTCTATGATAGATAAAAGCTCTGAAATTTCCTTTTTTATCTGCTTTACCTCATAAAGGTTAGGCGGTGGCTAAAAGAGCGTTGTTTCAAACTTATTTTTCGCTCCGTTTAAAAATAGATAAAATTTATCGTCCATAAATGCCGCGCTCACGCCCATCTCTGCGGCGTATTTTATCTTTAACTCGCGCAAGCGCTTCATGAATGCGGGCGTCAAAAGATATCTTGCTTCGACCTTGTCATCCGTGAAAACCCTAAATTCATCGTTAAAAAGAGTATCGTCCATCTGCTCTTTTTTGCCTAAAAATTTAGTATTTAACGTGCGGCTTGCCACTATCGTTTGACCGCTAAATTTCTTGTAAAACTCGCAGACTAAGACCGAGCCGCTAAATGCCTGCATATCCTTCATCGTTTCCCACGCAAAAATTATCACTCGGAAACTAAAAGCTTCTCATGGTTTATGATACACATGACTTCGTGAGATTAATTTGATATTGTTTGGAGCGAAATTTACGCCGTAAGGGTGCGGGTTTGGCGGGCAAACCAGTAAAATATGGGCGTCAAATTTAAAAATTAGCCGCGCAAATTTTAGTATAATACCCCAAATTTAACGAGGCGAAAGCGATGATAAATGACGAATTTTACATGTCTCTAGCGATAAAAAAGGCTTGGGAGTTTCAAATTTTAACCTACCCAAATCCAGCCGTCGGCTGCGCGATTTTGGATGCCGGCGGCAGGCTGCTTTCAGTTGCCGCACATAAAAGAGCGGGCTTTTTGCACGCTGAGCCAAGCGCGATTTTATTGGCGCTTTGCGAAAAAAGCGAGACGTTTTTGAGCGATTTTTTACGCGAGTATAACGCAGCTTTTGGCGTCCAATTTGAAAACGCGGCCGAGCTTGAAAATGCGGATTTGGAGCCAAATTTCACCTATGAATACATCCTGCAAAATCACGGCGATCTGCTAAAGGGCGCCAAGGCCTACGTGACGCTCGAGCCCTGCGCCCACCGCGGCAAAACTCCGCCCTGCGCCGAGCTTTTGAGTCGGCTAAAATTTGCCGAGGTTGTCATCGCTAGAGGCGACGAAAATGCCGTGGCAAGCGGCGGCGCGGATATCCTGAAAGGCAGTGGCATATCGGTCAAATTTGACGTGCTAAGGCAGGGGGCAGACGAGTTAATAGAGCCGTTTCTAGCGTGGCAGAACGGAAATTTTAGCTTTTTTAAGCTCGCTCTTAGCGCAAACGGCGTCGCAGTCGGCACCGCGCAGAGCAAAATCATCTCAAACCTAGCCAGCCGTACGCACTCTCACCGCCTGCGCAGCGTGGCCGAGTTGCTAGTTATCGGCGGAGCCACCGTCCGCACCGACCGCCCGAGGCTCGATACCAGGCTGATAGAGGGCGGTAAAAACCCAAACGTGATGATCTACTCGCGCGCGCGGGAGTTTGACGCGTCTATACCGCTTTTTGGCGTGGCTGGTAGGAGCGTGCGCGTAACGAGCGATATAAATGAAGCCTTTGCGCCGCGCTTAACGATGTTTGAGGGCGGCGAAAACGCGCTAAAAGCCCTAGACGAACGCGTAAAATGGCTACTGCTTTACCGCTCGAGCGAGTTTTTAGACGCGCCCGCGGTGAGGCTAAATTTAAAACTCAAACCGCTATTTCACGGCGAGTTTGACGGTAACGTTTACGGGTGGTATAGGATTGAACGAGATTTGGGCTAGAGTGCGTCAAATTTAGCCAAATGATTTTGTAAATTTAAGGAGAAAAATGAAAGAGATAACGCTAAACGGAGCGAAATTTCAGGTCGCGGCAAACACGATGGAGGAGCTAAAAAACGAGGCTCTAGGCGATAAAAACGGTGAGATTTATAAATTTCTAGCCGAATTTAACGCGAGCGAGCCTGATATCTTTATCCTAGACGGCTTTGCGACGAAGGAAAATTTGGAGCTAAAAGACGGCTCAAACGTCGTATTTATCAGGCGTGGCGCGATGCCTGGGCGAGAAGTGCTAAAAGCTATGATCGCCTCCAGAAACAGCCCCGAGCTAAACGCGGCGCTAGCTGGCGGTTGCGTGGGTGTGGCGGGGCTGGGCGGTCTTGGCTCAAATATCGCGCTAAGCCTGGCCCGCACGGGCGTCGCCAAGCTCGTGCTGGCCGACTTTGACGTCGTGGAGCCTAGCAACCTAAACCGCCAGCAGTACTTCGTCCGCCACATCGGCATGAAAAAGACGGACGCGCTAAAAGAGCTCATCGCCGAGGTAAATCCATTCGTCGAGGTCGTGACGCACGACGTGACGCTAGACGCAAGCAACGTCGCCGAGATTTTCGCGCCGTGCAGCATTATCTGCGAGGCCTTTGACAACGTCGCGGGCAAGGCGATGATGGTAAACGAAGCCGGAGCGAGTCTGCGGGACAAAAAGATCGTCGGCGCGTCGGGCATGGCTGGGTACTTTAGCTCAAATCTCATAAAAACGGTCAAATTTGCGCGAAACGTCTATCTGTGCGGCGACCTGCAAAACGCTGCTGGCGTAGGGCAGGGGCTCATGGCCGCGCGCGTGGCTATCTGCGCAAATCATCAGGCAAACCTCGCTATTAGGCTTTTGATGGGGCTTGAGGAGGTTTAAATTTTACGACAACGTTTAGCGCGAGGTTTGGTATTTTTAACTCATGCTCAAATTTAGCTTTGGCGAGTTTTTGATTTCGTTAAATTTGAGGAAATTTCGTTGCGATAAAGTTGAGGGCTTGCGTTTGGCCGTATCAAATTTATATAAAATTTGACCAAATTTGCTTGCTTGATCTGTTGGTTAGTCGTTTGCGTTTAGCTGGTCGCACCGAAGTTTAGTTTCAAATTTCATCGCAAAATTTAATCCAAATGGACGCGCGCCTCGCAAGAAGGCAAAATTTATCTGCACTACTTCATCTTCGGACGAAACGAGCGTTTTACGTCAAAGCCCTTGCCGGCGATTTTTATATCGTTTGGGAT
>CAUQHH010000072.1:0-9846 GCA_963517705.1 uncultured Campylobacter sp.
GTCGTAGATACTGTCGGTAAAAAAGCGCGATAAAAACTCGCCGTCGCCGCCCGTGAAGTAGATTTTCGAGCCGTTTGCCATATTTTCGATTAGAAGCAGGATTGGCTTTATGACTCCGTAGCTTACCGCGTCGGTTGTTTTTTGCGGGAGCGCGTCGAGGTCGATCTGCGAATTTAGCGAGATTTTTAGCCTCGGCGAGATTGCCTCGCAGGCTTTTAGGATATGTGAAATACCCGGCACTATCGCGCCGCCAAGGTGCATAGAGTCCATCATAACGTCTATGGTTACGGCGCTACCTGCATCGACAATAAGACCGTTTTTTACGGCATAACAGCTAGCCACGCGGTCGATACCAAGGCCTTTATAGATAGTATCCAGTTTAAAATAGGGCTCCAAATTTACGAATCTAGGCGAATTTTGCAACCTTTTGGTTACTCCGTCGTTTACGCTGATAAAATAAATCTTCTCATCGCTTCTAAAATATTTAAAATTTTCAATCCTGATTTTGGTGATTTTACCGTTTTCAAAAAAGGTGGCGTTAGTATTGCCTACGTCACATAGAGTCATGTTTGTAGCCGTTTTCTTTCATTAATTTTGCAGTTTTTGAGCAGATATCAGAGCTATAAAAAATAGCTTTTTTCTTAAAATTTATGCCTGTTTGCTCAGCGATTTTATCAGCTATTTCATTAATCGCTTCAAATTCTTTGCTTAAAAATCTAGCCTTTGCGCTACGGAAAAATAAAAGCGTATAAAATCCCTTCATATCGACGCCCGTAAGTGCGACAAGGGTCTTTTTTTTAGTAAATTTATCAAGCTCCAGCCAGCTTAGATTTTTTAAGATAATCTTTTTGGCTTCCAGAACTTGATAAATTTCTTGTTTCGTCATTTAAGCTCTAAACTGTAATCGTCGTAGTAAAATTCTTTCGCGCCGGCGAAAATTTGGCTCTCGACCTCGTCTGAAAGCTCGTAAATTTTGGCATTGTCGAGCGCTAGATCTGTCTTTATGAGATATCCTGTTTTTTCCATTATATAAAGCGAGCCGTTATAGACGGTGGCGCTTGAAAAGATGGCGAATTTAAAATATGCGTCTTTGATTTGTTTCAAATTTAGGTCGCTAAGCACGATTTTGCCGTCTTTTAGCAAGATATATATATATTCGCCGTTTATGACGATGTCTTTGATCTCGCCGTTATAATAAACCGTTTTTTCGGGATTTATCGAGACGATACGTTTGCCAGTGGCAGCTATCATCGTGTCGTTTACGACGTTGAGCGAGATGATGTTGTTAAAAAACTGCTCGCTACTCACGACCACGTCACGTAAAATTCGGCCTTGGTTTTTATCCGCGATCATGATCTTTCCGTCAAGCGTAGGAAATATAACGAGCGAGCTCATAAATAACGGCGCAGCGACGCGAGAGTCCTGGGCGTAGACGTTTGAGCTTTCAAACTCTAGCAAAGTATCGTTTGTTGCAATGTCGATGAGATATATGACATTGCCCGCGCTTAAAAGGGCTAGTTTATTATCTTCTAGAGCGGCTGAAACGATTGCTTCATTGAAGCTTCTTTGAAATAAAATTTCGTTTGAGCTGTTTGCAACGATCAAATTTCCGTCCAAATCAGAGCTTATAATTTTATCGTCGCCGTAATTTAACAAAGTAGCACCTTTTGTCAGCTTTGTTTCAGGCGCTAGTAAACCGTTTTTAGTTATCGCCATACCGTTTTTTAGTACCGCTCCGTTTATGCTCGCCGTTGCGATGCTAGCCGGTAGCCTGTTTTCTGAAATTTTTTCATTTTGCACGTCGGTCGGCTCGAAATACTGCCTTTTTGTACTGCATCCGCCGAGTACCGCGACGCAGAGTGCAGCCGCTAAAATAGCTTGAAATTTTCTCATTTTGCATTTCCTTGATAGTGTTCTAAATTTTTGACGATGGATTGAAGCTGAGAATTTAAAGGAACCTTTTTAAATTCGTTTTTTGCTTCGTCGATTTTATTTTCTTTCATTAGCTCATACCCTCTAACAACGGCCTTATATGAAGTCAAAATTTGACCGCTAGGCTCGTTTATCTGGGATTTTACGATATCTTTTAAAAGCGGATCTATTTGCTCGTTTGCTAGCGATTTTAGCGCGTTTGTGTCGTTGTTGTCAACCGCTCTTTTAAACTCGTAAAGCGCGTAAAGCGAGGCGTCTTTTTGTTTTAGTTCGGCTTTTGCTTGCTCGTCTTTTAGATTAAGTATCAGTTTTGCATATGCGGCGTTTGCGGCTTTAAACTCTTTTTCTTTTAAAGCGCCGTTTATATAGTATCCCGCCGCGCCGATCACGCCTAAGGCGAGCGCACCGATGATAATTTTTTTATTTTTTTTAAAAAATCTTTCGCTTTTGATTATGTTTTCTAAAAATTGTTCTTGAGTATTTAACTCTTCCTTTATAGAATCAATATCATCTTTGATGGCCAAGTTTGTTCCTTAAATTTTAGTTATTGAAAGTTCGTAATTGTAGCATAATAAATATAAAACAGCATAAAAATCAAGGCAAATTGTGTTATAATGCGGAAAATTTTAAAAATTTGACGAGGTTTTATGCAGATAGACGATACTTTATTAACCAAACTTGAAAAGCTTAGTTCGCTCAAAGTCGAAAGCGACAAGCGAAGGGAGATCGAAGGTCAACTCAGTGAAATTTTGAGCTTTGCGGGTATACTAGACGAGCTTGATCTAAGCGCTTCTCAAGCGGTAGTAAGCTCTAGAGAAGGCGGAACTCCGTTAAGAGAAGACGTAAGCGTGAGCTCTGACGTGATAGAAACTATACTTAAAAACGCTCCGATGAGTAGCGAACACTTCTTTGTCGTGCCGAAAATTATAGAATAAGGAAATTTTATATGGAGCAAATAAGGCAAGAAACTCAAAATGATAGTTTAGAGCCCAAGAAAATAGACGTAAGCTTGGAGACGTTACTAAAAACGGTCGTCCACAATAAGGCCAGCGACTTGCACCTTGTCGCAAGAAGCGAGCCGCAGATCAGAATAGACGGAACCTTGAGGCCGCTTGAGCTCGGCGTGCTAAAGGGGCACGATATACAAGATATCTGCTATGCGCTCATAACCGACGTGCAAAAAAGCGATCTTGAGGAAAATAGGGAGCTTGACTTCGCAATAGAGCTTCCTGGCGTCGGACGTTTTAGGGGCAACTATTACTATACTATGAACGGCGATTTGGCTGCCGCATTTCGTATTATTCCGACAGATATTCCGTCTCTTGACGACCTTAGAGCGCCTGCTATTTTTAAAGAAGTGGTAAAGCGCGAAAAGGGGCTGATTTTGGTCACCGGACCTACGGGTAGCGGTAAATCGACGACGCTTGCCGCGATGCTAAACGAGATAAATTTAAACGAAAGAAAGCATATTATTACTGTAGAAGATCCTGTCGAGTTCGTACATACGAATAAAAAAGGTCTTTTTTCTCATAGAAACGTAGGCGTGGATACCAAGTCTTATGCCAAGGCGCTCAAAAGCGCGCTTCGTGAAGACCCTGATATTATTTTGGTGGGCGAGCTTCGAGACAGAGAAACGATATCTACGGCTATTACGGCAGCAGAGACTGGCCACTTAGTATTTGGCACGCTGCACACAAACTCGGCTATTCAGACTATCAACCGTATCATAGATAGCTTTGAGGGTGGCGAGCAGCTTCCGGTGCTAAATATGCTCTCGGTTTCTTTAAGTGCGGTTATATCGCAAAGCCTGCTTCCTAAAATCGGTAGCGGGCGACTTGCTATACACGAGATATTGATAAATAATAACGCTATCGCAAACCTTATTCGAGAAAATAAGGTGCATCAAATTTACTCTCAAATGCAGCTAAACCAACAAGTAACCGGCATGATGACGCAAACGCAGTCCTTAATGAAAGCTATTAGAGCAAATCAAATCACGAAAGAAATGGCGATGAGATATTCAACCAATCAGCAAGAACTCGCGCCATTGTTAGGTATGTAATGGATTTTGTTACTCTATTTGACGTAGTCGTCGTTTCATTGGTTTTGATACTGGGCATAAAAGGCGTGATAAGCGGACTGATAAAGGAAATATTTGGCCTCATCGGTCTAATCGGCGGTATCGTGGTGGCTAGTAGATTCGGTATTAGAGTCGGTCATCTAATAAGCGATAATGTTTATAAAATAGAGGGCGATTCTATTCTGTTTTTTGCTGGATTTTTAACGACGCTTATCGTATTCTGGATACTTTGCCTAGGTATCGGCGCATTTTTATCGAGATTAGTAGGGTTAAGCGGACTTGGATTTTTGGATAAAATGGGCGGATTTATCATCGGAAGCGCTAAAATTTTCCTAGTTTTTGCGGTTTTGATAGTGACCATTTCAAACATTCAAGTCTTAAACAACAAAATAGAGCCGTATTTTAGGGGAAGTAAATTGTATCCGATTTTGCTGGATACCGGAAAATGGATAATGAATGTTAACGTAAAAGGCATATCAGGCGGCGTGGGAAATATCGAAACGCCGTTTGACGCATCTATGCAGGAGCAAAGACCAAATTTGGAGATAAATTCGACGATTAAGGAGTATAAATAATGATTGAGAATTTAGAATACGACGCGCTTCTTGATAAATTTAAAAAAATTTTGAGAGATAACGGGCTAAAATACACGCAACAGCGAGAAGTTCTACTGAAGACGCTCTACAACAACGACGAGCACTTTACTCCGGAGAGACTCTATTTTTTCATTAAAGAGACCTATCCTGACTTAAACGTCGGTATCGCGACCGTTTATAGGACGCTAAATTTACTCGAAGAAGCCGAGATGGTAACCTCCATCAGCTTTGGCTCGCAGGGTAAAAAATTTGAGCTCGCAACCAAGCCTCACCACGATCACATGATATGCCGCCGATGCGGAACTATCATCGAATTTGAAGACGCAACCATAGAAAAAAGACAAGCAAATATCGCAAAAGAGCATGGCTTCAAGCTAACCGGACACATGATGCAGCTTTACGGAGTGTGCAAAGAGTGCAATGCCAAAGAGGCAAAGGGCGGCAAGTGATATTTGAAAATCAACTGGAGATCCAGAGGCTAGAGACTGCAAACGAGCTAAGAGATGCCGGTATAAATCCATATCCGCATTTTTTGCGCCGCGATATGGATATAACTAAATTTAGGCTCAAATTTAAACATATAATAGACACCGAAGAAAAGAGCGCCGAGGGGCAGCTAGTAAGCCTCGCCGGACGCGTTAAGCTCATCAGAGATGCTGGCAAGGCGATATTTGCCAACATCGAGGATGAGGACGGCAATCTTCAAATTTACTTTAGTAATAAGACGCTTGATCCCGATTGGTTTAAGGTTGTAAAGAAAAATATCGAAGTAGGCGACATCATATATGTGCGCGGATATGCTTTCGTCACGCGAACGGGCGAATTTTCGATGCACGTTAGCGAGCTAACTTTAGCGTCAAAGGCTATTTCGCCGCTTCCGGAGAAATTCCACGGGTTAACGGACATCGAGACTAGATATCGCCAAAGATACCTCGATATGATAATGAACCCAGAGGTTAGAGCTGATTTTAAGCGCCGATCGGTTATCGTTAGTACGATTCGCAGATTTTTCGAGGACAAGGGATTTTTGGAGGTTGAGACTCCGATGATGCACCCGATCCCAGGCGGTGCTAACGCTAAGCCTTTCGTAACCTTTCATAACGCGCTCGGAGTTGAGAGATTTTTGCGCATCGCACCTGAGCTTTATCTAAAGCGGCTCATAGTTGGCGGTTTTGATGCCGTTTACGAGATGAATAGAAATTTCCGCAACGAGGGTATGGACCTAACGCATAATCCCGAATTTACAAGCATCGAGTTTTACTGGGCGTGGCACACTTATCACGATTTGATGGGGCTAACAGAGGAGCTATTTAACGTGCTTCTTGATAAACTCGATATGCCTAAAATAATCGAATTTGACGGTATGCAGATCGATTTTGGCAAGCCGTTTAAACGCATAAGCTACAAAAAAGCGCTCGTAGAAATCGGCGGCCTAGACGAAGCGATTATCGGCGATAAGGATAAAATTTTAGCTAAGCTCAAGGCTGACGGCTTTGAGGCAAACGCTAAACTTGATTTGGGGCATTTGCAGGCCGAGCTTTTCGATAACTACGTAGAGAGCAAGCTAATCGATCCGACTTTTATCATAGACTATCCGATTTCGATCAGTCCGCTTTCACGCAGAAGCGACGCTAATCCTGATATCGCGGAGAGATTTGAGCTGTTTATCGCAGGACGCGAGCTAGCAAACGGCTTTAACGAGTTAAACGATCCGATTGATCAATACGGCCGCTTCGCTTCGCAAATCGAAGCTAAAAATGCAGGAGACGATGAAGCTCACGAGATGGACGAGGACTACGTGAGGGCTCTTGGCTACGCGATGCCTCCGACTGCCGGGCAGGGTATCGGCATAGATAGGCTCGTGATGCTACTGACTAATAAAAAATCCATCCGCGACGTGGTGCTTTTCCCTGCGATGAGACCGCAAAAAAACGAAACCAAGGAGAATTAATGAGTTTGCAAAGTTACGATAAAGAAATTTTTGATTTAGTAAATTTAGAACTAAAACGCCAATGCGACCACCTCGAGATGATCGCGAGCGAAAATTTTACCTATCCTGAAGTGATGGAAGTAATGGGCTCGGTTCTAACCAATAAATACGCGGAAGGCTATCCAGGCAAACGCTACTACGGCGGCTGCGAATACGTCGATCAGATCGAGCAGCTAGCGATAGATCGCTGCAAAGAGCTTTTTGGTTGCGAATTTGCAAACGTACAGCCAAACTCAGGCTCGCAGGCAAACCAGGGCGTTTACGGCGCGCTTTTAAATCCGGGCGATAAAATTTTAGGCATGGATCTAAGCCACGGCGGACACCTAACTCACGGTGCAAAAGTAAGCAGCTCTGGCAAGATATATGAGAGTTTCTTTTACGGCGTCGAGCTTGACGGACGCATAAACTACGATAAGGTGATGGAAATCGCGCAAATCGTAAAGCCAAAGATGATCGTGTGCGGGGCAAGCGCATATACGCGAGAGATCGAATTTAAGAAATTCCGCGAGATCGCTGACGCGGTAGGCGCTATACTCTTTGCCGACGTGGCGCACATCGCGGGCCTAGTCGTAGCTGGCGAACATCAAAATCCATTCCCGCACTGCGACGTAGTGAGCTCGACTACTCACAAGACGCTTCGCGGACCTCGAGGCGGTATCATTATGACAAACAACGAAGAGTACGCTAAAAAGATAAATTCGTCTATTTTCCCTGGCATTCAGGGCGGACCGCTCGTTCACGTTATCGCCGCAAAGGCGGTAGGCTTTAAACACAACCTAAGTCCTGAGTGGAAAATTTACGCTAAACAAGTCAAAGCAAATATCAAAAAGCTAGCCGAAATTTTAGTAAAACGCGGCTTTGATCTAGTTAGCGGCGGCACGGATAATCACCTGGTTTTGATGAGCTTTTTAAACCGCGAATTTAGCGGTAAAGACGCTGACATAGCTCTTGGCAATGCGGGCATAACGGTAAATAAAAATACGGTTCCTGGCGAAACTAGAAGCCCGTTCGTTACAAGCGGTATCCGTATCGGGAGTCCGGCCCTTACGGCTCGCGGTATGAAAGAGGCGGAATTTGAGATCATCGCAAACAAAATCGCCGACGTACTAAGCGATATCAATAACGCAGCGCTTCAAGAGAAGGTAAAAGCCGAACTAAAAGAGCTTGCGAGCAAATTTATCATCTACGATAGGGCGACTTATTAATGCAGAGTATAGACACCGCGCTAATAAAAATGAACACGAGTCACTACTGGATCAAGCGCGACAGCATCGTAAGCAAGATCGAGTACAAAGGGCGGACGTTTTTTAATAAATTTGAGCTCATAAACGAGCCTCTAAGTTATCAGGTAATAAAAGATCACGACGAGGGCAAGATCACGGTCGCGCACTCGCTGATACTGCCTGGCGACAAGGTCGAAAATATCGTCTTTGATTACAACGGCAGGATGCCTGAGCGCTTTTGGCACCGAGCTCAGCTTTTGCTCCGCGAGGAGGGATTTATAAATTTTACCGCCTACGAGAGCAAGACGCCGGGGCACTTGCATCTTTATATACACAAAGGGCACACGACGCTAAATGAGGGCTATCAGATCGCAAATAAGCTATCTATGCTGCTTAGTTCGCGTTTGGTTAAAGAGTGGAGGGTGTTTCCGACGATGGAGTTACCGAAAGAATTTAACATCTTGACGTTGCCATACAAAGTTTATCAAAAAGAGCGCGGCGCAAGCTGGTCAAAACATATGTAAGGAGTGAAAATGGAATATAACGAGCTAAGAGACATCATGCTTGATAACAACGAAGATAAAAAGAGCAAAAACGTCAAGAGGATCCTCATCCTCGTCGCTGTTTTTGTCATTATCTTTTTAGCTGTTCTCATCGTGATGAAATTTTTAAATTCCTCCGAAACAAACGATCAGATTGCGCAAACGGACTCTAGGCTGGTTTTGCCGCCTGAGCCAGACAATACGCGAAGTATCCCTCAGCAAGTGAGCGTGCCTGCTACGCCGCCTAACGAGCCTGCGCCGCAAGTAGCGCAAACTAACGTCCCTCCAGTCGCTCCGCCTCCTCCGTCCGAGCCTCAGGCGCAGCAGCCTAATCCTGCCTTTGAGCAGGTGCCTATCGTACCTGAAAACAAAGGCCAAGATAGCTTTGAGGATATGGTAAAAGCGCTCAAGGAAAAAGAGGATAAAAGACAGCAAGATGCAGGCGCGGCAGCTTCTGCGCCGACCGAGCCTTCTACTATACAGGGCGCTTTAAAACAAAACGATACGCCAAATGCTCAATCAAGCGAGCCAAAAGCCGAGCCTAAGCAGCACGTAAACGTAGTAAAACAAAAAGAGCCTAAACAAGAAAAACCTGCAAAACAGCCTAAAAACGATGCGGCTAAAGAAAAGCAAGCAAAACAAAAGCCGGCCAAACAAGCTCCTGCAGCTAACGGCGGCGATACTCACAGTGGTAGCTACGTGCAAGTTTTCGCCGTTAAGCACTTTAATGAAAAAGCGCCGGAGCTTGGCAAGTTAAAAGCCGCAGGATACGCATATAAGCTATATAGGACGAACGTAAACGGTAACGAAATCATCAAAGTGCTAGTCGGCCCTTATAGCGGCGAGCAGCTAAAAAGCGAGCTTGCTAAAATCAAGCAAAGCGCCGCTCCAAACGCCTTTATCGTAAATATAAAATGATGGTTTTTGCCGTTTTTGGCAACCCTATATCTCACTCCGTTTCGCCGAGGCTACACAACCTAGCTCTCGGCGAGCTCGGTCTATCTCGCGAAGCCCTCTATACTCGCTACGAGTTAGCGGACGGCTCGCAACTCATCTCCAAATTTAAAGAACTAAAATTAAGCGGCGCAAACGTCACTGTACCCCACAAAGAAGCCGCGCTCGCGCAGTGCGACGCCCCAGACGAAACGGCTGCTAAAATCGGCTCTGTAAATACTCTCGTATCTCGCAGCGATAAAATTTACGGCTACAACACTGACGCGCCCGGGTTTTTACGAGCGATAGAATATTTTGGGCAGATAAATTCAACTCTGATTTTGGGTGCCGGCGGGACGGCTAGAGCGGTCGCATATGCGCTAAAAAGCCGCGGCATGCGAGTTTGCGTGCTAAATAGAAGCGAGGAGAGGCTGGCAAATTTTACTGAATTTGAAAAATTTAGCTGGGCAAATTTTGCCAAATTTAATGACGGCAAATTTGATCTCGTCGTAAATACGACCTCGGCGGGGTTAAAAGACGAAAATTTGCC
>CAUQHH010000073.1:0-9844 GCA_963517705.1 uncultured Campylobacter sp.
TTTTTCGGAAAAAGCCTGGAGAGCAACGAAAATTTCATCAAGCATATTTATGCAAAATTGTTAAACAAGTATGAAAATACCTACGTCGGCGTAAAAGCAGGCTGGATAAATATGCTAAATAACACAAACGACAGAGGTCAAGTCGTAAGTGAGATCTTAAAAGCGGCGCTAAACCCGGTACACGCGCAAAGCTCGGATGCCGCTACAAGAGACGCACATAAAACGCTGATAAACAAAATCATCGCCTCAAACGTCGTAGCCGATAGCGTACAAGACGTACCGGACGGCGATATAAAAACGGCTTTAAATTCTTTTTTAAAAATAAACGACGCTATAACGGCGACATCCTCCGCTCAGGATATAAAAAACGTCATCATAAACAACAAATCAAATTTGACGCTAGATGACGCAAAACTAGACGAATCGCTAAGTAAAAACGATAAAATATCCGTAATATCGCAAGTAACCGGAAAAAGCGAAAGCGAGATAAAAAGTCAATTTCCAAACTACGATAAAGATTATGTCCCTACTCCGGAGCCAAAACCAGATCCCAAACCGGAACCAAAACCGGATCCCGATCCCGTCATAGAAAAAACCGACGTTAAGACGTTTTTGGAAAAAGCTGCAAACATCACCGACGAAAACACATCGTTTATCATAGAAGACGAAGCCGGAAATATACAAAACAATATAGATAAGATCGCCTCGAATTTAAAATACGTCCTATCTATCAAATTTAGCGGCAGCTTTACGCTAGACGCCAGCAAAGCTACTACAACGCTACTAAACAAAATTTCCGAAGGCAAAATTTGGCTACATAACGTAACGAGCGATCATCTAAATTTGATAAAAAGCAGTTCGGTAGAGAAATTTTTCATAGACGATAGTAAAGATTTTACGTTAGATATCGCTACCTTTATAGCCTTAAAAGACAAAAAAGCAAATGGCGATAAATTTGTAATAAAAGATACTTCGGCAAATATCGTTAAGCATTTTGAGTATATAAAATCTCACGTAGACGCTATCAAAATCCTAGATAGCACGGATAATGCAAAGATAAATTTCATAAAAGCACAATACGACGCCGTAAAATACGTAGTATCTAAGGACGACAAAGATAACGGAGTGTATGAGGTCAATGAACAGACCGGCAAAGCAGCCATGAAACCGATCGACGTAAAAGACGGCAAGGCCTTTACTTGGGAATACTCAAACGATACGACGGGCGTAACGTATAGGATAGAATTTGGCAAAAGAGACGCTCAGCCTGAGGGCTCGGATATAAAAGTAGATATGCCGGACGGTAAATTTTATAACGGTGAAAACATGATCAAAGACTACAAGATCTCAGCCTATAAAATTTACGAAAAAGACGGCTACAAGGTAACAGAAGAATACACGCCTAGCGTCTCAAAAACAGGCGACGTCACTAGAGATAAATTTGACGAAAAAGGTGTGCTAGAAGAAAAAATACTAGAGAGAAGCGACGGACAAAAACTCACCCTAACCTACGAGGACGGCAAGCTAAGCTATGCTAGCAAAACCGATCCAAAATACGCAAAAACCGACATAAACTTTGAGATCAGCAAAGATAGCGAAAATCTGGACTACAAAGGCAAGTTGTATCTAAACGCAAGCTCGCCCGAGCATCTAAGCCCTCTTGCGCCAAATTTCAACTACAAAGGTAAAGTCACGGTAACAGATAGCGCGCTAGATACGAAATGGACCGCCGATATCGGAAAAGACGAAGTGGTCTACCGAGCGTACGACGGACGATTCTCAGACGACGTAACGCTAGTGTCAAAGGCAGCATATACGATCAATAGCAGCTACGGAGTCGATACTTTCGATATAGCCCAGACCCTACAAGAAAATGCAAATTTGAAAAAAATAAGCATCAACGCCGACACGAACAATCTATCAAACGGCGCAAAAATGGCCGTACTAGACAATGCTCAAGATAAAATCACGCTTCCATCAAACATCACCGAGCTAACAAGAGCTCAAGAGGGCGTAAATCTGCAAAATATCGAGGAAAAACTATCTACGCTAGGGGTCGGCAAGGCGCAGTATTTCTTGCAAAACGTAGGAGAAAATAAATTTAATGCCTATATGGCGCTAAATACTGACGGCGTCGAGGGCTATCAAGAAGGCAGCGATACGCTGATAGAGGTAAAAAACGTCGAGTATAGAAGCAAATTTACGGAGCTAAAAGACGGCGCGACCTCGATCTATAATAAACTAAACTCCGATTTTACCGCTCCGACTCCGTCTAGTTTTGAAGATGCGGCAGCTAAAGACGTAATAGACGGAAAATCTAAAATCTGGGAATACGAAGATACGGTAGCAAACAAGACGTACCAAATAGTTTTTGAGAGAGCTCAAGACGAAAATAGCGGGTTTAAATTTGCCCAAGGAGTATTTTTCGATAAAAACGAAAAGGCGCTAAATACGACCGGTTGGCAAACTAGAGCAAAGGTCTACGAGATAGACAAATCTACTCCAAACCTCGAGATCGTAAAAGCCCTAAGCAATAATGAAGGCGGCAGGGTTATCCAAGCCGTCACAAAAACCTACGACGATTCTAATAAGCTAATAAAGCAGGTATTGCAAGACTCTTCGTACAGTCAAAACGATAGAACCATAGACGTGACCTACGAAAACAAGCAGATAAAATCAGCCCTATCTACTAGCGCGCAATACGCAAATAAAACGATCAAATTTGACGTTAGCCCAGATAACGACGCTTCGCTACTAGCATCAAAATCGCCTCTCGTTACGGATTTGGCTACGCCGTGGAATATCGCCCCGCTAGATAACGTAACCAAAGGCTTTAAAGGAACTGCGACTATAACCGACAAAGCGCTAAATAAAAAAGCCGTAGCCCATATCGGAGATACGCAAACGACGTTTAAAATCTATGAAAATATAAACTCGGATAAAATAACTCTCATCTCAAAAGCCCAGGGAAATAACGGATCGTTTTTGAGCAAAGAGGAATTTGACGTCAAAGAAACTATCGCCCAAAATCCGGATCAAAAAGAGATATCGATAGGATCAGGCACAGGTATGATGAAAATATCTAAAAACGAAAAAATCAAACTACCTGACAATATCAATAAAATTTCAAAAGCGGCGGACGGCACGGATTCGTCAAATTTGACGGAAAAGCTAGCAGATTTAAAAGCTGGTGAAGGCGCTTATTTCTTAGAAAACGTAGGGGCTGATAAATTTGACGCGTATCTAGCGTTAAATACCGACGGCGTAGACGGCTATCAAGAAGGCAGCGACACCCTAGTCAAAATCTCCGGCGTAGCTTACGGCACTGGATTTAGCGACGTAGACGGTGGATACACGACGCTAAGCTAAATTTAAAACTAAAAGGGGCTAAAATTCAGCCCCTTTTTATCTCTCGTATTTTTTACAAGTATCAAAATTTATCAAATTTTACTTATCGTTAAAATTTGATATCGCAATTTTAAAAATAAAAAGAGAGTCGTCCGCTCCGCAAATTTAACTAGCGAAGCGGCGGAAAGTAGAATAAATTAGAAATTTGACTTATTTTCCTCAACCCATTTATCGATACGTTTTGCGTAGTTTTCATCGCCTTTAACGTCAAGCGCTAGGCCGATAAATTTGCCGTTTAGTAAAAATGCGGAGTGGTTAAATTTATATCCGTCCACGTCGCTAGCGCCGAAAATTTGCGCATCTTTTAGATACGGTAGAAAATCCACTGCGCCGCTAAAAAGCGTTTGCGGGTGGTTGGCTTGATTGCCGATGGCTACGATGGCGGCTTTTTTGCCTTTACTGCCGGCTTTTAAAAGCGGTAGTTTCTCCGCCCAATCAGACTGCAACTCGCCGTCGCCGTAGCTAGGCGCCGCTGCTATGATAACGTCAAATTTAGCAAAATCCTCCGCTCCAGCGCCCTTTACGTCTATTAGCTGCGCTCCTATTTTGCCCGCTAGATACTCGCACGCGCTCTTTGTGTGCCCCTTTGTCGTCGTATAAAAAATTCCAACGCTCATTTCGTTCTCCTTAAAATCAAATAAATTAATACCTGAATTATAACGAAATGATACTTAATCTATCTTATTTCAAATCACGCTTTTATTTGCCGTTTTCTATGCAAATTTTGGCGTATTTAATTCCCAGCTCGTATGCTTTTTCATTTTCGCCGTAAACTTTTTTAGGCACTTTTGAGAGCATTACGCGTTTAACTAGCTCAGCATCCAAGCAGCCGCTCATCTGCACGGCGACGGCGAGCGCGACGACGCTTTGAGTTATGACGTTACCGACCTCGTCTTTAGCGATGGAGATGATCGGTATTTCGTATATTTTCCACCGTTTTTTATCCTCGTCGCTAGCGCGTACTAAATTTGGCTCCACGACGATGATGCCGCCCTCTCTTACGCCGTCTTTAAACTGCTCGAAGCTAACCTGTGCGGTGGCGAGCATAAACTCGATCTCGCCCTCATTTGCGTACGGGTAAAATATCTCGCGCTCGCTCAAAATGATATCGACCTTCGTCGGCCCTCCGCGCACCTGCGAGGTATAGGTCGAGGCTTTGACGCCGTATCCGCCCTCCTCAATCTTGGCTGCGGCTAAAATCTCGCCCGCCAAAATAACGCCCTGACCGCCCACTCCGACGAATCTCAACTGCCTTTTCATTTTAGCGCTCCAAAGTCGATTTTCTCGCCGTCTCTGGCGGCCTTTATCACCATGTCGTAGGCCTTGGTGTACTCCATGCGCGACTCGTCTTTATGTAGCACTCCGAGCGGAAATTTACCCTCCCGCTCATCCTCGCTCATCGCGTCAAATTTAGCCTTGCTCACCGTGCGACCGTCGATCCACTCCAGCATTTGCGTGGCCTGCCCCATCTTGTTTTTGCGGCCCAGGTTTATGTGGCAGTTTGAAAATACGTCAAAAAAACTGTATCCGTCATGCTCGAAGCCTTCGGCAAATATCTTTTCCAGCTTTGCGGGCTCTATCACGCTGCTGCGAGCTACAAAGGTCGCTCCTGCGGCGGTTGCGAGTTTGCACGCGTCAAAATTTGGATCTACGTTACCGTACTGCGCCGTCACCGTCCAAAATCCTATCGGCGTAGTCGGGCTGGTTTGGGAGTTTGTTAGCCCGTAGATGAAATTATTTATCAAAACGTGGTTTAAATTTATATTTCTACGGCATCCGTGGATCGTGTGATTGCCGCCTATCGCTAGTCCGTCGCCGTCGCCGGTTACCACGATGACGTGTTTGTCCGGGTTTGCTAGCTTGATACCCGTAGCGTAGGCGATCGCGCGCCCGTGCGTCGTGTGGACGGTGTTGCAGTTGATATATGAGCTAAAGCGCCCCGAGCAGCCGATGCCCGAGACCACGCACACGTCGTTCATATCCCAGCCGACCTTGTCGATCGCGCGGATTAGCGCCTTTAGTATCACGCCGTCGCCGCAGCCCCAGCACCACAGAGTCGGCATTTTGTCCGTGCGTAGGTAGTTATCGTAGTTAAATGCCATCAAGTTCTCCTATTTTTTGCGCGATTTCTTGCGGGCTGATCGGGCGGCCGTTGGCTTTTAGCAGCGTTTTAAAGTCCTCTCTTAGCGTGGCTTTTATTATCTCGCCCGCGTACTGGCCCAAATTTAACTCGCAGATCAAAATTTTGCTAAATTTAGCCGAGATATCGCGTAGTTTCGTGCTTGGCGTCGGAAATAGCGTGATAGGCTTAAAAAGCCCTACTTTCACGCCTTTTTCGCGTAAATTTAGCACTGCCTCTTTTGCCGAGCGAGCCACGGAGCCAAACGCGATAATGCAAATCTCCGCGTCATCCAGCATAAACTCCTCCCAGAGCTCGAACTCGTGCGCGTGCGCGTTGATTTTGTTAAAAAGGCGCTTGATGTTGTAGTCCACGACCACACCGTCCTCGGTCGGAAAGCCCGTCTCGCCGTGATGCAGGCCCGTTACGTGATAGCGGTAACCGCCGAAAAATTTATTTAGCACGGCAGGCTCGTCGGCTGCGGCCCTGTACGGGCGGTAGTCCGCCGGATCGCCGCTAAACTGCTTGCGCGAGTAGATATTTAGTTCGCCGATCTGCGGCAATACAGCCTTTGCATGCATGTGTCCGATCGTTTCGTCTAGTAGCAAAAACACGGGCGTCATGAACCGCTCGGCGAGATTAAACGCGCGAACGGTCTGCGTATAGCACTCCTCTAGGCTAGATGGCGCGATAACGATACTGTTTACGTCGCCGTGAGTAGGGTTTTTGGCCTGAAGCAAATCGCCCTGCGCCACGCGGGTAGGCAGCCCCGTGCTGGGCCCGCCACGCATGACGTTTACGATCACTAGCGGCACCTCCGCGATAAAGCCAAGCCCGATCTGCTCGGCCTTTAGCGAGATGCCGGGACCCGAGCTTGCCGTCATCGCCTTTGCCCCGCTCATCGAGGCTCCAAGCGCCACCGATATGCCCGCGATCTCGTCCTCCATCTGGATAAATTTGCCGCCATGCTTTGGTAGCAGCACGCTTAGCTCGTGCGCGATCTCGCTACTTGGCGTGATCGGATAACCGCCAAAAAAGTTACACCCGCACTCCACCGCCGCAAGCGCGACTAGCTCGTTGCCGCTAGCGATGACCTCTCTTTTGCCGCCGTTATTATTTAAAAATTCGCTCATTGCTCCGCCTCTAATTTTTCAAATTTATTCTCTCTTACGGCGGTCGCGCGCTCTTTACTTTGGGCAGTTAGTTTGGCGAATTTAAATCCCTTTTCCGCCACGTAAATCGCAAAATCGGGGCAGTGTAGCTCGCACTCGCGGCACCCGATACAGGCCTCGGGATACACCACTTCGATCGTTTTGCCTAGCACCGCGCGCGGCTCGACGGCCATCGCCAGCACGCCCGCAGGACAGCAGCTCACGCAGATATCGCACGCCTTGCAACGCGAGATATCGACCCAGACGGGGGCGTCAGTTTTTATCAGCATATTTTTCCTTATCAAATTTAACTCATAACGATAATTTTATAGCATTTAAGTTAAATTTGGTATTTAAAGCGCGCGGTAAAGTAAAATTTGGAGATTTTTTGCATAAAAGCGAGCAAATTTGAAACGCCCGTGCGGATATTTTTGTGCTTATTGGCTCAAATTTAACAGCCATTGCGGCAAATTTGGCGCAGAGTAAATTTAGAAGTCAAATTTAGCGCCGCCGATCCGTAAATTTGATGACGAATTTATACGGATACGGCGGTAAATTTGAAGCGATAAGCATAAATAACTAAACTTAGTTTCTCCTTACGCTGGCTTTGCCAAATCCCGCAAATCTATTTGACGCAAGACACGACGTATTGTTATTTTTGCAAGATACGACATAGGAGTTTAGCTCTTTGTTGCCTTTTTTACGCGTGTTTTTATTTTTTAGATTCATAAAATCCACCGCATTTTTGCCTCTTGCATGATGCGTAAAGCCAACCGTGCCGTCTTTTTCTACGCTACTTACTATGCCTACGTGAGTAACGATTTTTGCTTTTTTGTTATTTTTCGTGCTCCTGGTTGTGTTATTGAAAAATACCAAATCTCCGACTTTTGGATCGTCAAAGGCGATCAGATTTTTACTCTCATAAAGCTTAAACATAGCCTCGCTTTTTAGACCGTGCTTGGTGTAAAATTTATCAAGCTCTTTTTCGTCAAAAAAGTCTCGATTAAATTTTTTATTTATAAGCGTTACGAAGCCCGAGCAGTCGCCGCCGTCTCTTTTACCTATATATCCTTGCAGGAGATTGAGCAGGGCCGTCTCTTTTGTATCGAGACGGTCGCCTATTTTACCTTGAAACGTCTTACTTCCCCAGCTTTGGATCTTGTTCTTTTCTAACGAAGCCGTAGCTTGGATTTGACTTTGCTTTGTTAGCATCGTATTTTTGGGAGTGCTTGACGAAACGTTGGCGCACCCCGACATAAAAGCCGCTAAAAACAGGGCGTAAATTTTAATTTTATAATTTACAAACATCGGCTACGCGATTACCCCGCTTTCTTTTAAAAATTTGATATTTACAGCCGTTTGCGATTCGCCTTTTTCAAGCGCCGCTTTTTCCTCCGCGCTAGGACGTTTTATCTCGCGCACGCCGCCCTTGCCTAGCTTAACGAGTCTACCGCCCGCGCACTCGCCCTCTATCACGCAGCAGCTTAGCCACTGTTCGCTGCCGGTTTTTATCGCCTCGCACATCTTGGCAGCAGCCGCGCCAGGAGCGTAGTATGCAGACGTGCCCAGCAGCTTAACGATCTTTGCGCCGCCAGTTTTAGCCTCCTGCGCTACCGTGTCAAATTCGCCGCCCAGATCCACGCTCACGTTGCTTTGTAGCGCGACCATATCGTCGTTGTGAGAGCCTATGATGTGCGCGCTAAATGCGCTGTTTTTTAGTCTGGTTTTTTGAGATATCTCGTATTTTAGGCGCGCAGAGTCTAGTTCGCCAGCCATGCCTAGCACCCTATTTTTATCAAAACCGCTCGTTTTATAGACTAGATACGTGAGCGCATCGAGCGGGTTTGTTACGTTTATGATGACGCAGTTTGGGGCAAATTTAGCGATTTTTTCCACCGTACCTTTTACGATGCCTGCGTTTTTTAGCAGCAGGTCTTCTCTAGTCTGCCCCTCTTTTCTGGGGCTTCCCGCGGTCACTACCACGATGTCGCTATCCTTAACTAGCTCAAAATCATCACCGCCAGCAACGCTCACGTCCAGACCGAAAACCGCCGCGCTCTGAGATAGATCGATCGCCTTTGCGCGCGCCACGTCGCCAAATATATCAACTAGCGCAATATCGTCTGCGATGCCTCTTAGCAAAATAGCACTAGCCGCGCTTGCGCCTACGTTTCCGGCTCCGATAACTGAAATTTTCATTTTTTTCCTTTTTTATAAAATTTGATTTTGTAAAATTTGATTAAACGTCGCGCTCGGCCTCATCGCCGCGCTCGCCTTTTTATCGTCGGGCTTATAATATCCGCCCGCATCGATTTTTCGTCCTTGCGCCGCGTTTATTTGGGACACTATCGCGCTCTCGTTTTGCGCGAGATTTTGGGCGACGAGTTTAAATTTATCGCCCAGCTGCGTACCGCTAGCGGCAAGCTCGCTCGCCCAGTAAAGCGCGATATAAAAATGGCTCGTGCGCGTATCTAGCTGCCCCACTTCAAACCGCGGAACTTTGTTTTCTTTTAGATAGCGCTCTACGGCCGCGTTTAGCGTATCTGCTAAAATTTGCGCCTCAGGGCTTTGCTTAAAACCGGCTAACTGCTCAAGACTAGCGCCCAGAGCCAAAAACTCGCCCAAACTATCCCAGCTTAGGTGATTTTGCTCTAGTAGCTGCTCAGCGAGCCTCGGTGCGCTGCCTCCGGCTCCCGTTTCAAAGATACTTCCGCCCTCCAGTAGCGGCACGATAGAGAGCATCTTGGCGCTGGTTTCAAGCTCCAAGATCGGAAAAAGATCGGTCAGATAGTCGCGCAAGACGTTGCCCGTGACGCTGATACAGTCCTTGTCTTGCCTCATGATCTCAAGCGACTTTTTGCAAGCCGCCGCCGGAGACAGGATCTCTATATCAAGCCCGCTCACGTCCGCGCTAGCTAGTTGCGCTCTTACTTTTTTTAGGATTTCTCGGTCGTGAGCCCTGTTTTCATCCAGCCAAAATATCGCCTTTTGCCCCGTGATTTTCGCACGTTTTAGCGCTAGCTCGACCCAGTTTTGCACGGCGATATCTTTAGTTTGCGTCATCCTAAATATATCGCCTTTTTCTAACTCAAATTTAAATAAAATTTCATCTTTTGCATTTAGCACGCACGCCTCGCCCGCTTCGCTCATCACGAAGGTCTTATCG
>CAUQHH010000074.1:0-9819 GCA_963517705.1 uncultured Campylobacter sp.
GGCTCCTATCCATTTAGGAAATATATTCAAACCGCCGCGAACAAGTACTTTTTGGTAGGTCAAAGTGTAGTCGGCTATAACGATCTCGCTTTGCTTTGAACCGGTTCCTTTGGCAAAGATGATAAATTTCTCCATCCAGTTCACAGGCGGCATTTTTAGCTCGTTGATAAGCTCAACTATCGCTTTGTGTGCGATAAACGGATACTTTGCCCCGTCGTTCATATTGTAAATTTTCTCGTACTGAGTAGTCGCCGTTTTTGCATTAATTAGCTTAACCCTGAGGGTTAGAGGCGAGTTTGCAGAGCCCTCAAGCGCGTATCTAAATATAAGCTGCGCACCTTTTTCGCTCATCACGTTCGTATTCGAGTCGCCCTCATAGCTACTGGCGATATATTCGTCCACAACCTCAAAATCAGAGCTGACCTTCAAGTCGCCCAACATAATTTTATGAAATTTGCTTTTAAAAGCCTGATCGCCGACAGCCGTTGTAGCGTCTTGAAGCACGATTTTTGGTAGGGCTAAGCCTTTGTTGACGACCGAAATAGTTGCATCAACAGCAAAAAGCCAACTGGTAAAAGCAAGAAAAAGTAAAATTTTCTTCATTTTTCCTCCATTATTCTAGTTTGTCTTCTAGTTTGGTTCCGAGCCTAACAGCTCTGCCTATCTGGGTAGGCGGCGGAAATTTCTCAAAAGTCATACTTTGCAAGAAATCCCTAACTTTGTTATTAAATTCGCTATTATACGATAACTTTTTTATATCGTAACTAAACGATCCATCAATGCCGATGACGATCTCAACCTCCGCCTCATCGGTAGAATCGGCCTTATAAGCACTCCATTTACTCTGCAAAATTCTACTAATCATACCGAAGTATTCGTTATATTCGCCCGTCATTTGCGACTTTGGAGTCTTAGCAACCTGATCTAAGGTAAGCGCATTTATAACGTCGCTAGCTTTTTTTTGCTGGCTCGTTATCTGAACCTTTTCAGGTTTTTTACGACTTTGCTCTTTTGGTTGCTCTTTTTTCTTGGCAACCTTATCTTCTTTTAGTTTAGAGGTGTCGATACTGCCGAATAAATCCTTTAAATTTGGCTCTTCGATCTTTTTTTCTTCAGGTTTTGGCGGTGCAGGATCCGGTTCAGGCGGCTTGTTTGTAGTGTCCGGCTTTGGCTCTTCTTTTTTAACCTCTTCCTTTACCGGTTGAGGTTTTTCCTCTTTTATAATCTCTTTTTTAGGCTCAGGTGCTTTTACGGTGATGTCGGGCTCGCGCTCAACTATCATAATATCCATAAAAGCATCTTTAGTATCGGTGTATTTTTTCGGCTCTTCTTTAAAATAAGTAAGCTTAATAAAAATACCGCTTATGATACAAAGGTAAAGAAAAGCCGATAGTAAGAAGTAACCGGAAGTGTTAAATTTGAGATCAAATTTATCCATTAGTTTGGAGCGCCACCTTTGTAAAGCCTGCGTTTTTTACGCTCTTTAAAACAAACATCACATCATCGTATATGAGGCTTTTGTCGGCCTTAATATAAACAGGCGAGTTTTTATCGTATTTTGCCCCGATAAGCACTATATTGTCAGGAAGTTCGCGCAAATTCATGGTATTTTGATCTATTCTAACCTTTTTTGTGGCATCAACGATAACAGTCAAATCTTTTTTTTGAGCCGAGGATGTTTTAGTTTTTGAGCCGTCCGGTAGCAAAATTTGCTCCTCATAAACGATAGTAGGCGTCGTAACCATAAGGATCGCCAGCAAAACAAGCATGATATCCACAAGCGGAGTTATGTTTAGCTCCGGAGTTTCGTCGAGATTTATCATTGATCTTCTTTAAGCGTTACTAGGATATCGACTTCGCGCCTGATGACGCCCATGAGCTCATAAGCTTTTCGTTTGATAAGCAAGCTAAACGTATAAGCGGGAATTGCTACAAATATACCTGCTCCGGTAGCCACGAGAGCCTCACTAATAGCTGGAGCAATAACTCCTAACGACGAATTTCCTCCGCCTTGACCAAGCTGAGAAAATGTCTCCAAGATAGAAACAACCGTACCGAAAAGTCCGATAAAAGGCGATGTAGAGGCGATGATGCTAAGCCAAGTGATGCCGCCAGTGGCATTTCTTTCCGAGATACTAACGGCAACCGAAAGCTTTTCTTTGGATACGGAGCCGCTTACGAATCTTTTTAAAACAGAGTCGTTTAGAGTATGTTTAGAGCCGCCCATTAACAGCGACTCAAGCGCATTTTGCTCTTTTTTTTGCCAAGAGCTAAGCCCTGCCATACGAGACAAAAGTATGGTAAGGCTTATTATGAAATAAAAAGAGAGCCAACTAAGTACGAATATAGTGATAAAACTACTTCTTGATAAGTAGTTTAAAAAAATATCAAGCCCAGCCACTATCTTGTCCGAGCCATACTATCTAGTTTTGCTACGGCAGCGGCCATAGCGTTGTTCTCGCTGCTCATGCTAGCGATCAAATCCTTCGCCTTTTGCAATGAATTTGCTATCTCACTCTCGGAATTTCCAGATACATGAACAGCACCGTCGGCAAGGATCGTGGCCTTACCCTCGTTTATCTCGGCATATCCCCAGTTTATCGCGACGGCATCATGACTTTTATCTTCGCTCTCGATGTCTATAACGCCGGCTTTCAAAAGCGAGATAAGCGAAGCGTGTCCGGGCAAAACCCCGAACTCACCCTCGCTACCAGGCAAAACTACGCTTTTGATATCGTTTGAAAACACTAAACCCTCAGGCGTAACGATTTCTAAATGTAATTTATTCATTACTTTTTCCTTTAAATTTAGGCTTTAAGTTTTTCAGCTTTTGCTATCGCCTCGTCGATGTTTCCTACCATATAAAATGCATTTTCCGGCAAATCATCATATTTACCTTCCAAAATTCCCTTAAAGCCGGCAATATTCTCTTCAAGACTTACGTATTTACCAGGGCTTCCCGTAAATACCTCGGCAACGAAGAACGGCTGAGATAAAAATCTCTCGATCTTTCTAGCGCGGTCAACCGTGACCTTATCTTCTTCGCTAAGCTCGTCCATACCAAGGATAGCGATGATGTCTTGGAGGTCTTTATATTTTTGCAAAACCGCCTGCACGCCGCGAGCTACTTTATAGTGCTCGCCGCCCAAAATTTGAGGATCAAGCATTCTTGATGTCGAATCAAGCGGGTCAACCGCAGGATAAATTCCCTTTTCTGCGATAGCTCTGTTTAGAACGGTAGTCGCATCAAGGTGCGCAAAAACGGTCGCAGGAGCCGGGTCAGTAAGGTCGTCCGCAGGAACGTAAACAGCCTGAACCGAAGTAATTGAACCCTTTTTGGTTGACGTAATTCTCTCTTGGAATTTACCCATTTCGCTTGCCAAAGTCGGCTGATAACCAACAGCAGACGGGATACGTCCAAGAAGCGCCGACATCTCTGCACCCGACTGAGAGAAACGGAAGATGTTGTCGATAAACATCAAAACGTCAAGTCCCATCTCGTCGCGGAAATACTCAGCCATCGTTAGACCTGTTAGAGCGATACGGTTTCTCGCTCCCGGTGGCTCGTTCATCTGGCCGTAGCACAAGGCGACTTTATCCAAAACGTTACTTTCTTTCATCTCGTGATAAAGGTCGTTTCCTTCACGAGTTCTCTCGCCAACACCCGCAAATACAGAGTAACCGCTGTGTTTAAATGCAACGTTGTGAATAAGCTCCATGATAATAACCGTTTTGCCAACGCCGGCACCGCCGAATAGTCCGACCTTACCGCCCTTTGCGTAAGGAGCCAAAAGGTCAACTACCTTGATGCCTGTTTCAAAAATTTCACTCTTCGTGCTTTGCTCTTCAAACGGCGGAGGATCGCGGTGAATAGACCATTTTTTGTCAAATTCTACACCTTCGCCTTCGTCGATTAGATCGCCGACGACGTTGAAAATTCTGCCCAAAACTTTTTCGCCAACTGGAACGCTAATAGGCGCGCCAAGAGCCGTAGCCTCAAGGCCTCTAGTTAAACCTTCACTCATATCCATGGCGATCGTTCTTACGCGGTTATCGCCAAGGTGCGCGGCAACCTCTAGCACAAGTCTATTTTGCTTGCCCTCAACCTCGAAATTTACTTCGACGGCTTCGTTGATCTTGGGTAAATAATCCGTGAAATCGACGTCGACTACCGGACCCATTACCTGAGAAATGATACCTTTCATCCATACTCCTTAATTATTTCATTGATTCGACGCCACTGATGATCTCTATAAGCTCAGTGGTGATAGACTCTTGGCGAGCCTTGTTATACGATAGTTTTAGTTGCGCGACGCGCTCTTTAGCGTTATTAGTCGAATTATCCATCGCTTGCATTCTAGCGCTGTGCTCAGCCGCAAGGCTATCTACTAAAGCGTAGTACATACTATACTCGAAATACTTCGTAAGTAGTTCGTTTAAAATTTTACCGTCGTCGCTTGGCTCAAATTCCATCAAAGAATTCGTCTCTACTTCGACTAGTTTTGGCGGCTCGACCGGCACGATATCGTTTATTCGAATTTGTTGAGAGATCATGTTATTGTAGCCGTTATGTACCAAAATAACCTTATCTGTCGCACCGCTTATAAAGTCGTCTATCGCGTCTTTTATGATATTTTGAGCTTTCTCATAAGTCGGAGATGAGCTAACGCCGACGTATTTTTCAAGCAAATTTATACCCTGGAAGCTAAAAAATTCTATACCTTTTTTACCTACCGCGCGGAGTCTTATCTTTACTTTTTTCGCCTTAAATTCGTTAATCATATTTCTAACGGTTTTAATAGTCTGAATATTAAAACCGCCGCAAAGACCCTTGTCCGCGGTAACGAATATAATATCGACCTTCTCAATATTCTCCTTAACGTCGAAAAATTTACTCTCGGCGTTTACGGAGCGATATTGATTGATCTTGTAGGCGATTTCAGATAAAACTTCGTTGATCTTGAGCGCATAAACCCTAGAGTGACGAGCGGCTTCTTCAGCCTTGCGAAGTTTGGCTGTAGATACCAGCTTCATCGCGCGCGTCGTCTTTTGGGTGTTTTGGACGCTCTTGATCTTTCGTTTTATATCTTTTAAATTTGACATATTCTAGCCTTAGTTAGCGGCAAACGTCGCTTTAAAGTCTTTTAGCGCCTTATGCAAAAGCTCCTCGATTTCTTTGTCAAGTGCTTTTTTGGTTCGAATTTGCTCGAAAATTTCAGGATACTTCGCCTCAATATAAGGATAAAGCTCGGCTTCAAATTTTGTAACAGCTACAGTCGGGATATCATCTAAGTAGCCTTTCGTACCGGCGAAGATAATAACAACTTGTTTTTCAACGGCTAGTGGGCTATAAGGAGGCTGTTTTAATACCTCGACCATCCTCTGACCGCGCTCGAGCTGTTTTCTCGAACTCTCGTCAAGGTCGCTCGCAAACTGTGCAAACGCTTGAAGCTCGCGGTATTGCGCAAGGTCAAGTCTTAATGTTCCAGAAACTTGTTTGGTCGCTTTTATCTGAGCTGCACCGCCGACGCGAGAAACCGAAAGACCGACGTTGATCGCAGGGCGAATACCTGAGTTAAATAGATCGGACTCAAGGAAAATTTGACCGTCGGTGATAGAAATAACGTTTGTCGGAATATACGCAGAAACGTCGCCCGCTTGCGTCTCAATAATAGGAAGCGCTGTTAGGGAGCCTGCACCTAGCTTATCATTTAGCTTAGATGCGCGCTCTAGCAAACGAGAGTGTAGATAGAAAACGTCGCCGGGATAAGCTTCACGACCCGGCGGTCTGCGAAGAATCAAGCTCATTTCGCGGTATGCGACGGCGTGTTTTGAAAGATCATCATAAATGATTAGAGCGTGGCGAGAGTTGTCTCTAAAATATTCGCCCATAGTTACGCCCGCATATGGAGCCAGGTACTGAAGCGCGGCAGCGTCTGAAGCGCCTGCATTTACGACGATGGTATATTCCATAGCGCCGTACTCTTCAAGCTTTTTAACGACTTGCGCAACTGTTGATTGTTTTTGTCCGATCGCTACGTAGATACAAATAACATCTTGACCTTTTTGATTGATGATAGTATCTATCGCGACGGTAGTTTTACCGGTTTGGCGGTCGCCGATGATGAGCTCACGTTGTCCGCGGCCGATCGGCACTAGCGCGTCGATAGCTTTGATACCTGTTTGAAGCGGCTCGTGAACGCTCTTTCTGGCCATGATGCCTTTTGCTTTTTCCTCGACAAATCTAGTCTCGCTAGCTTCTATCGGGCCTTTAGCGTCTATCGGCTCGCCGAGCGAGTTTACGACACGACCTATTAGTGCATCGCCCACAGGAACGCGTAAAAGCTTAGCTAGGCGTTTTACACTCGAACCCTCTTTAATACCGTCCGTTTTACCCAAAATAACGATACCGACACTGCTTTCCTCAAGGTTTAGAGCCATGCCTTTTTCGCCGTTCTCAAACTCGACCATCTCGCCAGCCATAACGTTTTTTAGGCCGTAAACGTTAGCAACGCCGTCGGCTACGGATATAACCTTGCCCGTCTCGTTTACATCGACGTTAAGGCTGAAATTTTCAATCCTTTCCTTGATGATGGCGCTGATTTCATCTGCTTTTATTTTTGCACTCACGCTTTTTCTCCTTTATATTGCTTTTAATATGTATTCGCCCATTTGGGCTTTTAGCCTATCTACCGAAAAGCTAGCCTCCACGCCCAAATCGTCTAGTTCGATCTTGATACCGTTGTAGTCGCTTTTTACCGGCTCTAAAATGATTTTTGCGTTAAATCTCTTAGAAAAGCTGTTTTCAAGCTCTAAAATTTGAGCCTGGCTGATCTGCGAGCTGCCGTAAATTTTGCCGTAAAAAACATTATCCATTTTTGACTTTTGCGCTAAAAGCTCCGAAACGATATTAGGCAAAATATCAAGTCTTTTATTTTCGCCAAGTAGTTTTATGAAATTTACAAATTTCTGGTCCGCCTCACCGACTAAAGATAGGACAAAATCCGCTTTTTGGTTATTTTTTAAATTCGGCGAAACGATGATGTTTTGAAATTTTTCATTTGCGAATGCGTTTGCGACCTCTTGTAACTTAGCGGTAAAGTTATTAAACTCATATTTGCTAAGGTCGCTAACTAGAGCTTTTACGTATTTTTTTGCGATAAGTTCTTTCATCAGCCGACCCTTTTAAGCATGATATTGATAAGCTCGCTTTGATCCATTTTAACGCTGTCGCTTGCGAAGATTTCATTCAAAATTTCACCTACGACGGACTTAACCATGCGTCTTTTTTCAAATTCTTTTTGGTCTTGGAAGCTTTTTTCCAAATTTGCGACCTCTTGTCTGGTTTCTTCCTTAATACGCTCAGAGATCAAAACAGCCTCTTTTCTAGCCGTTTCTACTAGACTGGCTGCATTTGCTTTAGCCTCTTCTACGCGCCTTAGAGCGTCGTCTTTTTTAGCCTTTGAGTCTTTTAGTTTTTGCTCGATATTATCAAGTCTTGCTGCAATACCGGCAATTCTTCCCTTGTAGGCGTTTTTAATAGGGTTTGCTATAAAATAATACAAAATCGCGGCAAAAACGATAAAGTTTATCGTTCTAGGCACGATATCATATCCGCCGTCCGCCATCAATACAAAAGGACATAATAAAAGTAAAATTTTACTTTTCATATTAAATCCTTGCGAGTTTTGCTTTTAAAGCAGCTTGAAGTTCAGGCAGTTTTTGCTGTAAATCGGCTCTAAAATCGCTCTTTTGAGCGTTTAAATTTTGGATAAATGCATCGTAATCAGCCTCCAAAACTCCACGCTTTTCGCCGACTATCTTAGCGGCCGCATCTTTTGCGGCATTGATAGCTTCCTGCTTGATCTTGCCAGCTTCGTTTCTTGCAGCAGCTATGAGCTGTTCTATCTGCGCTTCGTACACGCCAAGATCGCTCGTATTTTTGCTAGCGCTCTCTTCGTCGTTTTTTATCGCATCGTTTCTAGCGTCTATAAATTTAAGTAGAGGCTTGTAAAGGATGGAATTTAAAACAGCGATAAGCCCTAGAAAAATAACTGCCGTCAGGACGACTAACGGCAAATTAATTTCCAAAAACAAATCTCCTTAAATTTTAATATTTTCTTAAGTATAATAAAATCGTGATTATTTTACAAAAAAAAAGGATAAAACAAGCTAAATTTAAATAAATATTTTTATTTTATCTTGTTTATTAGCCTATCGATGTCAGCTATGTCGTCAAATTCGATAGTGATTTTTTTGCCTTTTATCTTAACCGGTACGTCAAATTTAGAAAAAATCTCTTTTAAATTCGTTAGTCTTTCAAGATATCTTTCATCTAACTTAAGCGCTGTTTTAGGCGGTAATTTATTTTTTAGATTTTTGACCAAATTTTCCGTCTCGCGCACGCTAAGGCGCTGCCCGATGATAGTATCGACCGCCGTTTTTTCATCGTTTGGCTCAAGCCCCACGATGACCTTGGCGTGCCCTTGCGTTAGTTTGCCCTCTTTTATATACTCCTGCGTCACGGCGCTAAGGCTCAAAAGCCGCATCGTATTTGTTATCTGAACCCTGCTTTTGTGGATGATGTTTGCGAGCCCGTCCTGCGTGATTTTGTATTCATCTATAAGCTCTTTGTAGGAATTGGCAAGCTCGATCGGATTTAAGTCTTCTCTTTGGATATTTTCTATGAGTGCTAGTTCGCGAAGGCTTTGGCTTTCGATGTCGGCGACTATGGCTTTTATCTTGCTTTCGCCTAGTAGCTTAGTCGCGCGAAATCTCCTCTCGCCCGCGATCAGCATATATCCGCCGTCTTTTTCTATAACGATTATCGGCTGGATAAGTCCGTGTCTTTTTATACTTTCGCTAAGCTCTCTTAGTGCTGTTTCGTCGAAATTTTTACGCGGCTGATACGGGTTTTCGGTAATCAACTCAAGGTCTATTTCTTTTATTATTTCGCTATTACCTTCGTTTATTTCGGCTTTATACGCTAGCTCTACATCACCCAAAATCGCTTCTAGTCCGCGCCCTAGTCCGCCTTTTTTAGCCATTCGTTATCCTAAAATACAGCATGCCAAATTTTGATACGCTACCGAGCCGGGTGATTTTATGTCGTATAAAATCACTGGCTTACCAAAGCTCGGGCTTTCGGCAAGCTTTACGTTTCGCGGTACTATTACGAATTCATCGCCCATATCCTTGTTTTTAAACAGTTTATTTTCAAAATGCTGCTTTAAATTTGCCACCGTTTCCTTGGCGAGGTTATTTTGCGAACTATACATAGTCGGCAAAAATCCTTTAATATTTAGCTTCGGATTTATGGTTTTTTTGATGATTTTTACCGTATTTAAAATTTGCGCAAGCCCCTCTAATGCGTAAAATTCACACTGTATCGGGATTATCACGCTATCGCTAGCGCTTAGTGCGTTTACGGTGATGCTGCCCAGCGCCGGAGGACTGTCGATGATGATAAAATCATACTGCCCCTCGACCTCTTCGATCTTGCTTTTTAGTATCTTTTGATAGTCTTTGTTTTGTTCGCTTAGTTCTTGCTCTATACCCACGAGACCGATATTAGAAGGCGCTAGAAAAAGCGTCGGTATCTCTGTTTTTAGCACTATTTGAGAGAGTTTTTTACGGCCGGTGAGCACGTGATAGATGTTGTACTCGTAGTCGTTTCTGCTAAAGCCCATTCCTGTCGTCGCATTTGCTTGCGGATCGATGTCGATGAGTAGGACTTTTTTTTCGGCTACCGCTAGCGATGCAGCCAAATTTACCGCCGTAGTCGTCTTTCCGACGCCGCCCTTCTGGTTTGCGATAGTT
>CAUQHH010000075.1:0-9620 GCA_963517705.1 uncultured Campylobacter sp.
TCGGTACACTGCGCGCTTAACATCACGCACACGAGCAGCTCGTAGAGGTCACGAAATTTAAGCTCGCTGTCCGCATCTTTGAAATTTTCCAAAAATAAATTTTTGATAGCGTTTATATCTTTTTTTGTTCTCATAGCGCCGATTTTAGCTGTTTTTATTTAAATTTTCGATGAATTATAACTTATATTTAATGACTTTCCTGCTATAATCACCCTCGCAAAAATCTAAATTTAAGGAACAAAGATGAATAAAATTTTATTCGCATCTCTTAGTTTGGCTGCGGCTCTAAGCCTAAGTGCGGCGGAGTACGCCACCGTAAACGGAACAAAAGTAACCGATAAGGACGTGGCTTTCACGCTTGCTGCGATGCCTGGCGTAACACTAGAGCAACTACCTAAAGACACTCAAAAAAAGGTGATCGACGAAACTATCAACAGAAAACTACTTCTAGACGAGGCTAAAAAGAGCGGGCTAGATAAGAGCGACGAATACAAAGCTGCGCTTGAAGAGCTAAAAAACAATCTTGTGCTTGATCTTTGGATGAAGAGAATTTTCGACAATATCAAAGTTAGCGAAGGCGAGATCAGCGACTTTTATAACAAAAATAAAGCCGAATTTGCCGTGCCTGCACAAGTAAGAGCCAAGCATATCCTAGTGGCTACCGAAAAAGACGCAAACGACATAATAGCTGCGCTAAAAGGTCTAAAAGGCGACGAGCTGGTTAAAAAATTCGAAGAGCTAGCAAAATCTAAATCTACCGATCAAGGTTCTGCGGCTAACGGTGGCGAACTAGGATGGTTTGGCCAATCTCAAATGGTAAAACCTTTTGCAGACGCCGCATTTGCTCTTAAGAAAGGCGAAGTAACTCAAAAACCTGTTAAATCAAATTTCGGCTACCACGTAATCCTAAAAGAGGATAGCAAAGCTGCCGGCACTATAGGTCTAAATGAGGTTAAACCTCAAATAGAGGGCAACATAAAGATGGAGAAATTTAGAAACGATATCAGAAAAAGAGGCGACGAGCTTCGCTCAAAAGCTAAAGTAGAATACAAATAAGGTCGATAAAATGGGTGTTTTAGACGTAGTAAAAGCCGGCGTTTTAAGCGGCGATGACGTAACTAGGCTGTATAAATACGCAAAGGAGCAGGGCTTTGCCATACCTGCGGTAAACGTGGTCGGAAGCGACTCGGTAAATGCTGTTTTAGAAGCGGCGAAGACGGCTAACTCACCCGTTATCATCCAGTTTAGTAACGGCGGAGCCGGCTTTTACGCCGGTAAAGCTTGCGGTAATGCCGATGTACTAGGAGCGGTAGCGGGCGCGCAGCACGTGCACTTGCTAGCCAAAGCTTACGGCGTGCCGGTGATCCTTCACACCGATCACGCTGCTAGAAATCTACTGCCTTGGATCGACGAGCTGGTTAAATTTAGCCGCGAATACAAAAAGGCTCACGGCGTGCCGCTTTTTAGCTCGCATATGCTTGATCTTAGCGAAGAGAGCTTGGAGGAAAATTTAAGCACTTGCGAGAAGTATCTAAAAGAGCTTAGCGAGCTTGGCATCAGCCTAGAGATCGAGCTTGGCGTAACCGGCGGCGAAGAGGACGGCGTGGATAACACGGGCGTTGATAACGCGCTTCTTTATACTCAGCCTGAAGATGTCGCGCGGGCATATGAGCGACTAAGTAAAATCAGCGATAGATTTAGCATAGCGGCAAGCTTCGGCAACGTTCACGGCGTGTATAAGCCTGGCAACGTCGTGCTTCGACCGGAAATTTTGAAAAACTCGCAAGCATACGTTGCGGATAAATTTCAAACCCTAACCGATAAACCCGTAAATTTTGTATTTCACGGTGGTAGCGGTAGCGAGCTAAAGGATATCAAAGATGCCGTCAGCTACGGCGTAGTAAAGATGAACATCGACACCGATACGCAGTGGGCGTTTTGGGACGGCGTGAGAGCGTACGAGCTAAAAAACAGAGCCTACTTGCAAGGTCAAATCGGCAACCCTGAAGGCGACGATAAACCGAACAAAAAATACTACGATCCGCGCAAATGGCTACGAAGCGGCGAGGAGTCGATGGTAAAACGCCTGCTAACTGCATTTGAAGATTTAAACTGCTTAAATAGAAATTAAGGCTTACAATGGAACCCAAAAAAGAAGCGAGAAACGATAATTTCACCGATTTGGCGTTGCCTGAGGTAAAAGGCAGGCAATCTTTTTTCGTATATACGAAAATTATATTTTTGCCGACGGCGATATATCTCGTCGCGCTTCTTGGGTTTTTTGGGTATATAGATTTTCAAATCGGCCTACACACGGTTATTATGATGGGTATTATTTGGGTGATTTCGCTAATCTTTGCTAAAAATAGCGCCGAACTTGCTTGCTGCTATTTTGAGCAAAGCGGGGCTGATTTTAAGCGAAATCTAAAAGAATACATCATCAAACATCTTTTAGTTATAGGCAAAGATACGAAGTCAAACGCCGGTTTTGATGAATTTGTCGCCTACTATACTAGAAATTTACGTAACGAAAATTTCGCTTCTGTGGGCGCAGGTATCTTTCCGATGCTGGGTATTTTGGGAACGTTTATCAGTATTGCGGTTTCTATGCCAGAGTTTAACTCTTCAAATACTACCGAGCTCGAAACCGAAATTTCAACCCTTCTTAGCGGCGTAGCGACTGCGTTTTACGTCTCTATTTACGGTATTTTTCTAGCGCTTTGGTGGATATTTTTTGAAAAATACGGAACGAGCAAATTTGAAACGCTAGTGCGAAGACAGAAAAACGCTACAAGCGGCTTTTTCTGGACGAAAGAGGAGCTTGATAGAAGATATTTGCAAGAGAATTTAAGACACTTTGAGAAGATCGGAGTGATATTTGAGCACGTTAGTAACGCCGAGTTCTTTGAGGAGCTGGATAAGACTATCGAGGCTAAATTTAAAACTTTTACAAATATCTTGAAAAATGAGGAAGAAGCCGTCAAACTAAGCGGTGAGCATATCAAGCAAACTATGAATACGCTACTAAAATCCTCAAAAGATCAAAAAGATTTGATTAAGGTACATGCCGAAATCTTAAACGTTATCAATAAATTTAACGGTAACATCAAAGATATGCAACTAAAATTTGCCGAGCAGTACAACCGTCTCTATGATGTGGGTGGCGAGCGCATAGCAAGGCTTGAAAAGAGCGTCGGAGAGCTAGAGTATAATGTTAGAAATTTCAGCGAATCTCTTTCTAAATTTAGTAGCGAAATCTTAGAAAAACAAAAACTAGCTATGGACGGTTTTAAAGAGAGCTTGATCGATGGGGTGCAGGCATTTAAAAAGGCCTTTGACGACGAAGCAATCGAGGCTTATGATGATAATAGCGCGCTCATTGAAGGGCTAAAGCAAGACATCGACGAGCTTGATAAGGAGGCGAATGAGATCTTGCAAACCATCGAAAAGGCGAGTATGCTAGATGAAAACGCGTAACGAGAACAAAAGCGGAGACCAGACCTTTTGGATATCGTATGCGGACCTGATGGCCGGGCTGATGTTTGTTTTTATGCTCATCATCGGCGCCGTTGTCGTAAAATACGTCCTTAGCCAAAGCGATCTGGCAAAACTGCAAAAAGACTTGAGCGAGCGCGAAAAGCAAATCGCCTCATCACAAAGCGAGCTCGTCCGTAAAGAAAACGTCATAAAAGAAATTTTTTCAAATTTGGACCGCGCAAAGAGCGAAAATAAAGAGCTTGCCGACATAAACAGGCTTGTAAACGAGATGCTTGAAGGCGTCAAAAAAGAGAAAAACGAACTCACGAATCTAACCCAAACCTACGAGATAAACCTAAACGATGCAAACAAAACTATCGCGGATTTGCAGGATAGAGTGCTACAGCTCGGGCAAATTTTAGCGCAAAAAGATGAGGCGCTAAATGAACTAAACGCAAAATACGGCGATGAAGTCTCAAGATATGCCGCGCTGGAAGAGGATTTTAATAAAACAAAAGACAAGATAAAAGACATCAGTTCGCTTCGTTCAAACGTCATATCAAATTTACGCACCAAGCTCGGAAACAAGGTTAGCATAGATCCAAGCTCCGGCGTCGTATCATTGCCCGAGTCTATACTTTTTGACACGGGCTCGTACGAGCTAAGAGACGAAGCAAAAGCGCGCCTAAAGGAAATTTTGCAGACTTATTTCGAAGCGATTTTAAATAACGAAGAGATCGCAAAACACATCGATAGGATCGTGATCGAGGGGCATACGAACTCCGTAGGTAGCTACATGTATAACCTTGATCTGTCGCAAAAGCGCGCGTATTCGGTGCTGGATTTTATCTACTCGTGGAACAAGGACAAGCGCCTAGAGCACTATCTTATCGCTAGCGGGCGCAGTTTTAGCGATCTGGTGATGAAAAACGGCAAAGAAGACCCCGACGCCTCAAGGCGCATCGAGATCAAATTTTCGATCTCGGACAAAGAGTCGATGAAAGAGATGCAAGATCTCTTGGAGCGGCAAAATCAAAAGTATTCAAAAGACTAAATTTAACGGACTCGAGTTTTACGTACTTCGCGACGATCTGATGGACGGCGAATTTAACGGCAATAAAGCTAGAAAGCTGGAGTATTTTTTGCATGCTGGTCTAGGCGGTATAAAGCGTGTCGTTAGTTACGGTTCAAGCCAGTCAAACGCGATGTATAGCTTAAGCGTTTTTGCGAAGATGAAGGGCCTAGAATTTCACTACGTAGTTTCAAATTTAAACTCAAATTTAGCGGCAAATCCAATCGGAAATTTTAAATTTGCCCTTGAAAACGGTATGAAAATCTATGTAGATAAAGATAGGCGGGCGCGGGCTAGGGTTTTGGCTTACGAGCTGGCGGGATTAAAAGAGGGCGAGATTTACGGCGATGAGGCTGTAAATTTGACGGATGCTTCTGATAGAAACGGGTTAAATTTAAAGGATACGGGCGGGTCAAATTTGAGCAACTTTGACGAACAGCTCGGTTTTACTGATATAAATTTAAATGCAAAAAATATGTCAAATTTGCAAGTCGAAGTCGAGCCGAATTTGCAAATAGAAAAATCAAATTTACAAGATTTAAACAGGCAAATTTCGAGCAAATTTGACGAACAAGCAGAGCTTGCTAGCGCAACTTACAGTGAAAATATAAGCAATAAAAACTCAAATTTAAAAAAATCCACAGACCAAACAAGCTCAAATTTACCCGCCGCGCAGGATTGCTTCATCGGCGATTCGCTTTTTATAAACGAGGGCGTTTGGCAGCCGCAGGCGGAGACGGGCTTTATCTCGCAGGCTAGGCAGATAGAGCGCTGGGCGGATGCGGAGGGTAAAGTCGTGGATATATTTTTGCCTTCAGGTACCGGCACGTCGGCGGCATTTTTAGCTAAGCACGTCAAATTTGACGTTTTTACCTGTCCTTGCGTGGGCGACGCAGACTACCTAAAAAGCGAGATCGAAGCGCTGACGCCAAACTCGAAGGCGCGCATTTTGCAGCCGCCTAAGAAATATCATTTCGGCGATCTAAAGCTGGAGCTTTATCAAATTTGGCGCGAAGTATGCGAGCAAACGGGGATAGAATTTGAGCTCATTTACGATCCGGTCGGCTTTTTAACGATGATGGCAAACCTGGGCGCGTTTAAAAACGAGATTTTATACATCCACCAAGGCGGAGCGCTCGGAAATATCAGTCAAAAACTAAGATACGAAAGAAAATTTAAGGAGACGAGATGAAGTTTTTACTCACTAGCAACGAAAATTTTAAGGACTATTTTGCGGCTTTGGTAAACCGCTCAAACGGCGATATGAGCGCGGTTATGCCCGCCGTTTCGCAGATACTTGAGGACGTGCGCGCTAGAGGCGACGAGGCACTCTTTGAGCAGATAGAGAAATTTGACCGCTGGAAACCCGACGCAAATAGCCTAAAAATCGGCACTGAAGAGATGCAAAAGGCGTATGACGGCATAGATAGCTGCCTGCGAAACGCGTTAAATTTAGCCTTTGAGCGCATAAAAAGCTACCACGAAAAGGGTCTGCCAAAAACCTGGATGGAGCACGACGAACACGGCGTTTTGCTAGGCGCCAAGTACACTCCGCTAGACCGCGCGGGACTATATATCCCAGGAGGCAAGGCCGCCTATCCTAGCTCGCTTCTCATGAACGCGGTCCCGGCTCTAGTTGCGGGAGTTGGAGAGATCGCAGTCTGCACGCCTGCCGTCGGGGGCAAGGTAAATACGCTGCTTCTAGCCGCCATGCATATCTGCGGCATCAAGGAAGCCTATAAAGTCGGTGGTGCGTCGGCGGTTGCGGCGATGGCCTACGGCACGCAAACGATCAAAAAAACCGACGTCATCACGGGTCCTGGCAACATATACGTCGCGACGGCTAAAAAGCTCGTCTACGGCGAGGTAAATATCGATATGATCGCGGGCCCTAGCGAGATCTGCGTCATCGCCGACGAGAGCGCAGACCCTCGCCACATCGCCGTGGATCTACTCTCGCAGGCCGAGCACGACGAGATGGCCAGTGCCGTGCTCATCACGCCCAACCAAGCCTTCGGCGCGGCGGTGCAAAGGCATATAAACGAGGAGATCAAGACTCTAGCTAGGCAGCCCATCGCGCAGGTTAGTATCGATAAAAAGGGCGCTATCATCGTAGCTAGCGACCTGGATGAGTGCGTGAGATTGGCTAACGAGCTAGCGCCCGAGCATTTAGAGATCGCGACAAACGACGCGATGGAGCTGGCTAGGCAGATCAGGCACGCCGGCGCGATATTTATCGGGCATTTTACGCCTGAAGCGATGGGCGACTATCTGGCTGGGCCGAACCATACGCTCCCGACTGGCGGTAGCGCGAGATTTTACTCGCCTCTGGGGGTTGAAAATTTCATGAAGCGCACCTCGCTCATCTCGCTAAATGCAAAAGGCATAAGCGAGCTGGGAAACGCGTGCATGAAGCTAGCCGATGCCGAGGGGCTCGGAGCGCATAAGCGTTCGGTCGCGGTTAGACTTGAGGCTTTGAAATAGATATCATCTCTTGGGAGCTTTTAACGGAACTCGCGAAAAATCGGCTTGACGGACTGGCTTGTCCAGCCTGCGCCTATTTTTCACTTCGTAACCCTTAAAATCTCTCCAAGATATAATATCTCTTGAATTTTTTGGATAAATTTTAAATTGGCCGCGAGATCGGTGCTTGAAATTTACAAAATAAACATACGAGTGGCTTGCTAAAATTACGTTTTTATAAAATTTACGGCAATCTTGCAAAAGGAAACAATTGAGCCGAAAAATCTAATTTCAAATTTCATTTCAGCGAGTGATGAAATGCTTGCTTTTTTGTCAAATTTAGGTCAAGAGTGGCGTGTTAGTGATGATGGAGCCGGAGTTTATAGAGCGAAATTTTACTTTTGTCGGCTTAAAGCCCGTTTTGTAAATTTTAAAAGACTATAAAACGGCTGGTTACAAAAATTTTGCCGATATTAAAAATTTTCTAAGCTCAAATCCAAGTGTACAAAGTAAAATTTTAAACGGCGAGATAAACTATGTCCGCGACAATCTAACCGGCGCAGGAGTTAAAATTGCGTCCGAGTATTTTTACGATTTCTTAAAATTTACGGTTGAAAATATCCCCGAGTATTGCTATTTTTGCAGTCCCGATTTTTTATTTGTCGCGATGGAATGGTACATAGAATTTGGCGTTTTGGACTAACAGAGCCGCTAAATTTAACCCTTTACAAGCTTGCGTAATCGCCGCAAATCAGCCTTGCACATGCTGTTGCTTAAAATTGAGCAAATTTGCAAAAATACGTTACCGTTGTCTATTTTTAGCCGCCTGTCTTAAAGTTTCTAAACCCCGCCGTAAATCAGACGGAGTTTAGAAGGTTGTAAATGAATTAAATTTAGGCAGTTTTTGCACTCTTGTTGCTAAAAATTTCTAAAAATTTAACCGCTAGTTTTTGAAATATATTTTCTTTTTTACGTTTGCTAAGTAAAAATTTTGCCGTTTCGCTTCTACCAAACATCACCGCAAAGGCGCAAGGCGTCATACCCAGACCATTATTTGCTTCGATATCGGCTCCGGCATCAACTAGCGTTTTTACTACGTCTAAGTGCCCCTTAAACGCAGCACCCGCAAGCGGAGTTTGCCCGCGATCGTTGCGTTCATCTACTCTAGCGCCGTTTGAGAGCAGCATATTTACGGTATTTAGAGCATTGTTGTAGCTAGCCAGCATCAAAAGCGTATTGCCTTTTGCTGATTTTAAATTTACGCTAAGCCCCGCCTTTATCATCTTTTCTAACTCGTCTGCTTCGTCTTGCCTCGCAAAATCAAGCGCCATGGCGCAAAGTTCGCTATATCTTTGCTCTTCAGCTTGCGTTAAATTTGTCAAATTTTAGCCTTTAGAGCTGCTCTGACGCCGTTTGCGTACTCTGGCGAGATTTGCTCAAAGTGACCTATCGCGCGCTCTTTTATCGCTTCGCTCACACCCTCCATGCTATCTGCGATATTGCTGAAAAGCTGCGATTTGTGTTCGTCGCTCATTAACTCAAAAAGCGCTCTAGGTTGCGAATAATAATCCTGATCCTCGGCTCTGTGATCGTATCTTTGCATCGCGCCTTCTATGCTTATATCAGGCTCTAACAAAGCACGATCCTCTTTGGCACCGCCAAAGCTGTTAGGCTCATAGTAAGCTTTATCGTCAAGCTCATACATTCCGTTATTCATCGCGCCGCCCACGACGTAAGTATTGACCTCGCTTACAGGACGATTAACATTTAGCTGCGCGTAGTGTGTACCGATACGATATCTTTGAGCGTCGGGGTAGCTAAATATCCTTGCTTGCAGCATCTTATCGGGACTAAAGCTGATACCAGGCACTATATTTGACGGGCTAAATGCAGCCTGCTCAACCTCATTGAAATAATTTTTCGGATTTTCGTTTAGCGTCATGACGCCCACGTCGATGAGTGGGAACTCCTTATGAGGCCAAGTTTTGGTTAGATCAAAGGGGTTAAATTTGACCTCTTTTGCCTGCCGTAGAGTCATTATTTGAATTTTGAAATCCCAGCTTGGAAAGTCACCCTTTTCTATACTCTCAAAAAGATCGCGTTGATTGCTCTCTCGATCTTTTGCAATGATCTGTGAGGCTTGAGTGTTGGTTAAATTTTTAATGCCTTGGCGAGTTTTGAAATGAAATTTAACCCAAAATCTTTCGTTTTTATCATTTATAAGGCTGTAGGTGTGGCTGCCAAATCCGTGCATATGACGGTAGCTGGCCGGAATACCGCGGTCACTCATCAAGATGGTTACTTGATGCATACTCTCAGGGCTTAAGCTCCAAAAGTCCCATGCTGCCTCATTTGAACGGAGGTGTGTGCGAGGATCACGCTTTTGCGTGTGGATAAAATCCGGGAATTTATACGGGTCTTTTACAAAAAAGACGGGAGTGTTATTTCCGACCAAGTCCCAGTTGCCCTCTTTGGTATAAAATTTAATCGCAAAGCCCCTTACGTCGCGCTCAGCATCAGCCGCTCCAGCTTCACCGGCAACGGTAGAAAATCTCAAAAGTAGCCTTGTTTTCTCGCCTTTTTGCAATACTTTGGCTTTAGTATATCG
>CAUQHH010000076.1:0-9514 GCA_963517705.1 uncultured Campylobacter sp.
AAATTTACAGGATAAATCCGCTGCCGATAACCAGCTCGCCTCTGTAAAATACCGCGAGCTGCCCGCTAGCCACGCCAAATGCGCTCTGCTTTAGCTCGACCTCGGCCGTACCGTCACCCAGCACTTTTACGTGCGCGTTTAGCCCGATACTGCGGTAGCGAACCTTGACGTCGCAGTCAAACTCGCTCTCGTCCACGAATAAATTTAGGCTATTTACTGCGATCTTGCCGCGCTCAAGTTCCTCTTTTGGGCCCACGACGATGCGGTTATTTTGAGCGTCGATAGAGAGCACGAAATGCGGCTCGTGCGCCCCAAATACCTCAAATCCGCGCCTCTTGCCGATCGTGTAGCGCATGTAGCCGTTGTGCCGTCCGATCACGCGCCCAGAGCTATCGACCACGTCGCCCGGCAGGTCGGTCTCGTAGTGCTTGTTTAGCACCTCTATATAGGTGTCCTCGACGAAGCAAATCTCGCTACTCTCGGCCTGCTCGCCGTATTCGCGAAAGCTCGGCAAGGATTTTGCCAGCTCCTTTATATCTTTTTTAAATTTGTCCCCGAGCGGGAAAAGCATATCGGCGATGATCTCTTTTGACACCTGCGCGACGAAGTAGCTCTGATCCTTACTAGGATCGGCGGCGACTCTAATCATGCCATCTTGCACGCGGATGTAGTGGCCCGTGGCGAGCTTTTCGCAGCCGATACTTTTGGCAAATTTTAGCAGTTCGCCAAATTTGATAAAGCGGTTGCAAAGCGCGCATGGATTTGGCGTGCGACCCTCTTTGTAAGCACCGACGAATGGCGTGTAGACGTATTTGTCAAACTCCTCTTGCAGATCAAGCACGTGATAGCTTATGCCCAGATACTCGCACGCGCGGGCGACTTTATCGATATTTTTTTCATGATATCCGGACTTTTTGTGTAGTTTCATATAGCAGCCCACGACCTCGTGACCCGCTTCTAGCAGCATTTTGGCGCTCATGGTGGAGTCGACGCCGCCGCTCATGGCCATTAGTATTTTCATTTTTTCTTTCCTTTGTAGGGCAAGCGCACCTCGCGAGCGTCTTTAAACGAGCTTGAAATTTTCGGTCTGCGGCAGGCTACATGCCTAGCCTTGACGCAAAAATTTCCGCGCAACGCTTGAATTCGTCTCGTGATTCATCGCTTGTGATTTTTTGTAAAAGTGTTTGTAAATTTAAAAATCTCGCCCTAGCCCCACAATAAGGCAAATTCGTATAAATTCGGTGCGATTATATAAAAAATAGCTTAATACGCTATAAATTTGCGAGCCAAGGATAGCGAACTAAGCCGGCATTTAGCTTTTGCGCCTTGCTCGGCTCTGAATTTTACCCGCCGAGACGGCAACGACGCAGTCAAATTTACCAAATTTGAAGTAAAAGGCGAGCATGTCGGTAAATCCCCGCAAACCAAAGCGCGAAAATCAAAATTTAACGCCGAGAGCCAAGCATAAGCACCCAGCAAATTTACCGACCAAATTTAACTAGCCGCCAAGCTGTTTACGGCTATTTATCTTGAGCTTCGCCCTCTTTTAGATCTTTATCTAGCTTTAAATTTTCGTGTATCATGTGCGCCGCGATCGCAACTACAAAAACCACGACGGTTAAAATTAGCAAAGAGACGCGCGCGCCGTCAAATTTGACGGCGATATAGCCGAAAATAGCGATAAAAACGAGGCAAAAAGCACAAAAGCGATCCTATCTTGCATCCTGCCAAACATCGCAAAATCCTCAAAATTTATAAAATTTAGCGCACTCGCCTAGTCTAAAATCCGCAAAATTTCATCTCGAACGGCGTCTAGATCATCGCTGATCGTATAAAGCGACAAATCCTCCTTGCTGACGGCTTTTTCGCGTATCAGCGTAGTTTTGATAAAATCGTCAACTTGCTCCAAAACTCTCTACCGATGAGGAAAATTTTAGCTTTTTTGGCGCCGATTTGCGCTAGTACCAGGATCTCAAATAGCTCGTCAAGCGTCCCAAAGCCGCCCGGAAACACCAAAAACGCGCTCGAGCGCTCGATAAGAGCGAATTTGCGAGCGGATAGGTTAGAAAAAATAAAGCTCGTCGTGGCGTATTTGTTCGTCACTTGCTCAAACGGAAGCACGATATTTAGCCCGACGGACGGACTTTTGCCGCTCTCGTACGCGCCCTTGTTTACCGCCTCCATCACGCCAGGTCCTCCGCCGCTAATCACGGCAAAACCGCCGTCGGCAAGCTCTTTTGCGAGGCTAAAAGCCATTTTGCAGTATTTGCTATTTTCGTCAAACCTGGCCGAGCCAAAAAACGTAACGCTAGGATTTTTATAAGTCGCAAAATCCCTAAATTTGACCAGATCGTTTAAGATTTCATCCATCGTCTCTCTTTTTAGTTTAAATTTACGCGCTAGAGCTGCAAATGGCGGCTAAATTTACCACGCGAATCTAAAAGCAATGATAGCCAAAACGGATTTAAAAACAAATGACGCATGATTAAATTTGAGATTAATTTTAGGTAGATTTCAAATTTGCAAAGCTATCAAAGCGGCTTAATTTTGCTCAAATTTGCCGGCAATTTTAGCGCCAAACGGCGCAAACTCGCAAAGCAAACCCATTTTAAAATCACAAAACCGCCGCCTTAACCTTTAACACAAATTTATGCAGTGGTTTCTAAAAATGCGGCGGCTTGCAAATTTAGGCCTCTAAATTTGCTCACGATTTCGTGCCAAATTTGGCCGAATACGACTTGGCTTTAAAAACACCCCAAGGCGGAATTCGTCCGATTTTAGCCCTTAACGTAGCTGCTCGAGGCGCTCTTTTTTCGTACCGATCTGAGTGATCTGGATGCCGAAGTTGCCGTCCACGATGACGACCTCGCCTAGGGCTACGACCTTGTCGCTGATCAAGATCTCAAGCGGGTCGTTTGCGAGTTGATTTAGCTCGATGACAGAGCCTATGTCCATCGTGAGCACGTCTTTTAGTAGCATTCTTTTTGAGCCGATACGCACGTGAAGCGGCAGGCGCACATCCATGATGAGCCCGATATTTCGCATTTCCTCGATGCTTAAATCGCCTTTTGCAGGAGTTGCTTGCTGGGCTGGTTCTTTGTGATCTTTATTTAAAAATTTCACCAATGCAAAGTCAAGCACGACGGCGATTTGCTCACTGACGTCTCCGATTTTAACGGAATAGACGTATATTTTTTCAAATGCGTTCAAATCAAAATTTGCGCTCTCGTCGAGGAAATTTACCTTTGCGACCTCGAAATTTAGCTTCGGCATGCCCTTTTGCGCGCCAAGGCTCGTGGAAAACGCGCCCATAATATTTGAAAACACCTCTTTAGCGGCATCTAGCTCGTCCTCGCTTAGATTTTCGTTGCGCGAGATCTCTTCTTCTCCAAGCATCCATTCGCCGATCGCGCTCATTAGCACCGGCGTGGCTACTAGTATCATCTTTGCCGTCGTATCGCCGCTAACGGCTATGTTTGCAACGGCTAGAGGCGGCTTTATGCCTTCTTGCTTAGGAGCGTCGTATTCGTTTCTCTCGCCTATTTCAGGCGTCCTACCCGTTAGCCCTTCGACCGTAGCCTTTACCTCGTTTACGAAAATTTTAAAAAAATCATTCATTGTTTTCATCCTCGCCTAATATATCATCGTCTTCGTACTCATCCTCGTGTTCAGTGCTCATGAGTTTTGCTCTGCGCTCTTCTTCATACTGCTCGAGGATATTTTTGATCTCGTCTTTATCGCTTCTGATTAGCTCTTCTATGCGGATAGATTTTCTAAATCTATGTAGTCCGACCTCAGCCAAAAATACCTCTTTTTTATCGATCGTTACGATGGCCTTGTCGTTTGCCGATCGGTCGAGGCGCAGTATGTCGCCCTCTTTTAAATTTAAAAACTCGTTTACGCTAACTATGCTTTTACCCAGTATCGCCTCATATAGCACCTCAGCGCGCCCGATCAGCGTTTTTAGCTCTTTGTTTCGGCTTTTTTTCGCGCTCGTTTCGCCTAGCATTATGTCGCGGTTGGCTAGGCGGCTTAAGATCGGCTCTAGGTAGATGACCGGATAGCAGATATTTATCATGCCGCTTGAGTTGCCTACGATGATCTCCATGACGACCATTATCACGATCTCGTTTTGGCTTACGATTTGCACGACGTTTGGACTGCTTTCTTTAGCCTCGACGTTTGGGTACATATCGGTGATCATCGACCAGCTCTCTTTTAGGCGCTGCATCATCATCCTCAGGATCGCATCGAGCAAATTTACCTCGATATCGGTTAGCTCCCTGCTAGTCTCAAATCCCTCGCCGTTGCCGCCCAGCAAGCGATCTATCATTGGAAATGCGATGCTCGGGTTTATCTCCAAAACGCAGTTGCCGTCAAGCGGCTTGATCGAAAAGACGTTAAAGCTAGTAGGACTCGGTAAACTCATCAAAAACTCGCCGTACGTCATCTGATCGACGCTATGCAGGCGGATCTCCACGATACTTCTCATAACGCTTGAAATTTGAGAAGCCAAATTCCTCGCAAGCTTGTCGTGTATGCCTTTTATTGCGCGTAGCTGCTCTTTACTCACGCGGTTTGGGCGTTTAAAATCGTAAATTATTACCTGCTGCTGTTCTTCTTTTTTTGATTTTTCGCCGATAGATTCGCTAGCATCGTCGTCATCCACGACTTCCAGTAGCGCGTCTATCTCTTCTTGACTTAAAATGTCCGCCATTATTTACCCTCAAGCTTTTTTCTTATTTTTTCCATCAAGCGCTTATGGATCTGCGAGATCCTACTCTCGGTAATCTGCAAAATTTCGCTGATCTCCTTTAAGCTCAGCTCTTCGTAATAATAAAGCTGTACGATGAGCTGATCGCGCTCCTCAAATTCGTTTAAAATTTGAGTTATCTTTTCTATCAAATCCTCTTTTTCGACCCGTTCTAGCGTATTCTCCTCGCTCATTAGCTCCATTTGATCGTCGATGTTTAGGACGGCGACGACCGCACTAACGTTCCTTGCTTCGCTTACTTTTTCTACTTCGATACCAAGCTTGCCTGCGATATACGCATCGTCGGGTTCGCACTCAAATTTATTAAAATACTCATTTACTAAAGCCTCGATAGACTTTACCAAAGTACGGTCCGAGCGACTAACCACGTCAAGCCCGCGCAAAAAATCAAGCATCGCGCCGTAAACTCGCTTTTGCGCATAACCCCAAAACGAGTCGTTTTGCTCTTTGTCGTATTTTCTAGAGAGCTTTACCATCTCCTCTAGCCCGGCGCCGATCAGGTCGCTAACGTCGATATGAGCGGGCAAACGCTCCTTTAGCCTAAAAGCCATCGCGCGAAGAGCGGGCGTGTAGGCTAGCACGACCTCGTCTTGTTCTTTTTTTAAATTTGAGGCATAAGGATTATGCGGCTTTTGCATTTCTTTCGCCATTTTTGCCTAGCGCTTGTTTTATTAGGATATTTTCGCTAGCTAGCTTACTTAATATATTATCTATACGCTTTTCTCTAAGAGCTAGTTCCCCGATAAGATAATCAGCCGTTTGCTCGTATTGCTCTTTATCAAATCTCTTTTTAAGAGATAATCTTACGTCGATATAGTTCATTATGATAACGTGAATCACGAGATAAAAGAAAAACGTAATCACGAAAGTATAAAGCAACATCTGTATCGGGTCGCTTAACTTTAACGCCGAAAAAACGACTCCCGTAAAAAATCCGCAAACAGTAAAAAATGCTATAAAATTTTCCGCTTTCAAAACTAAATCCTAAATTTAAAATTGCTCAATCATACGCCTAAAAAAGGTGCTAAAGCTATTGACTTGACCATCTTTAAGCACTTTTTGTTCCAATCTCGAAATAAGCCTTTGGGCTATCTGATTTAACTCCAAGCTCGGCAGACAAAATTCGCTATCGTCGGTAAAAAGCGTACGCTGTTTTATGCTCTTTGAGACGCTTTTATCCTCGCTAATAGCGCCTAAAAACTCCAAATTTAGCGGATTTTCGATATTTGCCTTGGCCACTTTTTGAATATGCTCAAATATCCTCATCGCCTCTTTTTCGTTTTTTACCATATTAAAAACCATCAAAAGATTGTCTTTATCTTTTGAGGTGATTTTTATAACGGCATAGGCGTCCGTTATCGCTGCGGGGTCGGGCATAGTAACCACCACGACCTCGTCTGCAGCCTCTAAAAATAGCCGCGTGTTTCCGCCTATACCCGCGCCCGTGTCGATGATGATAAAATCAAGCCCGTCAAGGTTCGCCGACTCGGCAAAAAACTGCTCGCACAAAAATTGGTTGTTAAATTTTAATATCTCCTCGCCGCTTTCACCAGGAATCAGCGTCAAATTCGGCTTTATCTCGATCAAAATATCTTTTAAGGAACATTCGCCTTTTAGTACGTGGAGCAAATTTTTATTAACGCGCACGTTTAAGATGACGTCTAAATTCGCTAGCCCTATGTCCGCGTCAAAAAGAGCGACTCTATACCCGCTTTTGGCCAAGACGTTAGCCAAATTTGCGCTTATGGTGCTTTTGCCTACTCCGCCCTTGCCGCTAGTTACAGCGATAAAATACGTAGTTTTTGCCTTGGCTTGGGCAGCCACTATGCCTTTTAGTTTCTCGGCCTGATTACTCATTATGTTCCTTGCTAAATCCCTCTAATACGCAGCTTACTAAAAATTCGCTCTTTGCCACCAAGATATCGTCCGGCACCTCCTGGCCGACGGAGAAAAAACTAACAGGCTTGTTCGTCTCGTAAACTAGCGAAAATACGTTGCCAAAAATCTTCGTCTCGTCAAATTTGGTAATGATCAGGGTGTCGATGTCAAGAAAGCTAAATCCGTTGTAAATTTCAAGCATATCTTCGATCTTTGATCCTGCCGAGAGCACCAAATGCACGTCTATATGTGTATCCGAGCTTTTTAAAAATTTTTCTAGCCTTGATAGCTTTTCTTTATCGTACTGCGAGCTACCCGTGGTGTCTATGAGGATCACTTCGCAGTGATTTAGCTGTTTTAGCGCGTTTTTAAAATCCTCAACTTCGATAACGTCAAGGATCGGAAGTTTCATCATCTTTGCGTACTGAAACAGCTGCTCGACCGCGCCGATACGGTAGGTATCAAGCGTGATGATGCCCGTTTTCACGCGCTTACCGTCTCCATATGCAAATCTTGCAGCAAGTTTAGCTAGAGTCGTAGTTTTACCAACTCCCGTAGGCCCTACTAGCATCATTATCTTTTGTTTTCTATCGTCCTCTTCGCTCCTGCACGGTAGCATCTTTCTAAGTAGCGAGCTAAAATATCTCCTAACCGCGGTCGGATTAGCCTTCATCTGAGGCGACATATTTTCCACGGTTATTTTCATTATCTGCTCTAGGTGTTCCTCTTTCATGCCGCTATTTTTGGCGTCTTTGTAGATACCGGCAAACTCGGGCGGGATACTTAGGTTGTTTCTGGCGCCCGCTCTCTCCTCCCAGAACATATCGGCTATCATATTTACTTTTTCACTTAGCATACTTACTTGCCTTGCGACGTCGTCTATCTTTTTATCGTAGTTTTGATCTTGGCGGCTAGGCATAGTTTCTATATTTGCTATTTGGCTTATCTCCTTTGCGGCTTTTGAGATGTTTAGAAGTATGTCCTCGCCGCTATTTTGGGCTGTTTTGTAGTTTTGATTTTGCGAGACTGAGCTCGTGGAGTTTTGGCTAAAATTTGCCGCAGCTAAAGCGCTTTGAGCTTCGACTTCAAAAAGCTCGCGCTCGTCTAAAATGATCTTTTGCGGTCTTTCCTCTTTTGCTGCCTGAGCGCGCAAAAACTCCTCATAGCCTTTTAAATTTTGCTTTTGAGGCTGATTTTTTTTCTGCTCGCTCGCGTCCTCTTCGACGCTAACTAAAATTTCATAAAGAGGCTTTTTGTTTATCGTCTTTGGCTGAATTTGCTTCGTCGTTACCAAGATCGCCCTCTCGCCGCACTGAGCCTGCGCCTTTTTTAGCGCCTCCATACTGCTCTCGCCGGTAAACGTATAAAACTTCGTCGCCAAATCTTCTCCTTCGTTTCTCGCTAAATTTCGCCGCCTCTAGCCAAAATCGTCGCGGCAAAGGCTATGCATTTTCCGTTCCCGCTTCAAATTTAGGCTTTGTGGCCGCTAAATTTTAAAATCTCACTCCGCTTTTGCTAACGCGCTTCATCGTTCCAAGCGGCAAAATCACACTAGCCCTGCTTTGCGCGCCAGGATGGGGCAACGTTAGCCGCACGTCGTTTCTGTTTCGTCCGCTAAAATACAAAATGTCTATATCAAGCGTTCTGGGCGCGTTTTTAAAGCTTCTCACGCGTCCGAAACGCTTTTCCAAATTTGCCGTTATTTTTAAAATTTGCCTCGCGGCAAGGCTCGTTTGCGCAAGCATAACGGCGTTTGTGAAATCCGCCTGCTCTTTAAACCCAAACGCCTCGTTGATAAGGAGCGCCGAGTTTTCTACGACATGAAACCTACTATCTCGGCTAAGTTTAAAATGCAGCCGACGAAAGCGCTTTTTCACGTCGCCGATATTACCGCCGAGCCCCAAAATAACGCTATTTTTAAAGCCCGGTTTAAAATCAAAAACCTTCGGGAAAAAGAGGCATTTGCTAAAGCGCCTCGCCCCCGCTACTCTCATAAAATTTCAGCCCCGTTTTCGCGCACGACCACGACGTCCTCGATGCGCACGCCAAACTCGCCGGGCAGGTAAATCCCCGGCTCCACGCTAAAGACCATCCCCTCTTTTAGCACGGTATCTCCGCGCTTTGAGATGAACGGAAGCTCGTGAATATCGACTCCGACGCCGTGTCCGGTGCTGTGAAAAAACGCTTCGCCAAAGCCTTGCTTCGCGATAAAATCCCTAGCCGCCGCGTCGATCTCGCGCGCCTTTTTGCCGGGCATAACCGCCGCGATAGCAAGAGCTTGTGCCTCTTTTACGATCTCGTAAATTTCTTGCCGCTTGGCGTTTTTAAAATTTTGCTCTTTGCCGAAGTTAAAATTTTCGTCAAAGCACGCCGTACGCGTCCTATCGGAGCAGTAGCGATTAAATTTAACTCCCGCGTCAAGCAGGAGCAAATCACCCTGCCGTAGCCGCTTTTTACTCGGCAGAGCGTGCGCCTTGGCGGCGTTTTCGTTGATCGCGACGATAGGCGAAAAGCTAAGCGCGAGCTCGCCCCTTTTCTTAAAGATGAGCTCGGCGTTAAAAAACAGCTCCTCTTCGCTCATTCCTTCGCCGCTAGCGCGCACGAACGCGGCAAATTCGTCAAATCTTTCAGCGCCCAGCTGCGCCGCGCGTTTTAAAATTTTTATCTCGTCTTCTGATTTTACTATGCGCGAAATTTGCGAAAAATTCGCCCGCGCCTTAAATCTTATCCCAAGCCCCTTGCTTAGAGCTTCCCACTCGCCCGCGCTAAAATCGTACGGGTTATAGCTAAGCTCGCTAACGCCCGCCTTTCGCAAAAACAGCCGCGCGTCTTTTATCAAATTTCGCTCGACCTCGATCACTT
>CAUQHH010000077.1:0-9465 GCA_963517705.1 uncultured Campylobacter sp.
AAAGCACTGAAAAAGTCCGTAAAACTTATCCTGTAGATCGATCTCTTTGCAATCTAAATCAAGATCCAGCCCCGCAGCCTCGTCAATGCGGCGCGCGTACTCGAAATTCGTCATTTTTCTCTCCAAATTTGTATTAAATTTTAGGCATTATACCTCAAAGAGTCTCAAATTCTTGCTTGTGAATTGATACAATTCACTTCAAAACAGCAGTCAAATATGGAGTAAATTTAGCATAAGTGCCAACCTTAAGCATGGCTTTCTAAATGCCGTAAGTAAATTTAGCAACCGTTGCAGTATAAAAAACATAGGCAAACTTACGGCTACTACTTGGTTACGGATGCTTTGCACGATGTACAATTTCTAGTTTGGAGGGTAAATTTGACGCCGACGGCGGCTTAAATTTAAAAAACTTACACGCACGAGAATAAAAACTCGAACGAAAATAATTTAAAACGGCGTATTTTTATATAAATAAAATTTCACCGCTTTTTATATAATTCAAAAAATATACGAGCCAGCGCGGTCAAAGCGGCAAATTTTTATTCGCTCAAATTTAATCCAAAAGCATTTCGCTAAAATGCCGATTTATTCATTCCTAAGCGTCTCGAGCACATTTATCTGTGCGGCTTTTTTAGCAGGGTAAAACGACGAAAACGCCACGATAACGACCGCCCCGACCAAAATCATAACAAGATCGATCAAAGATAACTCCATAGGAAGCTTCGCGCTGCCGTAAACGTCGGCTGGCAAATTTACTATATCAAAGCTACCGAGCAGCCATACGCCAAAGAGACCTAGCACTAGCCCAAACACTATACCGCCTCCGCCTATCGTGGCGCCGAGGGCGAAAAAGCTCTTTTTGATCTCGGCCTTACTAGCACCGAGCGAGAGCAGCAACGCGATCTCCTGGCGGCGATTCATGACGGTCATGAGCAGCGAACTTACGATATTTAGCGAGGCAACCAGAATGATGAGCATCAAAACTATGAAAAGCGCGCGCTTTTCGAGCGCCAAGGCGGAGAAAAAGTTGCCGTTTTGCTGCCACCAGCCGATAGCTTTTTGCCCCAGACGTAGCTCGCGCGAGATCTTTTCGATGTCGGCAAACGGATCGTCTGAAAACACGTGTATACCGTCAAATTTACCCTCGTCGTACTCAAGTATCTTACGCAGCGCCTCGACACTCGTGTATAGATAGCTTTTGTCGTAGGCCACAAGTCCCGAGCTAAACGAGCTCACGACGTCAAAGCGCTTCATTTTAGGAGTTAGCGCGAAGCCGCTCGGGTCGTTTTTGGTAAAAATGAGCGTGAGTTTGTCATTTTCATTTATCATCATCTCGTTTTTGACGCCTTGCCCTACGAGCAGGCCGTATCCGTCAAGCTGGCGGCCCTCAAGACCAGATGCCACGACTGAGTTTATCTGCTTTTCGTCGACTGAATTTACGCCAAAAAGCAGTCCGCCCTCGAAGCTATTTGCACCTTTGATGATAACTTGACTCATGATGTACGGGCTAAATTTGAGGTTTGGAAACTTCTGTTTTAGCTCGCTAACGTCGCTCTCGTCGATGTTGCCGCGGATAGCGGAGAGGATCGTGATCGGGTAGTTCATAGTAAAAAGTTTGCGCTCAAATTCTTTATCAAAGCCGTTCATGATCGCCATCGCGACGATGAGCACCATGAGCCCGACGCCCACACCAATAAACGCTAGCAGCGCCGAAAGCATGATAAAGGGCTGGGTTTTGTCAAACCGTAGATATTTAAAAAGTAGATATTTGGTTAGGCTCATTTGATTTTCCGTTGTTTAAATTTGGGCTTTGGCTTGCTCGCTATTTTTGTTTCGCTTGATCTTATTTTAAATTTGCGCCAAGTGCGTCAAATTTGTCTATCCGTGCAAATTTGACGCCAAATTTTTAAACCGCTTGCAAAAGCTAGGCGTTAAATTTATGACTTCGCGCCGCTATAAAAACGGCGGCTAACTTAAATGCAAAATTTAGCAAACCGCCGCCAAAACCCCAAAGCTAAATTTTATCCCAATCCTCCGCAAAAGCTCCTTTTTTAGGGCCGCTTTTGCCGTGGCAGTCTTTGTATTTTTTACCGCTTCCGCACGGGCATGGGTCGTTTCGCGATACTTTTTTACCGGGCTTTTCTTCGCTCTCGGGCGCGCTAGCAGTCTCGGTATCTTGCGCTTCTTGCGGCGCAGACTCACTAGGCTCGGAGAAGCTTAGGCGCACGGCCGTTAGTATCTTGATACTCTCAAATTTGATGCGGCTAACGAGCTCCATAAAGAGGTTAAAGCTCTCTTTTTTATACTCGGTGAGCGGGTCTTTTTGGTTGTAGCCGCGCAGTCCGATGCCGGTTTTTAGGATGTCCATCTGATATAGATGCTCGCGCCACGCGGTATCTAGCACTTGCAGGCAAAGCACCTTTTCTAGGTATCTGCGCTGATCGGCACCTATCACGCCCATTTTTTCTTCGTAGTCGGCTTCAAATTTAGCCGTTATCTTCTCGGCAAGCTCGGCGTAGTCGAGATCTTTTAGCTCATCTGGCTGCATGAACGCGCCGTTTGAGATTATCACGGAGCTTAGTTTTTCGAGGTTGTATTCGCTCTTTGGCTCGCCTGCGTAAATTTCAGCCTGAGCTAGCAGGTGCTCGACAAATTCGGTGCGATTTTGCTTAATCTTTTCGCCGACTTCGAAATTTGGATCAAGTAGCTCGTTTCTAAATTTATACACCGTTTTTCTCTGCTCGTTTGCGACGTCGTCGTACTCGAGGATGTGTTTTCGCGCTTCAAAGTGCAGGCTCTCGACCTTTTTTTGCGCGTTTTCGACGGCTCTTGTGACCATTTTAGAGTCGATGCTTTCGCCCTCTTCGATACCAAGGCGCGTCATTATCGCTTTTATGCGGTCGCTGCCGAATATCCGAAGTAAGTTATCCTCAAGGCTTAGGTAAAAGCGGCTAACTCCCGGATCGCCCTGACGTCCCGAACGGCCTCGTAGCTGGTTGTCGATACGGCGGCTTTCGTGCCTTTCGGTACCGATGATGTATAGACCGCCTAGGTTTCGCACCTCGTCGTCGATGCGGATGTCTACGCCGCGTCCGGCCATATTCGTCGCGATCGTAACCGCGCCGCGAGCGCCGGCCTGAGCGATGATCTCGGCCTCTTTTTCGTGGTTTTTAGCATTTAGCACGGAGTGCGGGATCTTTTCTTTCACGAGCAGGTTGTGTAGCTTTTCGCTCTTTTCGATCGAGGCGGTACCCACAAGTACGGGCTGGCCGCGGTCGTGAGCCTTTTTGATTTCGTCGATCACGGCTTTAAATTTCTCGTTTTCTGTTTTATAGATGAGATCATTATTGTCTTTTCTGATTACCGGCACGTTTGTCGGGATCGATACGACGTCAAGCTTGTAAATTTGCGAAAACTCGGTCGCCTCCGTCTGCGCCGTACCCGTCATGCCCGATAGTTTTTTGTAAAGTCTAAAGTAGTTTTGAAATGTAATATCGGCTAGAGTTTGGCTCTCTTCTTGGATCTTTACGCCCTCTTTGGCCTCGAGCGCTTGGTGCAAGCCCTCGCTAAATCTTCGTCCTTCGCTCAGACGCCCCGTAAATTCATCCACGATTACGACTTGACCATCGCGAACGACGTAGTGTACGTCCTTTTCAAAGAGATTGTGCGCTTTAAGAGCTTGGTCTAGATGATGGCTCAAAATCGCGTTTTCCATGTCATATAGATTTGCCACGCAAAAGAGCTTTTCAGCCTTTGAGATGCCTTCTTCGGTGATCGCTATCGTGCGGTTTTTCTCATCGACGGTGAAGTCGCCCGTAGCCTTTTCTTGCGGAGTCGCAGGCGGTTCGCCGCGCTTCATCTGGCGCGCGACTTCGTTTGCTTTGATGTAGCCGTCTAGCGTGCGGTTTGTGGGGCCTGAGATAATGAGCGGCGTCCTGGCTTCGTCGATGAGGATACTATCGACCTCGTCCACGATGACGAAGTTATGCTCTCTTTGCACCTTATCTTTGAAATCCATTTTCATATTGTCGCGTAGGTAGTCAAAGCCAAATTCGTTATTAGTGCCGTACGTGATGTCGCTGTCGTATGCGGCTTTTCGCGCCGAGTCGTCGTATTCGCCGCCTAGTATCACGCCGACGCTAAGATCTAGAAATTTATAAATTTCGCCCATTTGCGTCGCGTCGCGTTTGGCTAGATAGTCGTTTACGGTCACGACGTGCACGCCCTTACCGCTCATCGCGTTTAGCACGACGGGTAGGCTTGCTACGAGGGTTTTACCTTCGCCCGTTTTCATCTCGGCGATCTTGCCGTCGTTTAGCACCATGCCACCGATTAGCTGAACGTCGAAATGACGCATATTTAGCGTCCTTTTACCGACCTCGCGCACGATAGCAAACACCTCGTCCAGCAGCTCATCCTGGCTCTTTTCGCCGTTTTGCACCTGCGCTTTAAATTCGTTAAATTTAGCCTTCAGTTCATCGTCGCTCATCGCTTGATATTTGCTTTCAAGTGAGTTTATGTAGGCGACTCGTTTAAAATATTTTTTTACTTCCCTGTCGTTTTTCGTACCGAATATCTTTTGCATAAACGCCGTTATCATTTCTAGCCTTTAAATTTTATTAAAGTTTGGATTTTAACATTTTATTATTTAAACTTAGCTAGAATTTTGCCCGGTAAAGGAAAATATATGAAAAAAATTTTAGCATTTTTGCTCTTTTGCGCCTCGGCTTTCGGAGTTACGTTAAATTTTGTCACGCTTCAAAGCGACTTCGTGCAAACCATCACGAGCGAGAACGAAACGGTCGATTACTACGGTAAATTTTACGCAAAAAGCAACAACCGCGCCTACTGGATCTATGAGCGCCCGACGCCTAAAAAAATCTACTTTGATAAAAACCGCGTCGTCGTGATCGAGGATGCGCTCGAGCAAGCTATCGTCTCTAAATTTGAAAAGGCGCCAAATTTGATCGACGTCGTTAGAAACGCGGTTAAGATCACCGATACGCTTTATAAGGCTAAATACGACGGCGTAGAGTATCTAATCACCGTCAAAAACTACATTCCCACAAGGATCGACTACGAGGATAAGCTCGGCAACAAAATCAAAATCACGCTGAGCAATACTAAGAAGGATTTTAAGATAAGCGATGATTTGCTGACGCCGGTGATACCGTCGTATTATGACGTCATAAACCAATAAATTTCTAGATTTGCGGCTTGTCTCGCGAGTGCTTTTTAATGAGTTTTGTTTTTGCTCCTGTGGCAACCCACTCGGTTAGCCTTAGTCGCAAAAACTACAACAACATTAAAAATCATCTCGTTATACTTCGCCTTATCGTCTTGCGTTCAAATTTTAAAAACTCAAATTTAATCAAATTTGCAAATTTAGCCTCAAATTTTATCCATCGAAACCCATATCTTGAAAATGCAAATTTGACAAACAAAATTAGTTTCTAAACCCCAGCGACGCTTTGCGCCAGCAAAGCTATGTCGCCACATCTCACGTCGTAGGGGTTGGGGGATTTTTAAGGGGGAAGGGAGCGACTTCGTAATTCAAGCCCCTTCCCCCTTAACAATAAAGACTAAAATCCAAATTTGACCAAACAAAATTTAGCACCTTAAAGTTGCGGGTCTCGGTGCGTAAAATTTATAAATTTAATCCCAAATTTTACCGCTCGCCAAAATCCTTGCCAAAATCATCTATCTGATTTAAATCCATTGGCTTTAGCTGATTTTTATTTCCCCTCAATATATCCTCGACCTGCTCTTTTTGCGATCTTTTTGAGCCCGTAGTTTTGACGTTTTTTAGCGCTTCAAGTAGTTCTTCGATATTTGGTTCGCGCACGGTTTTTAGCGAGATGATGAGCACCTCGTCGATATCGACAGAGTGCTTTTTGGCGGTGTATTTGGCTAGCGTGTCTTTAAATTTTTCCTTGCCCAGCGACGTTAGCAGATCCTCGACGTAAAAGCTACCGATAACGACGTTTAGCGCGTCAAGCACGTATGCTTCGTTATCCACGACGTCGCGCCCCTCCAGACGCAGGCTTATACTTACTTTTTTGATCGAGCTTTTGGCGTCTCTGGAGTACAGATCGGTTTCAAAGTTGTCGATATTTAGCGTCTCGGCAAAGGCCATAACCGCGGCAAAAGCCAGCGCAAAAATCTTTTTCATACGTCTTCCTTAATGTTTTCAAATTTATTTTCAAGATAGAATTTCTCGACCTCTTCGTCTATTTTAACGACGCTTTGCAAATACTCTCTAAACGGCCGACTTTTGTCGTAAAATATCCTTAGCTTTTTGGGATCTATCGCCCGCGATAGCGCGACGTAGAGCTGCCCGTTGGCAAAGATATGATTTAGGTCGCAGACTAAATTTTCGATGCTCATGCCTTGGGATTTATGTATCGTGATCGCGTAGGCTAGCTTTAGCGGAAACTGCGTCAAAGACGCCCTCGCGCGCTCTTCTAGATGCTCGCCCGCCATCACAAACTCGCTCATGTCAAATCTCGCGCGCTCAACCTCGACGATCTCGCCGTTAGCTTTTTGCACGATGACGCTTTTTATCTCGCCGTTTTCTTTTAAAATTTGCATTATCTGCCCGCGCTCACCGTTATAATACTCGCCCCATTTATTTACGGTAAATATAACTTTCGCGCCGATTTTTATATTTAAAATTTCAGGCGCGTAGAGGTTTGCGATCCAGCGATCCAGCGCGTTTTCGTTTAAATTTTCATCATAAATTTCCACTAGCGCCTCGGCTCTTTCAAGCGGCGTAGGTAGCTTAGATAGCATCTTATTATTTAGGTCGTCCGCTTCATAATTTCGTCCAAAAAGCACGCTGGTGTCGCCATTTATCTGCACGCTTGGCATGCGTAAATTTTCTATATAGCTAAACACCTCTTCGCTAAGTCGCCCTACGCGAAGCATGGATAAAATATCGTAAAATTTCTTATCTTTCGTGCGTTTTGAGACGACCAGTTCGATATTTTTAAACTCAAATTCATGCCACGAGCTTGAGTTAAAAGCATAGAGAAATTTAAAGAGCAAGTTGCCGTCATCTCCGTTTTTTCGCACAGGCGGCAGCTGATAAAAGTCGCCCACGAGCATCACTCGCCCGACAAATCGCGAACTCATCAGACGGTAATAAATCATATCCATCAGCCCCGCGCTGATCATCGAGATCTCGTCTATCACGATGAGATCGCAGACGTCGAGCATCTTTTTTAGTTCGCCAAGTTTCCCGCGCTGTTTGCGGTCGTAGCCGCGAAGCTCCTCGAGGCTAGAGCAAATGCCGAATTTAAAAAAACTATGCACGCTCACTCCGCCGACGTTTACCGCCGCGATGCCGGTGCTGCCGAGTACGACGACGTTTTTTAGCTCGCTTTTATAGTGCTTGATGACCGCTTGCGTGAGGTGGCTTTTGCCTACTCCGCCGCGCCCGGTGAGAAAAACATTTGATTTTTTTAATATTTCTAAGAGCTGATTTAGCACAAATTTCCCTAACTTTTTGTAAAATTATAGCTTATTTTTAAGGAGTAAGATTGAAAATTAATAAATTTATGCTTTCTACGGCAGTAGCGTTAGTAATGCTAGGCGGTTGCGCATCGTCAAAAGATGCCTCTAGTGCGGTAAATTTAGAGGGTCAAGGCGTCAATACAGCATCGGCATACGATATGCCCGAGGAGAGCGCTGATGAAAATTTAGGCCACATCAGCTATCTAAAATTTGACGTCGATCAAAATGTGAATGCGTTGCCGATACTGCCTTTTGAGGCTCAAAGCAGCGGCCAAACACTGCTACAAAAACGCTTTAACTCGCTTGATCTAAGAGCGCCTTCAACCACCGCAAAAGATGCGTTTTGGGCTCTGGACTACTATAAAAACACGGCAAAAAGGCAGTATTATTTCTCAAATATGCGCAAAATCCCGAACGAATGGTTTGAAAAAGTGCGCAAAAACGCTAGCGTGGAGAGCTTCGGTAAAGTCTCTCTACCTGCGATAACGACGGCAAATACTAGCCTGCGAAATATACCGACCGACGAGGCCATACTCTATAATCCGGCACGTGCCGGCGAGGGACTACCGTTTGACTACGCTCAGCTCTCTTTCGTCTCTATCGGCTATCCGCTTTACGTTTCGCACTTTTCGGCCGACGGCGCGTGGGCATTTGTGGGTAGTGACGCCGCATGGGCCTGGGTAAAATCGACCGAAATCAAAATTTTAAGCGCGGACGGCGTGCGCGAGCTAAAAAACTCTAAATTTTTAAGCATTATCAAAGACGAAGAGCCTATATACGACAAAAACGGCAACTTTTTGTTTTACGGGCGCATAGGCGCGATTTTGCCGTTTCAAAGCGAGGATCAGTTTAAATTTTACGGCAAAATCCAGACCCAAAACGGGCTAAAAAACTACGAGATCTCAAAACAAAGCGCGAGCCGCTTTCCGCTTAAATTTAGCGACGAAAATGTAAGGGCGCTGGCATCATCGCTACTCGGTCAAAGCTACGGCTGGGGCGGGTTTGGCGGCAAGCGCGACTGCTCGCTGTTTTTACAGGATTTCCTTGGTAGCTTTGGCGTGTGGCTACCGCGAAACTCAAAGGCGCAAGGCCAAATCGGCAAGGTCGTGAGCCTAGCAAATTTAAGCGCGGAAGAAAAACTGCGCGTCATCAAAACGCAGGCAGTGCCGTATAGAACGCTATTTCACATGAACGGACACATCATGCTCTACGCCGGCCTGCGCGGTGGCGAACCGCTCGCCGTACACGACGTCTGGGGTATCCGCACGAAAGATAACGGCAGAGCCATGATCGGCGGCGTGGCGATCACGACGCTAAAAATCGGCTCGGACGTCTCCGATATCGATCCAAAACGTTTGCTGGTTTCGCGGATAAACTCCATGAACACCTTTGAAATAGCTAGCGGCGAAGAGGCTCAGCGCGCGAAACAATCGGCGATCGAAAAAGCTTACGGTGTGAAAATAGTCGGCAACGAGGTGATTTTTGCGGACGGCAGTAAGATCAAATTTGATGACGGCGAGATAAAAGATACGGCGCATCTACTAAATCTTGCCGACGTCGAGGACACTTTTGCGCAGCCTTATCCGCTGTTTAAGCCTCTAGCGCTACCTAGCAATGACGCGGGCAGATACCGAAACTACGAGCTTTTAGATAAAATTTACGGCGCAAGCGAGGCGGAAGTGAAGGCAAATTTAACGGATGTCGTTTGGCTAAAAAATCACGGCGGCAAGACGTTTAAATTTAACTCCAAAAACGGTGCAGCAACCGCCTTGCAAGCCGTTTCAAACGAGCTTGACGCGCTAGTGGCGCAAAAACCTGAGCTGCTAAAATTTCTCGATAACCCATCAGGCACGTTTAACTGGCGCGTGATCGAAGGTACAAAGCGCAAGAGCTCCCACTCCTACGGCATCGCGATCGACATAAATACCGACAAGAGCGACTACTGGCGCT
>CAUQHH010000078.1:0-9439 GCA_963517705.1 uncultured Campylobacter sp.
ACGATAGGTTGTGCTGGTGGTAAATTTACGTAATGCTTTAAATTTTAAAATGTATAGAATGAAAAAGTCGGAATTTCTTCCGACTTTGGGTTTTATAGTTTGCCGCCTTCGACGACGAGAGATTCCGGATTTACGCTATCGCCGTAGATCGGTTTTAGCGTAGCGTCGTAGTCTTTGTGGAAGAAATTTTCCTTGCCTAGCTCCACGATCTCGTTATTTAGCCACTCAAGTAGAGCTTTGTTACCTTTTTTGACAGCAGGCGCGATGACGTCCACATCGCCTAGGGCTTCGATACCGACGGTAAAGCCTGGATTTTCTTTAGCCCACGCAAAAAGCAGCGCGTTATCGTGCGCTAGCGCCGCGCCTCTTTTATCGACCAGGGCGGCGAAGGTTTCCGTGTTTTGGTCGTATTTTATAAGCTCGATGTCAGGATGATTTTTTGTGAAATACGCATCCGCGGTCGTGCCTTTATTGACGATTAGCTTTTTGCCTTTTAGCTCATCCACGCTTTTTATGACAGCGCCGTCCGGGCTAACTACGCCTAAGGATACTTTCATATACGGAAGTGCGAAATCAACGACTCTGGCGCGCTCAGGGGTTTTGGTGAAATTTGCCAAAGTGATGTCAACCTTGTCGGCTACTAGCACTTCTACGCGGCCAGCCGCCTCTACGAGCTCAAATTTTACCTTGCTCTCGTCGCCTAGCAGATCCTTTGCGATGCGTTTGGCGAAGTATATGTCGTAGCCTTGGTTTTTGCCCTCTTTATCGACGTAGCCAAACGGCGGTTTGTCGCTAAAAACGCCCACGCGCACGTATCCGCGCTCTTTGATTTTAGCCAAAGCGTCCGCTTCGGCAGCCTGCAAATTAGCCTGACCCGTTAGAAAGACGGCGGCGAATGTTGCCAAAAATGAAAACAGAAGTTTTCTCATTCTTTCTCCTTTAAAATAAAGTGCGCAAAATATACAAAAGCTTGACTAAAATGCGACTAAATTTGTACTTTTTCGGACGACTGGCGCAGAGAAAAATCAAATTTTGTTTAAAAACGTAACGCTAGATTTAAAATGGAGTGTAAAATTTACTCAATATAAATTTACAAATTTAATTTTAAATTTAAGAAATGACTAGCGGATCAAATTTGGGCTCGTTATTTTGTGTAAATTTGAGTTAAAGTTAGGATGTTAAATTTAGGTTATTTGAATTTAACGAAAGCGCAAGAGCTTAACAGCTAAATTTGACGAAAAAGCTTTCAAATTTAGCCTAAAAAACGTCAAATTTAAAACTCCTAAAACGAAAACAAATTTAAAAATTTCTTCGCGCGTTCGCTTTTTGGATGCGTGAAAAATGCTTCAGGCTCGCTCTCTTCGACGATTTTGCCCTCATCCATAAAGACGATGCGATTTGCCACCGAGCGCGCAAAGCCCATCTCGTGCGTTACGATTAGCATCGTCATACCCTCTTTTGCGAGGTTTATGACGACGTCTAGCACCTCGCGCACGATCTCTGGATCCAGCGAGGCCGTTATCTCGTCAAATAGCATGATCTCAGGCCTCATGCAAAGTGCTCGCACGATAGCGATACGCTGCTTTTGCCCGCCGCTAAGTTCCTTTGGATAGGCGTATTTTTTGTGTTTTAGGCCGACTTTTTCTAGCCATGCTTCGGCTTCTTTTTCGACCTCTTCGCGGCTTCTTTTTTGCGCTTTCACCGGGCCTAGCATGATGTTTTCGATGACGTTCATATGGTCAAACAGCTCGTAGTTTTGAAACACCATGCCCACTTTTTGTCGGATTTTTATCCAGTCCTTGTAGTCTTTGTCGATCTTTTCGCCGGCTATCTCTATCTGTCCGCCGTCAAAGGGCTCAAGGCCGTTTATGCAGCGCAGAGTCGTGCTTTTGCCGCATCCTGACGGCCCTAGGATCACGACTACTTCGCCGTTTTTGACGCTAAGGTCGATATCTTTTAGCACTTGCAAGTCGCCGTAAGATTTGCTTAAATTTGAGAGTTTTAAAATTTCGCTCATTTGATTCCTTATGCCCATCTGTTTTCAAGTATCTTGGATAGTTTTGAGATAGGATAGCAGACGAGAAAATACAATAAAAATATAAAGCCGTATATCCAAAACGGCACAGTTGGGTTGGCGGTTAGGCTCGCTGCCTCGATCGTTTGCTGGCCTACTTTTAGCAGGTCGGGTACGCCGATGAGAGCGACGATCGGGGTGGTTTTGATGATACGGCTTAGCAAATTTACGCCCGCAGGCACTAGGCGGCGCGTGGCTAGCGGGATCACGACGTAAAGATAGATTTGAGTCTTGCTAAGCGCTAGGGCGGCTGCGCTCTCAAACTGATGCCGCGGTATCGAGACGATCGCGCCGCGCACGATATCCATCATCTCAAACACGCCCCACAAGCTAAATACGATAAGCGAGGCGTTAAATTTAGAGATATCAAGCCCAAAAGCCTTGCTCGCGCCGTAGTAAAACAAAAATAGCCAAACGATTTGAGGCATGATGCGAACGATTTCGAGGCAAATTTTGAGCACAAAAAAGATAAATTTGTTTTTCGAGCTCATAGCCACACCCAAAAACGTGCCTAAAACAAGAGAGATGGCGATCGAGATGGCTGAAATCTGCATGCTCATCCACAGCCCCTCGAAAATCAGCCGCTTTAAGACCAGCGGGTCGAATAAAATACTAACTCCGTCCAACTCTCATCCTTTTTTCTAGCCAAAATAACGCCAAAGATATCGGCAAAATGATAATCAAATAGCTAACTACCAGCATAAAAAGTGCCTCGTCGGTCATGTAGTAAAGCCCGATGATATCCTTTGTCGCGTAGACTAGGTCGGGCAGGGCGATGATGCTGATGACCGAGGTTTCTTTAATGAGAAAGATGACGTTAGCCGCGATCGAAGGGATCGAGACGCTAAAAGCCTGAGGCAAGATAACGTAGCGTAAAATTTGCCCCTGCGTGAGCGCGACGCTAAGCGCGGCCTCGATCTGCGTTTTTTTCACCGCCTCAAAACCAAGGCGAAAACTCTCCGCCATGTAGCTGCCGCCTAGAAACGCAAGCCCCGCGACCGCGCAGGTAAAAGCGCTCAAATTTAGACCGAATTTGCTAAGTCCGTAGTAGAGGAAAAAAAGCTGTATAAGCAGCGGCGTGTTTCTAGAAACCTCGATGTAGCCGTTTACGATAGGCATCAGGATCTTGACCTTGTAAAATTTAACCAGCGTGCAAAATATACCGATAACAAGCGAGAGCAAGATGCCGTAAAGCGAGAGCTTGACGGTGAAAATGCCCGCTTTTACGAACATCGGCGTAAATTCTTTTATAAACTCAAAATCCATAAATTTTTTAGCTTCTTTTTGATAATTTCGCGAGATTGTAGCGAAAGCAAACTAAATTTAAAACTAATTTTGTATGATTTATTTTAAAATTTAAGCTTGCAAAAGGTATCATAACCCCTAAATTTTGATAGAAATTATTTAAATAAAGGACGAATTTGAGAGCGTTTGCAGAGTGGGAAAAACAAGAGCTGATATTTTTATCGTTGCCGCACGAAAACACCGACTGGAAGCCGTATCTGGGCGAAATTTTGGATGCCTACAAGAGACTAGTCGCTGCTATCGTGCCGTTTCAAAAGGTCGTTTTGATCTGCCCTGATGAGGGGATTTTTCGGGAGCGATTTGCTAAATTTGATAACGTGGAGTTCGTAAAAATCGATACTGACGATACGTGGATACGCGACTACGGCATGATCGACGTAGAGGACGGCGCGAAAATCGTCAGCTATGATTTTAAATTTAACGCTTGGGGCGGCAAATTTGAAAGCTCGAAGGATAATGCCGTAAATTTAGAGCTAGCCAAGCGCTTTAAAAGCGATTTGCGAAGTATCGATCTCGTGCTTGAGGGCGGCAGTATCGATTTTAACGGGTACGGCACGCTGCTAACGACCGAAAAGTGCCTACTAAACGACAATCGCAACGCCCATCTAAGCAAAGAGCAGATCGAGGCGCGGCTTAGGGAGCTTTTTGGCCTTCGGCGCGTAGTGTGGCTTAAAAACGGCTTTATAAAGGGCGACGACACCGACAGCCACGTCGATACTCTGGCGCGTTTTATCGCTCCTGATGCCATCGCCTATGCCTCTTGCGACGATCCAAATGACGAGCATTTTGAGGAGCTTGCTGCAATGAAAAAAGAGCTTGAAAATACGGGCTTTAAGCTCGTGCCGCTACCGCTACCTAAAGCTAAATTTTACGGCGGCAAGAGGCTTGGTTGCACATATGCGAATTTTATCTTTATAAATGGCGCCGTGATCGTACCGACGTATGGCGACGATAACGATAAAATCGTGCTCGAGCGACTGGCGCGGGAGCTGCCTGATCACAAGATAATCGGCGTCGATTCACTAGTTTTCGTGCGCCAAAACGGCTCTCTGCACTGCTCGAGTCAAAACAAGTATAGCGGTGCGAGCGAAGCGAAGCAGGTTTCTAGCGAACGAAGTGAAGCGAAAAACAAGTATAGCGTTGTGAGCGAAGCGAAGCAGGTTTCTGGCGAAGCGGAAAACAAGTACAGCGTTGTGAGCGAAGCCGAAAGCGAAATCTAAATGCAATTAAACAATACCGATATAAAAAGGCAAAATGAAATTTTAGGTCGCAGAGCCGTGATAGTCGCGGGTGCGACGGCGTTTGCATTGGCCTTGATTAAATTTGCCGCTGGTTTGATCGGCGGTTCGGTGGCGGTGCTTAGTTCGGCGATCGATTCGATGCTTGACTTGCTAGTTTCCGCGCTAAATTTCTTCGCCATCCGTAAATCCCAGGCCGCGCCCAATGCTAAATTTAACTTCGGCTACGCCAAGCTAGAAGCGCTTGCGGCGATGTTTGAGGGCGTTTTGATCGTGGGTGCCGGCGCGTTTATATTTTACGAGAGCGTGCGTAAGCTGCAAACGGAGCAAGCACCCGTAAATACGGCTTTTTCGCTCTATGCGATGGCGCTATCGGTCGCGGTTACGGGGCTACTGGTCGCCTACCTCTCCCGCGTCGCTCGCCGCACGAGAAATTTGATCGTTAGAGCCGACGCTCTGCACTATAAAAGCGACCTTTTTAGCAACCTAGCCGTTATCGCCTCGCTTATCTTGGTCGAATTTACGGGATTTGCCGCGATAGACGCCGTTTTTGGTATAGTGATTAGCGGCTACATCGCCGTTAGCGCGATAAATTTGATGAAAGAAAGCGTAGGCGTGCTGCTTGACCGAGCGCTAGACCCCGAGATAACGGCGCAAATCGAGGAGATAATCCGCTCGCGCCCTCAGATAGCAAGCTATCACGGCCTAGCTACCAGAAAGAGCGCAAACATCTGCTACGTCGCGGTTCATCTGGTCTTTAACCGCGAAATTTCGCTTTACGACGCGCACAAAATTTCAGACGAGATAGAAGCCGATATCAGGGCTAAATACGGCGAGTTTGAGTGGCAGATCACGACGCACCTTGATCCGTGCGACGATCAAAACGGCTCGTGCGAATGCTAAATCAAAGGGAAAATATGAAAATTTTATTCGTTTGCCACGGAAATATCTGCCGCTCGACTATGGCGCAGTCCGTTATGCAAAATTTGAGCGAAAAGGCGGGTCTGGCAGAGCGCCTTAGTATCAACTCGCGCGCCACTCACGAGGACGAGATAGGCGAGCCGCCGTATTACGAAACGGTGCGGGTTTTGAAGCAAAACGGCGTACCCGTGACATCTCACAAAGCGACCTTGATAACGCAAAAAGATTTTGATAGCAGCGACCTTATCTTGATAATGGACGATGAAAATTTAAGGACTTTAAAGCGTAAATTCGGCACTGAGGCTAAATTTGACGAAAAAGTAAAATTCCTGCTCGAATTTAGCGACGCGCCAAACGGTAAAACAATCGCCGATCCATACTATACCCGCGATTTTGAGCGGTGCTACGATGACGTTTCGCACTCTTGCGCGGGCTTGCTTGAGAGGCTAAAGCAAATTTTATAAGCGGCTAGAGCGGCGAAATTTACTCGCCCGGCCGGCCGTTCAAGCCCTAATTTATACCCGCTTTGATATAATTTTAAAAATTTAAATCGTAAGGAAAAATATGAAAGTAGCGCTAATCCAACAAAAATTTCACGGCACCAAAGACGCAACCGTGCAAAGGACGCTCGAGCTCGTGCGCGAAGCTAGCGGCGGCGGGGCAGAGCTTGTCGTGCTTCAGGAGCTGCACCAGACGCAGTATTTTTGCCAGAGCGAGGAGACGAGGTTTTTCGACCTTGCCGAGGGCTGGGAAAACGACGTCAAATTTTGGGGCGAGGTGGCACGGCAAAACGGCGTCGTGCTCGTCACTTCGCTCTTTGAAAAACGCGCGGACGGGCTGTATCACAACACCGCGTTCGTCTTTGAAAAAGACGGCAGCGTCGCGGGCAAATACCGCAAAATGCACATCCCCGACGACCCGGGCTTTTACGAGAAATTTTACTTCACTCCGGGCGACATCGGTTTTGAGCCGATCGATACGAGCGTAGGCAGGCTTGGGCTTTTGGTGTGCTGGGATCAGTGGTATCCCGAGGCTGCGCGCCTCATGGCTCTGCGCGGCGCTAAGCTGCTCATCTACCCGACTGCGATCGGTTGGTTTGAGGGCGACGAGGAGGCCGAGAAATCGCGCCAACTAGAGGCCTGGGTCGCCGTGCAGCGCGGACATGCGGTCGCAAACGGCCTGCCCGTGATTGCCGTAAACCGCGTGGGCTTTGAAGGCGACGAAAGCGGCGTGATGGACGGGATCAAATTTTGGGGCAACAGCTTTGTTTTTGGCGCGCAGGGCGAGGAGCTTTTCCGCGCCGATAGCCAGAGCGAGCTGTGCTGCATCGTCGAGATCGATATGACCAGAAGCGAGGAAGTGCGCAGGATTTGGCCGTTTTTGAGAGATAGAAGGATAGATGCGTACGCAAATTTAACAAAAAGATTTATCGACTAAGGCTTGTCTTTTAAGCGTCTTTGAATGAGTTTGAAATTTTAAGTCTGCGGCAGACTACTTGTCTAGCCTTGACTTAAAATTTCTGCACAACATTCAAATCCATCTCAAAACAAGCGTAGCGTTTTTTGCGAAGCAAAATATTTCTACAAAATACTTCGCCTTAACTTTTACGTTCAAATTTGAAGTCAAATTTGCAAATTTTGGCTTTAAATTTTATCCACCGAGACCCACACCTTTAAAGCTCCAAATTTAAACCTGCGACGCTTTGCGTCAGCAAGGCAGTGTCGCCACCCCTAGCGTGCAGTGGGGTAGGTGGGGGGGGTGCGTCGCTGCACTAGCAGCTGCAAGCAGACCGTAAGTAGAAACCCCTTCCTCTTCCAAAGAAAAAGAGAAAGGTGGATACAAAAGCGAGCCTTTTGCTTCACTAGTGTTCGCGACTACGGATAGGGCGTAATCTAAGCCCCCTCATTTTTTTTAAAAAAGATTAGCTTTAATTGACAACATCTAAATTTAACTAAACCAAATTTAGCATCTTAAAGGTGCGGGTCTCGGTGCGTAAAATTTAAAAATTTATCCAAATTTAGCCAAGTCAAATTCTAAAATCGCAAGGCGCCCAAATGACTCGCGAAAATACCGCTATTTAAAGCCAAATTTAGCCTTTCTTAGTAAAATAGCGCCCAAGAGTTGCGGGGCAACTATTATTTATACAAGGCATTTCATGCAAAGACGCGATTTTTTAAGAAACACTGCGATTTTAGGCGCCGTTATGGCAACTCCGAGCACCGTTTTGGGCGAGGGCAAAGCTATGGGCAACAAGAGGGTTTTTGACGTAACTCTAAATCACGAAATTTTAGAGGCGGGCAAGAAAACCAGGCTGTGGATACCGCTGCCGTTTATTAGAGAGTATCAGAGCGTAAGCGACATCAAATTTGACGGCAATTTCGCCAATCCGTCGGTGAACTACGACGCGATACCGACGCTTTACGTGGACTACGCCGAGGTGGCAAAGCCGACGCTTAGCGTTAAATTTAGAGTCGAGACCTTCGAGCGAAACACTGACTTTAGTAAGGTCAAATTTGACCCGAACGAAAAGCTAAGTCCGGAGACGGAATTTTATCTAAAACCTACTCAGCACATCCCAAACGACGGCATCGTAAAGCAAAAAGCCGAGGAGATCACTAAAGGCGTAAAAGGTGATCTGGAGCGCGCAAAAGCGATCTACACATGGGTGGCAAACACCATGCAGCGCGATAACAGCGTCCTAGGCTGCGGCACGGGCGACGTAAAAGCGATCCTGCAAAGCGGTAAGCTGGTGGGCAAATGCACCGACATAAACTCCGTATTCGTTGGGCTTTGCCGCGCCGCAGGTATCCCTGCGCGCGAGATTTTTGGCATCAGAGTAGGGCAGAGCAGATTTTCAAACGAGATGGGAAAGGCCGATGAGAAGGGGCTCGCAGCGATCTCGGGCGGTCAACACTGCAGAGCGGAATTTTACCTAAAAGGTTACGGCTGGATCCCTGTCGATCCTGCGGACGTTGCGAAGGTGCGCCTAGGCGAGAAGCTAAGTAACGACGATAGCAAGCTTGCCAAAGTGCGCGAGTTTTTGTTTGGCAACTGGGAGATGTGCTGGATCGGCTTTAACGATGCGCGCGACTTCGTGTTATCGCCGAAGCCTGCGGAATTTCCGCTAAATAACTTCGGCTATCCTTACGGCGAAGTGGACGACAACGTGCTAAATTACTATGCGCCTAAAGAATTTAGCTACGACTACAAGTCGCAAGAGGTCAAATGAAGGGCTTTTGGCTAGCTCTGGCGTCTGTAGTAAGCGCTCTGGCGGCGACCCTTTGCTGCCTGCCCGCGCTTTTGTTTTTGATTTTCGGCGCTTCATTTAGCCTGCTTAGCTCGGAAGCTATCGAGAGCTTAACCGAGCTAAGGCCCTATTTTACCGCACTTGCCGCGATCTGCTTTGCGGCGAGCGCGTTTTATTTTTTCAAAAAGCCAAAATCCTGCGACCTCGCAAATCGCCGCAAAAAGTGGATCTTTATCTACGTTTTTTTAGCTGTTTTTGTGATTATTCTGCTATCATATCCCGAAGTTTTAGGAAAAATTTATGAATAAAATTCTATCTATTTTACTGCTTGCAAGCGTGGCGTTTGCAAATCAAAATTTCATCATCAAAGTCGAGGGGATGCACTGTCCGCTGTGTACGGCGATGGTGCGAAAAGCCCTGTTAAAGGTGGACGGCGTCATCAGCGCCAAGGCTAGTCTGCATGACAAAACCGCCCGCGTCGAGACGAAAGACGGCGTGAGCGAGAAGCAGCTGCTAGACGCGGTGGCGACGACTGGCTACACGGGCGAGATCGTTAAGTAAATTTAAGGAGCAAACATGCAAAAAAACGAGGTTATGAACGATTTTAGGAGGCTGTGCGAGATACCTCACTGCAGCTGCGAAACGGAGCAGATG
>CAUQHH010000079.1:0-9244 GCA_963517705.1 uncultured Campylobacter sp.
AATTTTTGCGAAATGATAGCTTGAAAATCTAAATTTAAGATTTGATTGTAGTGAATTATTGCTTAAATCAAGCAAAAACTTAAACTATTTTTAGTGCGATTTTATCGGCATCTGATGATGATTTATATATGCAAATTTAGCATATATCTTAAATGCAAAATTTCTGCAATCGCCACATAAAGCTTCACTACTAGTTTAGTCTAAATTTGACTTTTTCATTCCGCCCCTTTTAAAATTCACCCCAAAAAATGTTTGTCCCGAATTTCAACTTACGAAATTAAATTTTTCTACTTCATTTATCAAAATACCTAAAATTCCGATAATCGTTAATGTATGCGTTTTTAGTGACAAAGTTAAATTTTTGCATATTTGTTTTTTAAGTTTTATAAAAGTTTAAGTTGTTAATATTCGCTCAGATTTTAATACGAAATCAAATTTAATCACAAAGGAAAACACAATGTTTAGCGCAAGAAATCAACTACAAGCTCAAATCACAGAGGTAAGAGAGGGAGCGGTAAACTCTCTAGTAGTAGCAAAGCTACAAGGCGGAGAGACCGTAAAAGCAACCGTAACCGTAGATAGCCAAAAGGCTTTAGATCTAGTAGCAGGTAAAAAGGTAGTTTATCTATTTAAAGCTTCTTCTATCATAGTATCTAAAGGCGAGAACGGTCTAAAGCTAAGCGCTACTAACCAACTAAAAGGCAAGGTAACAAAAGTGGTAGAGGGCGCGGTAAACGCTGAAGTAGATATCGAGATAGCCGGCGGCGATAAACTAAGCGCTATCATCACTAACGAGTCTGCTAAAAACCTAGCTCTAAAAGCGGGCGATGAAGTAACTGCTATCATTAAAGCTAGCCACATCATCATAGGCGCTTAATTTCTTTAACTAGCGAGCGTTTTAATAGGGCGCTCGCTAGCTTGATTTTCTTTCATTTAAATTTGATCTCGAATTTATATCACTTAACTAAAAAACAAAATCTTAACTATTTTTGTCCACTCGCACGAACGCCCAGTGCATAAATCCTTGCCTCGGTTTGTATTTGCCGCTGTTGAAATACTCCGCCAGCCGCGCCTCCTCCGTTTCGCTTAGCTCGCCGCCAAGCCCCCAACGCGTCTTTTGGATTAGCTCCTGCGCGCTTGTTTCCGGGCCCGCATGGCACTTAGCTTTTATGTAACTAAGGCTTGGCAAATAGCCCATTTGAAACAAGATGTTTAAAAGATAGATGAAGTCGGGCTTTTGCTCCACCTTGCGCCCTATCGCATCCAAAATCTCATCGTCCACGAAGCTACCGCCAACCTTAAACGTGATGTAAAGCGATTTTTTGGTCTTTGAAAGAAGCTTACCCAGCGCGGTTTTTAGATCGTCCACCTCAAGGCAGCGCGAGGCCAAAACCACGTCGCACTCAGGCACGTCCGACCAGTCGTCCTCAAAGGCTTTTTGCGCAAATTTAACGTTTTTAGCGCCGTAAATTTGAGCGTTTTCGCGGGCAAACTCTAGCATCTTAGGCGAAAAGTCGTAGCCGTAAATTTGATCCGCTTTTTTCGCCGCCAGCACGCTTAGCGCGCCCGCGCCGCACGCAAAATCCAGTAGCGTAGAAACGCCCGTAAAATCGACCTTATCTATAAATTCTTGCGCATAGGCGCTTTTCATCACGCCCTCGTTGAAGCTGGGCGCCTTTTTGTCCCAGTCCTCGGCAATTTTTTTACCAAACGAGCTTCTTGCCTTTTGCGCCTTATAAAGCGCGTCAAAGTCGATCTCATCGTAGTTTGAAGGTAAAATCATAATCTATCCTCGTATCTTTCGTAGTTTATGCTGTATATTTTATCGATATTTTCAGAGTTTATGAGTTTTTCACTCTCGCCAAAGGCTAAAATTTCGCCGTCTTTTATAAATAGCGTCAAATTTGAAACGAACTTCGCGTGGCGCGGGTAATGCGTCGTTTGCACGAAGGTATAGCCCTCGTCGCCCAGCGCTTTTATCATCTCGAGCAGCCTAATCTGATTGCCGAAGTCCAGCCCGTTGGTGGGCTCATCCATAAAGATCACTTTCGCGCCCTGAACCAGCGTGCGCGCGATATAGGCCAGCTGCCGCTCGCCGCCGCTAACCCTTGTGTAGGGCGCGTTTTTTAGATGCGCGATGCCCATCTTTTCCAGCGCCTGCTCGGCTAGCTTTTTATCCGCCGCACTAAAGCTAGAAAACAGCGGCGTCCTGCACAGCGCGCCCATCAGAGCGACGTCAAAGACGCTGTAGTCATAGGACGGCGCGTGCGTCTGCGGCACGTAGGCAACGAGAGAGGCGAGCTCACGCTTGCCGTAGTCGCGCACGCTTTTACCTGTGATCAGCACCTCGCCCTCAAATTTTAAAAACCCCAGCATTATGCGAAGCAAGGTGCTTTTGCCGCTGCCGTTGGCACCGAGGATACTTAGCGTATCGCCCGTCGCGACGTCAAAGCTGATGCCCTTTAGTACGGGCTTGTCACGGTAGGCAAAGCGCAAATTTCGCACTTTTATCAAATTTTCTCGCATCAAAAGCTCCTCTTGGCGCGGCGCAGCACGATGATAAACATCGGTATGCCAAACAGCGAGGTCACGATGCCGATAGGGATCTCAAAGGTAAAAATGAGCCGCGAGAAGCTGTCGCAAAAGAGCAGAAATATCGCGCCGATCATCGCCGAGCTAGCCAGAACCGCGCGGTTGTCGGCGCCGAAGATAAAGCGCGCGATGTGCGGCACGATAAGCCCGATCCAGCCGATGATGCCCGCGATCGTCACGCTAAGCGCGCTAACGAAGGTCGCAATGAGGATGATGAAAATTTTAACCCGCGCCGTATTTACGCCCAGGCTCTTTGCCTCCTCCTCGCCAAGGCTTAACGCGTTTAGGTATTTGCCGCTAAGCGCTAGCAGCAAAACGCCCGCGCACATCGGCAGGATTGAAATTTGGATAAAACTTTTAGACGCAAAGCCTAGGCTTCCCATTAAAAAATAGGTGATCGCGGGAAGCGCGTCGTTCGGGTCTGCAGCGTATTTTAGCACCGAGAGTAGCGAGGTAAAGAGCGAGCCGCTGATGACGCCGCCCAGCACCAGCACGATGACGCTGCCGCTGCGCGAATACAGCGCCGAGACGCCAAGCGCCACTGCCACGGCGAGAAAGCCGAAGCCGAATGTGCCAAGCTGGATTAGGTATTCATTTAGCTTAAAAAACATCCCGACCGCTGCGCCAAATCCCGCGCCGCTTAGCACGCCCAGTATCGAGGGGCTTACGAGCGGGTTTACGAACATCGCCTGATACGCCGCGCCGCTGATCGCGAGGCTAGCGCCGATGAGCACGCAGGCAAGTATGCGCGGCAGGCGAATTTCAAGCAAGAGCGTGTGCATGACCTCGAAATCTTTTAAACTTTCGCCCCGTAGCAACGCCGTGACGTAGCGCGCGTAGTCCTCTATGCTAAAGCCGTATTTGCCCAGCAGCAGCGAGCCCGCGACGCAAAGCGCCAGCAGGAGGGCTAAAAACACAAACGCTCTTTTGCTCATTTTTCTTTACTCACTCGGCACCCCGTCCTAAAATTTTATAAATTTGATCGTCCGTGAGCTCAAGATCCAAAAATAGCTTATAAAACTCGCGCGTCTGGGAAATCATGTCAAATTTAAACGCTTCGGGGTAGATTAAATTTACCAGCCATTTTAGCCCCAAAAACCGCATAAACGAAGGCGGGCGGTCAAACCACGAAAAGGGCTCACGCGGGATATAATAAGCCTTTTTGTTTTTCACCGAGCCCAGCAGCTGCCACTTCGGATCGCCGTAAATTTTATCAAACAGTTCTTTTTCGTAGATGAGGATGACGTCGGGATCATATTTTACGAGCTGCTCGAAGCTGATCTTTACGCGCCCGAAGGATTTGGCGTTTGGATCCTCGCTGCACTTATGCACGTTCTGCGCACCAGCTCGCTCGATGAGCGTCGCATGCCACGAGCCCTCGCACTCGGTGGCTAGCCCGTCGCTGCCCTGCGCGTAGTAAATTTTTACTTTTTGCAGATTATTTTTCCTGATGTATTCCTCGATCTGCGAGGTCAAATTTAGCGACTCTTTCGCGTAGCTTATGAGTTTCGCCGCGCGCTCCTGCTTGCCTGTCACTTCGCCTAAAATTTCAAACCCGTCCAAGTAGTCCTCGAACTTCGTCGCGCTTAGATAGAGCATTGGCTTTTTGATAGAGCCGAAAACCTCGCTCATCTTTTTGGCATTGCGCGAGCTTGCATTTACGAGGATGAGATCTGGATTTAGGCGCAGCAGCATCTCGGCGTTTGGGATCTTACCCTGACCAAAAAAGCCGCCCACGACGGGCTGCTCTTGCACCTCTTTTTTGACATAGGGCCGCTCGTAGTCGTTCCATTCGAAATTCGTGCCGCTGATTTTAGCGGGATCAAGCGCGTAGAGCATATATAAAAGCGGCGGCGAGCTGGCGTAAATTTTAGACGGAGTGCCTTGTAGCTGAGCTATGTTTTCGCTATTTTGGGCGATGTAGTCCTTGATCTGCTCAGGCGTCATCGCAAAGCAAAAGCCCAAAAACGCAAAGAAAAACAAGATAATTTTTTTAAACATTTTTCGCCTTTAAATGATTTCGTAAAGTCTAGCTAAAGAAATTTTAAAATAGATTTTATTATATAAATAGAGTTAAAAATTTTGGCGGACCGAGCATTTTTGGAGCGATCCGCCTTGTAAATTCCAGCCTATGAAATTAGAATTTATATCTTAAATTCGTGAAAAATACCCTTCCCTCTTCCGGATAGCCTTCTCTATACTCGTAGTTTTTATCAAACAAATTTGATATGCCCGCCTCGACGCTTAGGCTTTCGGTCGGTTTGTAGATAAATTTGATGTTTGTTGCACCAAAGCCCGCAAGTTTTGTCACTTCGTAAGAGTTTGAGTAGCGGCTAGAGATCATGTACTGCGAAGCATAAATGCTAAATTTAGGCACGATCTTGTAGTCTACGTAAGCAAAAGCCTTGTGTTTAGGTATGTCGTAAACTCTACTATCCGCACCGCTTTTATATTTCGCGCTGATATAGGTGTAGTTGCCGCCTAGCTCCAAATTTTGCCCCGCAAAATATGTCGCGCCGAGCTCAAAGCCCTTGTATTCGGCTTTATCTACGTTTATGGCTTGAGCTAGCTTTTTGCCGCCTACGATGATGTTGTGCTCGCCGATAGCGTCTTTAACCTTAGAGTAAAATAGCGCCGTCTCCAGTCTCAAAGCCTCGCCGAAGCTTCTTTGATAACCGACCTCGTAGTGGTTAGCGACCTCGGGCTTTAGGTATGGATTTGGCTCGTTACGGCCGAAACGTTTTGAGTAGCGCTCTTTCATACTAGGGAAATATGTCTTTTTAGCAAAGCTAACGCTAAACTCGTCGTTGCCGTCAAAGCTGTGCTTGATCGCGGCCTGGTAGTTAAAGGCGTGGCGTTTGGCGACCTCAAAGTCATAAAGCGTATTTGTAGCCGACGTTATCTTGCCGTATTCTTGAGCCTTGATCGCATCTCTAGTATCGTAGCTCACGCCCAAAATCAGCCGCGTAAAATCGGTAAATTTGTAAGTATTTTCCAGCGCAAAGCTGTAGGTTTTATCCTGATACGTCTGCACAGGCTCGCCGTCGTCATGCTCTTTGTGCTCGTCAAATTTATAGTTAAACGCAAATTTTAACGTATCTCTATCGCCGATATCGCCGCCTATCTCAGTACCCAGTCCGTAGCCTTTATCGCGGTAGTGGCTGTTAAATGCAAAAGGTTTGATGCCGTTTAGGTCGTTTACAAATTTGTCGTAAAAGGCTTTGGTGTTTATATATAGGCTGTTTTCAAACTGCGTATGAGATAGCCAATATATGCTTTCTTTATCCCATTTCGGCCATTCCCAGAAGCGTTTTGCCATGTTATATCTGGCATAACGGCCCGTATAGTACGGCTGCTCTTTTTCGCCTTTTTGATTGATATAGGCGATGGCGTACTCGTCGGTTTCGTTTGGCGTAAAGCCGAATTTTATATTAAATTTCTTATCGCGCTGTACGGAGTTATCGCGTCTGCCGCCGTCTTCGTTGCGAGTAACGCCCGGTTTAAAGTCGTGAGAGAGCTGCTGTCCCGCATCCTCCATATAGCTGCCGCCCGCTTGCACGTAAAATAGCTCCTGCTTGGTGCCGATACTGAAATCAACGTTGTTGCCGTAGGTCTTGGCGTTTTTGCCCGTCTCAAAGCCGTAGCCGACGCTGCCTTCAAGCTCTTTTGTAGGTTTTTTGGTGATCAAATTTATAGCTCCGCCCATCGTATTTGGACCGTAAAGCACCGAGCTTGAGCCCTTTGAGATATTGATTTGGCTTAGATCAAATGTCGTAAAACGCCCAAAGTCCGCGTTACCGTCATACGGGATATAAACAGGAATGCCGTCGATATAAAGCGGCACTCTGCGCGCGTCAAAGCCGCGAATGTAGAAATTTTGCTCGGCGCGCGGACCCTTTTTATCTACGTATACGCCCGGCGTGCTGTAAGCGACCTCTGAGAGGCGCTTTATCTCGTCTCGTTGCAACTTTTGCTCGTCCAAAACAACTACGTTCGTGTCGCTTTTTTGCACGCCGCCTACACTTTCTACGACTTCGACTTGCCCTAGCGTAAACACTTCGCCGTGTAGGGCCATCGCAGCACAGCAGGCGATCAGGCCAATCCTTTTCATTAATAACTCCTTAGAAATGAAATTTTTATTATATATTTTGCAAAATACGTTTTTAACGAGATTAATATTATTAAAATATAAAAAGTTAATTTTATTTTACGCATAGTTAAATTTGACTTAAAAATCAAGGTTTTTAAAATGAAATTTAAATTTCTACTTTGCATCGACGATACGGATGAGCTAGGCGGCGATATTTCTACGGGCCTTATTGCCGAAGAGATTGCCGCCTTTGCGGGCTCGTTTGCGCCAGTTTCATTCGTTACGCGCCATCAGCTCTTGCTCGATCCTCGCATCAACTATACCTCGCATAACAGCTCTATGTGCCTGGGAGCCTGGCTTACCGAGTCGCAAAAGCAGCGCGTGCTGGATTTTGCCCTTGAGCTGCTAGTTCGCAAAAGCGCGCCCGGCGCGGAACCCGGTATCGCAGCGGCCTTTGAAAAAGATATCGTAAATGCGGCTAAGCTTATAAAATTCGGCAAAAGCGCGAAAGAGATATTTTTAAGCACGGAGCAGGCATTTGAGACAGCGCGAGAACAAAACGTATTTTTAAAAGAGCTAAAAAGCGGCGCTCGCGGCGTCATCGGCGCACTTGCCGGTATAGGGCTTAGGCTTAGCGGAAACGACGGTAAAATCAGGGGCAAATTTGAACTAAAAGAGTCAAATTTGAGCGTGGCCGAGCTTTTGGGATTAAATTTTATCGAGGCGGTCGCGGATGAAAATTTTAAACCTCTCTTGCCAGATGAGCGCGTAAATTTAATCGGCGCGCTAAAGCCGGTATTTTTGGATTTTAAGGCGACCTTGCTCGTTAAAAAAGAATCGGGCGGCGGCTTTAGAAATTTAAGCGTAAAAGAGCTTCGGGGGTTTTAATGCGCTCAAATTTTAACGAAAAAGGCGAGTTTAGATTCGGCAAATCCAGCTACGAAAAGGCGCGCGAAGCCGCCGAGAACTGCGCGAATTTTAAGCCCGACAACGATGAAGAAGAGATGGCATGCGGCGGCGAGATTAGCTGCTACGACTGCGCTTTTAGACGCTGGAGTGCAGAGAATTTTACCTGCGCGATTTTTATAAAAAATAGTCAAATTTAAGCCAAAATTTGGCATTTTAGGCGGATTTATATACGGTAAAAATTTCTAGTATATAATCATACTTTAAAATTTAGCAAGGAAAATATCGTGAAAGAGTACAAACTATATATAGACGGCAAGTATGTAAGCTCGAGCGCCGGCACTATCGTAGACAGCATAAATCCCGCCGACGGTTCGGTGTTTGCCAAAGTGCATATGGCTAGCAAGGAAGATATCGAACTAGCCATCGCAAGCGCTTATAGAGCGCAAAAGCTTTGGGCAAAAACGACTCCTCGCGAAAAAGAGGCCGTACTTTTAAGGGCGGCTGAAATTTTTGAAAGAAGGGCAGACGATATTAGGGATATATTGATGCGCGAAAGCGGCTCGACGATCGCAAAATGCAACTTTGAAATTAGCGTCGTTAGCGATATATTCCGCGTTGCGGCGGGTGAAGCCAGACGCGTAACGGGACAAACTTTCGTTTCAAACGACGACGGGGTTTTTTCGTATGCTATTCGTCGTCCGCTGGGAGTGATCGCCGGAATTTCGCCGTTTAATGCACCGATGATACTAAGTAGTAAAAAATTTGCCTTTGCCATAGTGGCGGGCAATAGCTTTGTATTAAAACCATCGTCAAACACGCCAGTTTGCGGTCTAATATTCGGCGAAATCCTGCAAGAGGCCGGTTTGCCAGCCGGCGTGCTAAATATCATTCCATGTTCAAGTAGCGTGCTTGGCGAGACATTTCAAGAAAATAAGCGTATATCCATGATAACGTTTACGGGATCGACCCAGATCGGCAAGCATATAGCTCAAAGCGCGGCGAAAAATATGAAAAAATGCACCCTTGAGCTGGGCGGAAAAAGTCCCGTTCTCGTTCTTGAGGATGCGGACGTTAGCTACGCCGTAGATACCGCGTTTTTCGGTATCTTTATGCACCAAGGTCAAATTTGCATGGCAGGCTCGCGCATCATAGTGCATGAAAAAATTTATGACGATTTCGTCTCCAAATTTACGGAAAAAGTTAAAATTTTACAAGTCGGCGATCCGACCGATGCACGCACTGTTATCGGGCCGCTTATCGAGCGTAAACAGTGCGAATTTATCGATGACTTGGTTCTTGATGCAAAGAAAAAAGGCGCGCGGGTGCTAACCGGCGGTACGAGCGAAAACAACTTTTATATGCCGACCACCGTGGCAGACGTTACGCCGGATATGAAAATCTTTTCAACCGAGGCATTCGGGCCGGTTGCGGCCATTATCAAAGCTCGGGATTTAGATGAGGCCATAGAACTAGCCAATAGTACGGACTATGGACTAAGCGCGACCGTCATCACTCAAAATGTCGCGGACTATCTGCGCTGTGCCGAGGAAATAGAGACAGGGATGCTACACGTAAACGGCCCTTCATTGCAAGACGAGGCGCATATTCCTTTCGGCGGAGTAAAAATGAGCGGGCTTGGTCGCGAGGGCGGGC